>DATMEB010000262.1:0-91164 GCA_035557095.1 Nocardioidaceae bacterium | reverse complement strand
CAGCTCGGCCGCGGTCGTGCTGATCCGGCTGAGCCGGTCGAACACCCCGTCGGCCCGCTCGTTCAGCACGACGCCGGCTTCGAGCAGCTCCTCGGTGTTGAATTGTTCGCTGCGCGAAGGCGCTAACACGCCGTCTTCCCTCCTCACTGCTCGGTCGCTGCGCGACCTGCGCTGCTCGTCAGTCCAGACGGCGTACGCGCCTTCGCTCCGCTCACCCTCCTCCTCCTTCACGAGGCCCTCCAGGTGTCCGGAGTGGTCGACTCCACTCGTTCGGTCAGCGTCCCGTCCTGGTTGAGGCCGAGCAGGGTCAGCTCCTGCTCGCCCAGGCCGTCGAGCGCGTCGCGCAGGGCGGCCTTCGTGCGCTGGTTGGCGACCGCGGTGGCCTCGTCGACCGCCGCGAGCAGGGCGGCGGACAGAGCCCGGGCGCCGAGGCCGACGGCCCGCCGGTCCAGGGTCAGCGACGACAGCGCGCCGCCGGGGAACACCTCGACCCGGATTCCGCCGCCCGCGCCCGTTGCCGAGCCGGTGATGTCGCTCATCGCGGGTGCACCCCTCCGTAGAACGTCGAGCTGGACAGCGTGTGGGTGACCCGCTGGACCTTGTCCGACGAGTTGCCCTCGATCAGGGTCACCCGGTCCCCGTCGACGCGCTCCACGATGCCGATGTGCGTGCTCGTCTCCGGGCTCTGCGGACCGGTGCCGAACAGCAGCACGTCACCGGGCCGCGCCGAGTCGAGGTTGTTCTTGCCGTAGGCCAGGCCGCGGTCCTGGCCCCACTCGTAGACGTCGCCGGTGAACGGCAGGATCGGGATGTCCACCCCGGACTTGCGCCACACCCAGGTGGTGAAGTTCGCACACCACGGTCCGGTCGGGCCGTACTTGTTCTGGTTGCCCGGGCCCTCGTGGTAGCCGAGCTGCCCGCGCGCCACGCTCTTGATCTTGTTCCGCACCCCGGACCTCGTCTTCGGCGGGGCGGACTTCTGCTTCGACTCGCCGCGCCGCTTGCGCCGGGTTGGGTCGGCGAACCCGTCGTGCTCCACGGTCCGCTCGAGCTTGCGCAGCGCCTCGGCGGCGTCCTTCATCTGGCCGTGGACGGTCCGCAGGTGCCGGGTCGACTCGTTGGTGTACGTGCGTGCCAGGTCGACCACCTGGCCGACCGCGCGGACCAGCGCGCCCTGCGAGCCGGCCCCGGTCACCCCGCGGGCGGCGTCGAGCAGCTGGGTCGCCCGGTTCGTGTACTCCTCGACGAGGTTCGCGACCGCCTTGTGGTTGGTGTCCAGCGACGAGGCGGTGGTCGCGACGATCTGCGCGCCCTTGGCCGACGCCGTCGCCGTGGTCGCCAGGGCCTTGGTCGTCCGGCGGGCCCGGCGGTCGAAGGCGGCGGCGTTGCGGCCGTCCCAGTGGCCCGTCGCCGTGGCCGCACCCGACTTGTGGTCGTCGTGGTGACGCTCGGTCGTCTTCGCGGCCGTGTCCAGCGCGGCGGTGGCCAGGTAGGCGTCCTCGGCCTTGCCGGCAAGTTTGTTGCGGTGCGCGATCAGCTGCTCGGCTGCCCTGCGCGCGATGGCCCTGCTTTCCACGGCCTCGTCCTCTCCCCGAATATGGCGACGGGTTCACCCTCGCCGGGCCGACGCCGGGGTGGAAGCGCTGCTGCACGGATCGTCACATCGGGTGCACGATCAGGCCGGGGAGTCCCCCGCGGGCAGCTCGTGGACCGCGATGCCGATGCCGCGGTAGAACCGCAGCCGCTCCGGGGCGAGCCGCTCGCCCGCGGTGAGCGCCGCGCCGCAGCGGCCGCCGAAGGCCGCCCGCAGCTTGGGGTACACCACCGTGTCGGCGAGCGCGTGCTGCGCACGCAGCACGAGCGAGGGCCGGGCGCGGGTGCCGTAGCGGACGGCGACCGACTCGGCGGCACCGAACACCGCCGCGCGGCCCTCGGCTGCGGCCTTGTCCCGGGCGGCGTCGTGCAGGTCGCGGAGCAGGTCGGTGCCGGCCACGATCGTCCGCGGCCGGAACATCCCGAGGTCGGTGACCAGGTTGCCGGTGTCGGGCACGTGGCCCAGCGTGGTCCTGGTGTAGACGCAGGCCAGCGTGAGCAGGCGGGCGCCCAGGTGGGCGAGCGGCAGCAGCACCAGCAGCGAGTTGCCGGCCCGCAGCAGCGCCGGGTACGCCGCGATCGTCGCGCGGACCTCGGCGAGCACCTCGCCGTGGGTCAGCTCCAGCCGCTTGGCGTGCGCCGGACCGCTCGGGTAGACCAGCGTGGCGACCGCGTCGGAGCCGACCGCGAGGCGGCGCTCGTGCGCGACGGTGTCGGCCAGGCCCGCGCCGAGCTCGGTCAGCTCCGCGACCGCCGGGACCACGTCCGCGTCCTGGTCGCCCTCGACGCCGCCGTCGAGCTGCCAGACCCAGCCGAGCTCGGGCAGCCGGTCGACGATGCCCCGCAGGGTCTCCCGGTGGGCCGCGGTCTCCAGCAGCACCCCGCACGCGGCGGAGTCGGACAGGATCCACTCGGCATCCTCGGCCGAGCAGTCCGGGTCGATCGGCACCGTCTGGCAGCCGGCCGCCCAGGCGGCGAAGTCGAACAGCGTCCACTCGTAACGGGTGCTCATCCAGAGCGCGATCCGGTCGCCCGGCCGCAGCCCCGCCGCGATCAGTCCCTTCGCGACGTCGAGGACCTGGCGGGCGAACTCGCGGGTGGTCACGTCCAGCCAGGAGCCGTCGGTCAGGCGGCGCATCCCGATCGCGCCCCCGAACCGCTCGGCATTGGCCTGGACCATGTCGGTCAGGCTCTCCTGGCCGGTCACACCGTCGGTCACACCAGGAAAGCTAGCGCGCACGGCACATGACATGCTGCGGGGGTGCCCGCGGTGGATGTGATCGACGAGACGTTCCTCGCCGTGCCGCCCAAGTTGGTGGCCGTCGCGTTCGCCGATCCCGGCTCCTGGCGGCGGTTCTGGCCGGACCTTCGACTCGAGGTCTACGCCGACCGCGGCGACGAGGGGCTGCGCTGGACAGTGCGCGGCGCGCTCGTTGGCACCATGGAGGTCTGGCTCGAACCGGTGCTGGACGGCACGGTGCTGCACTACTTCCTGCGTGCTGACCCGCCGCCGGGGGCCAACTCCCGGCCGTCCCGGCTGCGCCGGGAGAAAACCCGTCGTCAGCAGGCCGCGAAGGCCGTCGCACTCGATCTCAAGGCGGTGCTGGAGGGGGGCCGGCGCCCGGGGTGCCCGCCCGCGGACGGCTAACCTGCGAAGGTGCGGGTTCACGTGGTGTCAGACATACACGGCAACGCCGAGGCCCTGGCGAAGGCCGGCGACGGCGCCGACGCCCTCGTGGTGCTCGGCGACCTGATCGACTTCGTGGACTATCACAACCTCGCCGGCGGGATCATGGGCGCGGTCTTCGGTCCCGAGAAGATGGCGACCTTCGCCCGGCTGCGCCGCGAGCGCCAGCACAACGAGGTGGCCGCGTACGCGCGGACGTTGTGGACGAGCCTTGCGGACCCCGCGGCGGTCGTCGAGGAGGCCGTGCGCGACCAGTACGACCAGATCTTCGCCGCGATGAGCGTGCCGACCTACGCCACGCCGGGCAACGTCGACGTGCCGGCGCTGTGGCCGGAGTACGCCAGCGAGAACGTGCGGGTCTTCGACGGCGAGGTGGCCGAGCTCGGTGGGCTGCGGTTCGGCTTCGTCGGCGGTGCGTTGCTGCCGCCGGGCGCGGTGCGCCGCAAAGGTGGGGTGTTCCGGCCCTACCTGCGTACCGAGGAGGAGTTCGCCGCGGCCACCGCCGGGCTCACCGACGTGGACGTGTTGTGCAGCCACATCCCGCCGGATGTGCCGGAGCTCACCTACGACGTGGTCTCCCGCCGCGCCGAGCACGGCTCGGTCGCGCTGCGCGAGGTGATCCGGACCCAACACCCGCGATGGGCCGTTTTCGGGCACGTCCACCAGCCGCTCGTGCCCAGGATGCGACTGTCGTACACCGAATGCGCGAACGTCGGCCACTTCCAACGCACCCAGCGGCCATACGTGCTGCGTTGGTGAGCTGCTGACCGGGTAGCCTCCCCGCATGGCCGATGAGTCCACCCAGTCCATCGTGGTAGAGGCGCCGCCGCAGGACATCATGTCGGTGATCGCGGACTTCCCGGCGTACCCGGAATGGGCCAACGCGATGAAGAAGGCCGAGGTCCTCGAGGACGGTCCGGACGGCAGGGCGGCGCAGGTGCGGTTCACCCTGGACGCAGGGCCGTTCAAGGACGTCTACACGCTGCGCTACGACTGGGCCGACGACGGGCTGTCGGTGAGCTGGTCCCTGGTCAAGGGGCAGATGCAGCGCGCGCAGAACGGGCAGTACCTGCTGACCCCGGCCGGCGACAAGACCACGGTCACCTACACGCTCTCGGTCCAGCTGGCCGTGCCGATGATCGGCCTGTTCCGCCGCAAGGCCGAGAAAATGATCATGGACATCGCGCTGAAGGAGCTCAAGCGCCGGGTCGAGGGTGACTAGGCCAGAAGCTCCATGACGGGCGCGCGAATCCTGCTGTTCACGGGCAAGGGAGGGGTCGGCAAGACCACCCTCGCCGCGGCGACCGCTGCCCGGCTCGCGGTCGGTGGGCGAAAGGTGCTCGTCGCCTCGGCGGACCCGGCCCACTCGCTCGGCGACGTGTTCGGCCGGCCGCTGACCGGTGCGCCGTCCGAAGTGGACACATGTCTGTACGCGGCCCATGTGGACGCTCGCGGGCTCGTCGACAAGTCCTGGCAGGACATCCGGCGCCAGCTGCACGGCCTGCTGGCCGGCGCCGGGCTCGACGAGCTGGACGCCGCCGAGCTGACCGTGCTGCCCGGGGTCGACGAGCTGCTGGCACTGACCGAGGTGGCCCGGCTGGCCACCGAGGGGCCGTGGGAGGTCGTGGTCGTCGACTGTGGACCGACCGCGGAGACGTTGCGGTTGCTGGCCTTGCCCGAGGCGGTCGCCGGCTACCTCGACCGGCTGGCCGGCCCGGTGCGGCTCGCGTTGCGGGGCCGGACCGACGCGCTCGGCCGGCTCGCCGAGCACCTCGCCGGCCTGCGCGGGCTGCTGGTCGACCCGGCGGTGACCAGTGTCCGGCTGGTACTGACCCCGGAGCGGCTGGTGGTCGCCGAGACCCGGCGCACGCTCGCCGCGTTGGCGCTGCGCGACATCCGGGTCGACAGCCTGGTGGCGAACCGGCTCGTGCCGAGGGCCAGCCGGTGGCGCGGCCCGGCGGCGAGCTGGCTGCGGACCCGGCGCGCGGAGCAGGACGCCGTACTGTCCGAACTGGACGCGTCGACGCCGCTGCGGCTGCACCTGGTGGAGCACCGGCCGGTCGAGCCGGTCGGCATCCGGCCGCTGCTGGACCTCGCCGACGAGCTGTACGGCGAGGCCGACCCGCTGGCCGTCGACGGCCCCGCCCCGTCCTCGCTGCTTGGCCTGAAGACCCTGCCCGATGGGCACTACGAGCTGACGGTCGCGCTGCCGCTGACCGACACGAGCGAGCTGGACCTGGCTCGGATCGGCGACGACCTGGCGATCACCGTCGACGGCGTGCGCCGGCTGGTCGCGCTGCCGGTCCTGCTGCGCCGGCACACGGTCACCGACGCGGTCGCCGAGGACGCCGGGCTGGTGCTGCGGTTCGAGGGGCCCGCGTGACCGCGCCCGGCACCCGGCTGGTGGAGGAGCTGCGGCTGCTGCTGGACGCCGTCGCCGACCGGGCGGGCCCGTGGTTGGACCGGGTGTCCGCCGAGCACGGCCCGGTCTCGTCCGGCTGCCGCGGCAGGTGCCCGACGTGTGCCGCGGTCGCGTTGGTCCGCGGCGAGCCAAACGAGCTCGCCGCCTGGAGCCTGGACCGGGTGGCCGACCTGGTGGCGTTGCTGCGCGCGGTGCTCGCCGACCGGTGGGACCCCGGCGTGCCGCACATGCCGGGGTTCACCCCGCCCCCGCGCCGGGCCGACCGGCCGCACGTGCAGCGGATCCCGGTGCGCCGCAAGGGAGAGCCGGAGCAAGCTTGAGGGCCAAGACGACGATCGGGGTGGACATCGGCGGCACGAGCGTGCGCGCCGGCGTCGTGGACCGGTACGGCACCGTGCTGGACACGGCCCGCGCGGCGACGCCGTCGAGCGAGGCCGCGTTGGAGGACACCATCGTGTCGGCGGTGGGCGGGCTCGCCGCGCGGCACCGGGTGACCGGCGTCGGGCTGGCGGTGGCCGGGTTCGTCACGACCGACCGGCGCTCGGTGATGTTCGCGCCGCACCTGGCGTGGCGCAAGGCCCCGGTCGCCGACCGCATCTCGGAGCGGCTGCGGCTGCCGGTGGTGCTCGAGCACGACGCGAACGCCGCGGTGCTCGGCGAGTACCGCTTCGGCGCCGCCCGCGGGTCGCGGGTGGCGCTGCTGGTGGCCATCGGTACCGGCATCGGCGCCGGGCTGCTGCTGGGCGGCAAGCTCTTTCGTGGCGCGTACGGCGTGGCGCCCGAGCTGGGCCACCTGCCGCTGGTGCCCGGCGGCCGGCCGTGCCCGTGCGGGAAGTCGGGCTGCTGGGAGCGGTACTGCAGCGGCACGGCGCTCTCGGCGACGGCGGTGGAGCTGCTGGCCACGTACCCGGGCCGGTCGACGGTGCTGCGGCGCGAGGTCGTGGACGACAAGCAGACCGTGACCGGGCGCAAGGTCGCGGCGGCGGCGCGGGACGGCGACCCGCTGGCCCAGCGCGCGATGGCCGAGCTGGCGACGTGGCTGGGCGAGGGCCTGGCGCTGGTGGCCGACATCTACGACCCGGAGATCGTGGTCATCGCGGGCGGCGTGTCCGAGTCGGCCCCGCTCTTCCTGGACGACGCCCGCGACCACTACAAGAAGACGATCACCGGCGCCGGCTACCGCCCCCTGGCCCGAATCCGCACCGCCCAGCTCGGCGACGAGGCGGCCATGGTCGGCGCCGCGGCCCTGGCCGCCGAGGGCGCCTGACCCAGCCTCCCCCGCGCGGGTGGTAGCTCTCTGTAACGCGTCGCCGGGCTCGGGCGAAAAGTCGGTGACGCGCCCGATCGAGGCGCGGCCTTTCGAGAGGAATTCCTTCCCATGGCTGTCCCTGTCATGTCGGTCGCCCCTGCCCGGACGAAGTTCGCCGGACTGGCGTGGACCGCGCTCATTCTCGGCATCGTCGGCCTGGTCGGTTCGCCGGTGATCATCTTCAACAACCTGACCGCGATCGCCGCCGGAGTGGGCGTTGTCCTTGGCCTGATCGCGGTTTTCGGCAGCCGGAAGGTGCTGGCACTCATCGGCACCGCCCTGTGCGTCGGCGCGATCGTGGCCACCGTCGCGGTGCAGCAGGCCGCCGTCGACGAGCTGAACGAGCAGATCGACAACCTGGAGAACTCGATTTCACAGCCGTAGTTCCCGCGGGCCGGACGGGAATTCCGGAAATGTCATGGCCGCATTTGTCGGCCACCACGGTGGTAGCTCCCAGTAGCCGTCAGGTCAGATCTGGGCGCCGTCGTCGCGGTCCTCGGGGTCGCGGGGGGACTGGCGGACTCGTAAGAGCAGCATGGCGCCGCCGCAGGTGAGGGCTACCAGGGCGATCGGGGTGCCGATGCGGGCGTCCAGGCCGATCACGCCGGGTAGGACCAGCAGCGCCACTGCCGCCACGATCAGGGCAAGGGCCACGATCGTCAGCGGGCGCAGCTTGGGCAGCGGCGGCGGCTCCGGCGGGACGTAGTGCTCCTCGTCGGTGCCCCAGGACCAGTCCCACTCGCCGTCGTGGCTGCGCCAGGTGCCCTGGGGTGGTCTCATGGGGGCCGGCTCGACCGAGTCGGCGCGGGCGGTCGCGGTCGCCTCCGGGCCGGAGCTCTCGCCGGCGGGTTCGTCCGCCAGGTCCTCTCTCAGGTCCTCGTCCAGGTCGGGTGTGCGGCGGCCGACACCCTCGCGTTCCAGGTCAGCCACGATCGCCGCGAACGCGGCGTCGACGTCCTCCGGCCGGTCGGACACCTGGGCCTCCTTGTTGGACAGCGCAGTCAGGCACTCGAGCAGGTGTGGCCATCGTCGCACGAACCGGAGCGTGGATGCCCGGATCCCTCGCGCATGTTTGTTCGTTCGGTACCGTGGCGATGTAGGTGAGTCTCCCGAGTGGTGGTCCCCGTTACATCTTGTGGCATTCGGGTGGTGAAGGATTGTGCCGGCCGCACACCCTTCGTACCCTCGACAAACGGTGAACCGGCCGGGAGCTAGCGGGAGGCGCGGGTAGCGGTGCTGTACTGGTTGATGAAGCATGTGTTCCTCGGGCCACTGCTCCGTCTGTTCTTCCGCCCAAAGGTCGAGGGCGGCGAAAAGATTCCCGACTCGGGCGGTGCGCTGCTGGCGAGCAACCACCTCGCGGTCGCCGACTCGTTCTTCCTCCCGCTGATGCTCAAGCGCCGGGTCACCTTCCCGGCCAAGCTGGAGTACTTCACCCAGCCGGGCATCAAGGGTCGGCTGAAGAAGTGGTTCTTCAGCGGCATGGGCCAGATCCCGATCGACCGGTCCGGCGGCGCCGCCGCGCAGGCCGCGCTCGACACCGGCATCCGGCTGCTGCGCGAGGGCCACCTGCTCGGCATCTACCCCGAGGGCACCCGCTCGCCGGACGGCCGGCTCTACAAGGGCAAGACCGGCCTGGCCAGGATGGTCCTCGAGTCCCGGGTCAAGGTCGTCCCGGTGGCCATGTTCGACACGGACAAGGCCAACCCGATCGGCTCGAAGATGTGGCGGCCGCACAAGATCCGCATCAAGATCGGCGACCCGATGGACTTCTCGCGCTACGAGGGCCTCGCGGGCGACCGGTTCGTGGAGCGCTCGATCACCGACGAGATCATGTACGCGCTGATGGAGTTGTCCGGTCAGGAGTACGTGGACATCTACGCGGCCAAGGCCAAAGAGCTGCTCGCCGCGCAGGAGTCCGGCGAGCCGCCGGCCCTGCCGACCCAGGAGCGCCGCAGCGCGGCCAAGGAAGCCGACCGGATCCCGGAGACCGAAGCCGGCTGAGGGTTGGCGGCGTCCCGCGAATAATCCGTACCACTACCCTTCATCGGTGCGGTTCTTCTACGACACGGAGTTCATCGAGGACGGAACCACCATCGACCTGGTGTCGATCGGTGTCGTCGACGAGAGTGGGCGCGAGTTCTACGCCGTGTCGACCGAGTTCGACCCCGGCCGGGCCGGTCCGTGGGTGCGGGACAACGTGCTCGACAAGCTGCCGTCGCCGGCCGACCCCGCGTGGTGCGACCGGGCCAAGCTGCGCGAGCGGCTGCTGAAGTTCCTCAGCCGCGGCCGGGAGAAGGTCGAGCTCTGGGCCTGGTTCGCCGCCTACGACCACGTCGCGCTCGCCCAGCTGTGGGGTGACATGCCGGCCCTGCCGCGCGAGCTGCCGCGGTTCACCCGGGAGCTTCGACAGCGTTGGGAGGACGTCGGCAAGCCCGCGCTGCCGGCGCCGCCGCGGGACGCCCACGACGCGCTCGCCGACGCCCGGCACAACCTCGCCCGGAGGCGGGTGATCGAGGCCGAGTGGGTTCGCCGTGGGTTCGCCGCCCGGTAGCCGAGGGTCGGTTGCTGCACCGATCCAGAGGATGGCACGCTACCGCTGTACGACCCGGTTAGGACCTCAGCTCTAGCAGCCGGATGGAGGATCGAGCACATGCGCGTCGGCTTGCTCACAGGTGGCGGTGACTGTCCAGGACTCAACGCGGTGATCAGGGCCGTGGTCCGCAAGGGCATCGAGGTCCACGGCTGGGAGACCGTCGGTTTCCGCAACGGCTGGCAGGGGCCGATCGAGGGTCAGGTCAAGTCGATCGACCTCGACGACGTCGAGGACATCCTGACCCGTGGCGGCACGATTCTCGGTTCCTCGCGGACCAACCCGTACAAGATCGACGGCGGCGTGGAGCGGATCAAGGCCACCCTCGCCGAGCACGGGGTCGACGCCCTGATCGCGATCGGCGGCGAGGACACCCTCGGCGTCGCCAAGCGGCTGACCGACGACGGCATCGGCGTGGTCGGCGTGCCGAAGACGATCGACAACGACCTGGGCGCCACCGACTACACGTTCGGCTTCGACACCGCGGTACACATCGCGACCGAGTCGATCGACCGGCTGCGCACCACCGCCGAGTCCCACCACCGGGCGCTGGTCGTCGAGGTGATGGGCCGGCACGCGGGCTGGATCGCGCTGCACTCCGGCCTCGCCGGCGGTGCGAACGTCATCCTGGTGCCGGAGCGGCCGTTCAGCGTGGAGAAGGTCGTCGAGTGGGTAACCCGGCGCTTCGAGCGGTGGTACGCGCCGATCATCGTGGTCGCCGAGGGCGCGCTGCCCGAGGGCGGCAAGGAGAAGCTGCTGACCGGGGAGAAGGACGACTTCGGGCACGTCCGGCTCGGCGGCATCGGCAACTGGCTCGCCGACGAGATCGCCCACCGCACCGGCAAGGAGTCGCGCGCGGTCGTGCTCGGGCACATCCAGCGCGGCGGCACCCCGACGGCGTTCGACCGGTGGCTGGCGACCCGGTTCGGGCTGCACGCGATCGCGGCGGTGCACGACGGCGACTACGGCACGATGATGGCGCTGCGAGGCACCGACATCGTCCGGGTGCCCCTGATCGACGGCACCGGCGAGCTGAAAACGGTCAAGCCCGAGCTGTACGCCGAGGCCGAGGTCTTCTTCGGCTGACCGGTCGGCGGCTCTCATCTGCGTCTCAGGAGCACCCCGTACGGTAGGCGCGATGAACCCCCCTGCATTCAAGAAAGCCGCGCTGGTCGTCAACACCGGGTCACGTACCGGCGCGCACGCCTTCGATGCTGCGCGCGACCGGCTTACCGAGCTGGGCGTTCCGTTGCAGAATGCCTACCCGCTGAAGAACCCCGCCCGGCTGCCGGAGACCGTCCACGAGGCGGTCGAGGGCGGCTGCGACCTCGTCGTGGTCGGTGGCGGCGACGGCACCATAAGCTCCGCGGTGGACGAGCTCGCGTCACGCTCGACGGTCCTCGGGGTGCTTCCCCTGGGCACGGCGAACGACTTCGCGCGCACCCTGGAGATCCCGTCCGACGTCGACGAGGCTTGCCACACGATCGCGCACGGCAAGGTAGTCGACGTCGACCTCGGCCTGGTCGGGGACAACTACTTCGTCAACGTGGCCTCAGCGGGCCTCTCCGTTGGGGTGACGCGGGCGCTGTCGTCCCAGTTGAAGTCGCGGCTGGGTCCCCTGGCGTACCCGGTGGCCACCTTCCGGGCCTTCCGGCAGCACAAGCCGTTCACAGCCCGGCTGGAGTTCCCCGACGGTGACAACGAGGCGCTCGAGGTCGGCGACCTGCTGCAGGTTGCGGTCGGCAACGGGCGCTACTACGGCGGCGGAGCCGTGGTCGCCCCCGGGGCGGGTATCGACGACCACACCCTCGACGTGTACGCGATCAGGCAGGGCAAGCTGCGCGACCACGCGCACATCGCCCGGCTGTTCAAGAGCGGCTCGTTCGTCCAGCACCCCAACGTCGTGCACGTGGAAACCAAGCGGCTGCGGCTGGAGACCACGCCGGCGGAGCAGATCAACGTCGACGGCGAGGTGGTCGCCACGACTCCGCAGGAGTTCTCCGTCGCCCGCAACGCGCTCAACGTGCTCGTGCCGCAGGAGTCCACCGCGGCCGCGAAGGACGCGCACCTGGACTGACGGTGGGCTGCCCCTGGGCGGCACTGCGCGTCACCGACCGCCCGCGAGGGGGTCACCGGGAGTGTCCACGGCCTGAGCCGCTCCGCGGACCGGTGTGCCTGCGCCGTACCCTGGGATCGTGAGTTTCCCCGATCTCGACACGTTGCGCTCGCGCCCGGCCGCGCAGCAGCCGCACTGGCCCGACCAGGCCGTCCTCGACCAGACGGTCACCGCGCTGCGGGCGATGCCGCCGCTGGTGTTCGCCGGCGAGTGCGACGAGCTGAAGACCCAGCTGGCCGCGGTCGCTCAAGGCAAGGCGTTTCTGCTGCAGGGCGGAGACTGCGCCGAGACGCTGGCCGGCGCGACCGCCGACAACGTCCGCAACAAGCTGCGGGTGCTGCTGCAGATGGCGGTCGTGCTGACGTACGCCGCCTCGGTGCCGGTGGTCAAGCTCGGTCGCATCGCCGGGCAGTACGCCAAGCCGCGCTCCAACGACATGGAGGTCCGCGACGGCGTCCAGCTCCCGGCATACCGGGGCGACGCGGTCAACGGGTTCGAGTTCAACGAGCAGGACCGGGCACCCGACCCCCAGCGGCTGCTGCGGGTCTACAGCGCCTCCGCGGCCACGCTGAACCTGTGTCGCGCCTTCGTCACCGGCGGCTACGCCGACCTGCACCAGATGCACGCCTGGAACACCGACTTCGTTCGGTCGAGCCCGGTGGGGCGGCGCTACGAGGCGCTGGCCGCGGAGATCGACCGGGCCCTGGCGTTCATGGTGGCCTGCGGTGCCGATCCCACCGAGTTCCACACGGTCGACTTCCACGCCAGCCATGAGGCGCTGATCCTCGAGTACGAGCACGCGATGACGCGGATCGACTCCCGGACCGACACGCCGTACAACACCTCGGGGCACTTCCTGTGGGTCGGCGAGCGCACCCGTCAGCTCGACGGAGCCCACGTCGAGATGCTGTCGAAGGTGCGCAACCCGGTCGGCGTCAAGCTGGGGCCGACGACGACGCCCGAGCAGGCGATCGAGCTGGCCGAGCGGCTCGACCCGCAGCGCGAGCCCGGACGCCTCACCTTCATCACCCGGATGGGCGCTGCGAAGGTGCGCGACGTGCTGCCGGACCTGATCGAGAAGGTCACCGCGCAGGGCATCGAGGTCGCCTGGGTGTGCGACCCGATGCACGGCAACACCTGGGAGACCTCGACCGGCTACAAGACCCGCAGGTTCGACGACGTGCTCGACGAGGTCCGCGGGTTCTTCGAGGTGCACCGTGCGCTGGGCACCTGGCCCGGCGGCCTGCACGTCGAGCTCACCGGTGACGACGTGACCGAGTGCGTCGGCGGGGGAGAGGCGCTGGCCGAGGCCGATCTGGTGCACCGCTACGAGACCGTCTGCGACCCTCGGCTCAACCGGGTGCAGTCGCTCGACCTGGCCTTCGAGGTCGCCGAGATGCTCGGCAGCCGCACCTGAGCGGTACGCCGAGCGGCCGCGGCGTCACTTCTCCGACGGCATCAGGATCCACAGCACGATGTAGATCAGGAACTGTGGGCCGGGCAGGATGCAGCTGAGCACGAACAGCACGCGCACGGTGGTGGGCGACATCCCGAACCGGCGCGCGAGCCCTGCGCAGACGCCGGCGATGACGCGATGATTCGGACGGACCAGGGCGGATGCCATGACGAGATCCTCTCGGTCGGGAACGGTGCCAACGGCTCCAGCATGTCCCGGACACGCGCCGAAAACACGGCCGGCAGCGGGATCTCCGGCGATCTCCGGGTCGATCCCCGGGAACACCCCGAGTGCCCACGGCGAGTGCCGGGCGGCCCACTAGGGTGGCCCGCGTGATCGACCTGCGTAGCGACACCGTCACCCGCCCGAGCGACCCGATGCGAGCCGTCATGGCACGGGCCGACGTCGGGGACGACGTCTACGGCGAGGACCCGACCGTGGCTGCGCTGGAGGATCGCGTGGCGCAGACGTTCGGCCACGAGGCCGCACTGTTCGTGGTGACGGGCTCGCTGGCCAACCTGCTGGCCGTCCGGTCGGTCGTCCCCGCCGGCACCGAGGTGCTGTGCGACTCGCAGGCGCACATCGCCCGGGCCGAGCTCGGTGCGCACGCCGTGCTCGGCGGCGCGACGATGCGTACCTGGGCCGGCCCGGCTATCGACCTCGACGCGGTCGAGCAGATGGTCTCGCCCGACCTCGGCCCGTTCATGGTCCGAACGGCCGCGCTGTCGGTCGAGAACACGCACAACTTCAGCGGCGGGACGGTCCTGCCACACGCCGACCTGCGCGCGCTCCGGTCGCTGGCCGACCGGCACGGCCTGGCCGTGCACCTCGACGGCGCCCGGATCTGGAACGCGCACGTGGCGACCGGCACCCCGCTGGCGGAGTACGGCGCGCTCGCCGACGTGGCCATGGTCAGCCTGTCCAAGGGTCTGGGCGCTCCGGTCGGTTCCGTCCTCGTCGGGAGCGCGGACGCGGTCGCCGAGGCACGCATCTGGCGCAAGCGTCTCGGCGGTGGATGGCGGCAGGCCGGGATGCTCGCGGCGGCCGGGCTCTACGCGCTCGACCACAACGTCGACCGGCTGGCCGACGACCACTGGCATGCCCGGCAGCTGGCTGAGGCGGCCGGGATCGACCCGCAGACGGTCCCCACGAACATGGTGGTCCTGCCGACCGAGGACGCCGCCGACCTGGTTCAGCGGCTGCGCGAGAGCGGTGTGCTCGCCGGTGCCGTCGGGTCGCGCGCCGTACGCCTGGTCACCCATCTCGGCGTGGACGACGACGACACCCAGCGTGCCTGCAAGGCACTCGCCGCGGTGCTGGGTCGCTGACGCGCTAGGTCGTCTACCGACACGCCCCTAGCTCGGCAGCGTCGCCCTGCGACCTACCAGCGGAGGCATCTGACGCACCGCGGAGGCCAGGGCCCGCAGCTCGCTGCCCGACAGCGCCTGCGGGCCGTCGCACAGTGCGTCCTCCGGGCTGGGGTGCACATCGACGATCACGCCGTCGGCGCCGACGGCGATCGCGGCCCGGGAGAGGGGTACGACCAGCTCGCGCAGCCCGGCCGCGTGCGACGGGTCGACGATCACCGGCAGGTGCGACGCGGTCTGTGCAACCGGAACCGCGGAGATGTCGAGCGTGTTGCGGGTCGCGGTCTCGAACGTGCGGATGCCGCGCTCGCACAGCACGATGTCGAGGTTGCCGCGCTGGGCGACGTACTCCGCGGCCATCAGCCACTCCTCGATGGTGGACTGCATGCCGCGCTTCAGCAGAACCGGCTTGCCGGCCTGGCCGATCGCCTGCAGCAGCGCGAAGTTGGCCATGTTGAGGGTGCCCACCTGCAGCATGTCGGCGTACTCCGCCACCAGGTCGACGTCGGTGGCGTCGACCACCTCGGTGACCACCGGCAGACCCACCGAGTCGCGCACGTCGGCGAGGATCTTGAGTCCGTCGACGCCTAGCCCCTGGAAGGCGTACGGCGAGGTACGCGGCTTGAAGGCGCCACCGCGCAGCAGCGTGGCACCAGCAGCCTTGGCCATCTGCGCGGACTCCAGCGTCTGCCGTTCGCCCTCGACCGCACACGGACCTGCGATCAGCGTGAACGTGCCGGGGCCGATGGGCACGCGTGCCTCGCCGACGTAGACCGTCGAACGGGACCGGTGGTGCTGCCGGCTGACCAGCTTGTACGGGTCGGAGATCCGGTGGACGTCGGCGACGCCGCGCAGCGAGCGCAGGTTCAGCCCGCGGAACCGGTCCACGTCGCCGACCAGGCCGATGATCGTGCGGACCACGCCGCGACTCACGAACGCGGAGCCGCCCGACTCCTCGACGCGGTCGACGACGGCGTCGATGTCGGCGGCGGTGGCGTCGGCCTTCATCACCACGACCATGCTGCGGCTCCGGTTCAGTCAGGGGTGACTGATGTCAGGGGGTGGTCAGGGGACATGAGGGACGGATTGGCTTTCCGGGGTGAGATGCCGAGATTACGCCCGGTTGTTCAAAGCGCGGAAGGTTTGTCCAGCACCTGGTCACCGTCTGTTCACTCCTGGTAGTTGCCAAAATGTGACCGACCCAACGACCGGCTCGCTGACCTGCGGCTTTGCGCCCTCGGAACGTGTCGCGCGGGCGCGGCCTGGTTGCCATCTGAGGCTGTTTCGTTATGTTGGGTCCACATGCCCGGCCATAGAACGAGTTCCGCTGCGCCCGAAGACTCTGACAAACGCACGGAGTCACGGGTGGAGTTTCGCGTTCCGCGGATCGAGGACGGCTCGACGCTGTGGCGTATCGCCCGCGACTCCCAGGTCCTGGACAAGAACGCGCCGTACACCTATCTGCTGTGGTGTCGCGACTTCGCACAGACGTCGGTGGCGGCGACCGTCGACGGGGAGGTCGGTGGCTTCGTCACCGGGTTCCTGCGTCCGGACCGTCCCGACATCGTGATGGTGTGGCAGGTCGCGGTCGACGAACGGCATCGCGGTCAGCGGCTCGCCCGCCGGATGCTCGAGGCGCTGGCCGACCGGGTCGGTGAGCGTTCCGTCCGGCGCATGGACACCACGATCACGCTCGACAACGAGCCTTCCATCCGGTTGTTCACCTCGTTCGCCGAGGCCCGGGGAGCCCCCATCGAGCGTGAGGCTCTCTTCACGGCCGAGATGTTCCCCGACGGGCACGAAGCCGAGGTGCTGTTCCGCATCGGCCCCTGGTGAGTCATTCCCATGAGAACCGAACACCGACAAGAACACGTCAGTCGCACGACTGACGTCCAGGCGTCGCGTACCACGAGGCGCCCACTGTGAATCCGAGACAGAGGAAGAGATAAGACCGTGTCAGACGTCTTCGAATCCCTGGAGTCCGAGGTCCGTAGCTACTGCCGCAACTGGCCGACGGTCTTCGACCGCGCTGAAGGCAGCTTCATGTACAGCGAGGACGGCCGGGAGTATCTCGACTTCTTCTCCGGTGCGGGTGCCCTCAACTACGGCCACAACCACCCCGACCTGCAGGCCGCGCTGATCGAGTACCTGCAGCGCAACGGGGTCGTGCACTCGCTCGACATGTACAGCGTCGCCAAACGGGAGTTCCTGGAGACCTTCCGGGACCGGATCCTGCAGCCGCGCGGGCTCGACTACAAAGTGATGTTCCCCGGCCCGACGGGCACTAACTCCGTCGAGTCGGCGCTGAAGCTGGCGCGCAAGGTGACCCAGCGCGAGCACGTGGTCAGCTTCACCAACGCCTTCCACGGCATGACTCTCGGCGCGCTGGCCGTGACCGGCAACTCGATGAAACGTGGCGGCGCGGGCATTCCGCTGTACCACGCGACCCCCGTGCCGTACGACGACTACTTCGACGGAGAGACCGAGGACTTCCTCTGGCTCGAGCGCGTGCTCAACGACAGCGGCAGCGGGATCGAGCACCCCGCGGCGGTGATCGTCGAGACGGTCCAGGGCGAGGGCGGCCTCAACTCCGCCCGTGCCTCCTGGCTGCGCAAGCTGGCCGATCTGTGCAAGCGGCACGACATCCTGCTGATCGTCGACGACGTGCAGGCCGGGTGTGGTCGCACCGGCTCGTTCTTCTCCTTCGAGGAGGCCGGCATCACGCCTGACATCGTCTGCCTGTCCAAGTCGGTGTCCGGCTACGGCCTGCCGATGGCGCTCACGCTGTTCAAGCCCGAGCACGACGTGTGGGTGCCCGGTGAGCACAACGGCACGTTCCGCGGGCAGAACCCGTCGTTCGTGACCGGGAAGACCGCGCTGGAGCGGTTCTGGTCCGACGACGTGTTCGCCAAGGACACCGTGGACAAGGGCACGCAGCTGCGGGAGGGCCTGCTGGCCATCGCGGACAAGAGCGAGGACGCCCAGGTCCGCGGCCGCGGCCTGCTGCAGGGCATCGCCTATCCCGACTACGACATGGCGGGGGCGGTGGCCAAGGCCGCGTTCGAGCGTGGTCTGCTGGTGGAGACGTCAGGTCCGGAGAGCGAGGTCGTCAAGCTGATGCCCGCGCTCACGATCGACACCAACGACCTGGCGCGCGGGATCGACATCCTCGCCGATTCCGTGGATGCAGTTTTCGGCAGGCGGAAGTCCTGATAGGTCCACGGGGGCACGGGTACTGCGCTGAGATGGTGCCCGTGGGGTAGACCCCTGGTTGGCGCCGGGTCAGGACCGTCGACGACAGACAGGAGCAGATGTGATCGTTACGCACCTTTCCGACCTCGACGGCACAGAGCGTGACGTCGAGTCAACGACGTGGCGGAGCCGCCGATTCGTGCTGGCGCGCGAAGGCGTCGGCTTCTCCTTCCACGACACCCTGATCTACGCCGGAACCGAGTCCAAGTTCTGGTACGCCAACCACATCGAGGCCGTCTACTGCGTCGGCGGTGAGGGGACGCTGGTCAACGACGAGACCGGCGAGTCGTTCCCGATCTCCGACGGCACGATGTACCTGCTGAACGGCCACGAGCACCACACGGTGCACGCGAAGACGGATCTGCGGATGGCATGCGTGTTCAACCCGCCCGTGACCGGGCGGGAGGTGCACGACGAGAACGGTGTCTACCCCCTCCTAGAGGAAGGCCCATACGAGACTGAGGAGGTTTCTTCATGACCACGACTCTCGAACGCACTCCGGACATCTACCCGACCCGCATCGGGGCGGAGCCGAAGGAGATCGCCCGTGAGGACCCCGTGGTCTGGGGGAAACCCACCGACGGTCCCATCGACGCCGACACGCTCGCCGGCTTCGACGCGAAGGGCTACCTCACCGTCGACCAGCTGGTCAGCCTCGAGGAGGTCGAGAAGTTCCGCGCCGAGCTGCGCCGCCTCTCCGAGGACCCGGCGGTTCGGGCCGACGAGCGCACCGTGGTGGAGCGCCAGTCCCAGGAGGTCCGCTCGATCTTCGAGGTGCACAAGATCAGCAAGGTCTTCGCCGAGATCGTGCGTGACCCGCGCGTCGTCGAACGCGCCCGGCAGATCCTCGGTTCCGACGTCTACGTCCACCAGAGCCGGGTGAACTTCAAACCGGGGTTCGACGGCAAGGAGTTCTCCTGGCACTCCGACTTCGAGACCTGGCACGCCGAGGACGGCATGCCGCGCATGCGCGCCGTCTCGATGTCGATCTCGCTGACGGACAACTACTCCTTCAACGGGCCGCTGATGATCATGCCCGGCTCGCAGAAGTTCTACGTGTCGTGTGTGGGGGAGACGCCCGACGACAACTACAAGTCGTCGCTGGTGATGCAGGGTGCCGGTACGCCGGACCAGGACACGCTGACCCGGATGGCGGAGCGGCACGGCATCGACGTACTCGCCGGCAAGGCCGGCGGGGCCACGATGTTCGACTGCAACTGCATGCACGGGTCGAACGGCAACATCACGCCGTACCCGCGCTCCAACGTGTTCATCGTGTTCAACAGCGTCGAGAACACCTGCGTCGAGCCGTTCGCCGCGTCGGCACCGCGTCCGACGTTCGTGGGCGCGCGCGACTTCACGCCGGTGCGCTGACGCCGAGACGTCGGCAGCCACCGACGTACGACCGGTCAGGCGCTCGTCGCCCCGTGGCTCACTCGGGGCGGCGGGCGCCTGACGCTGTCTGTCATTAGACCGACAGGTGCTGGACCTCGCCCTCGATCTTGCGCCGCGGCGCCAGCTCGACCAGCAGCATCGCGGCGAGCACCAGGGAGCCGCCCGCCAACATCCGGCCGGTCAGCAGCTCACCGCCGAGCGCGACCGCGAACCCCGCGGCGAACACCGGCTCCATCGTCATGATGATCGCGGCCCGCGTCGGGGCCAGGTGCGCCTGCGCCCAGGTCTGCGCGAGCATCGCGAACGCACCGGCCACCACGGCCATGTAGGCGACCGAGGCCCAGTCCGCGGTGGTGGCGGGCAGCACGACGCCGCCGGGCACGGCGAACACGCCGCACACGAGCGCGATCACGCCTATCTGCAGCACCGAGAGACCGAACGCGTCGCGCGGGTTGGACCAGGCGCCCAGACCCACGATGTGCACGGCATACAGCACCGCGGACACCAGCGTCACCGCCTCGCCGTAGCCGATCACGACTCCGCGCAGGGACAGCACGCCGAGCCCGATCGTGGCCAGCGCCACCGCGACCCACGCGATCGGCCCGATGCGCTGGCGCAGCACCCAGCCCGCGATCAGCGGCGTGCACACGACGTACATCCCGGTGACGAACCCGGACACGCTCGCCGAGGTGTGCTCGAGCCCGTAGGTCTGCACGATCTGCGCCAGGCCGTACACCGTGCCGAGCACCACGCCGTGCCGGCGCGCCTCCCGCGGCAGCCGGAGCACCGTGCGCGGCGCCACGGCGAACAGCACGGCCGCGGCGATGGCGAACCGCACCGCGAGGAAGTCGACGACCGGCACCCGTTCGAGCAGGTCCTTGATCAGGAAGAACGTCGAGCCCCAGGAGGCGGTGACAGCCAGCAGGGCAAGAGTGGCCGGGGCGCCGGCCCGGTCACGGGTCATCGGGTCGTCGGTCCCTCGTGTCGTCAGTGCAGGTAGATCGTGACCGTGGAGCCGGCCGGCGCCATCGTGGAGGGGCTCGGCGACTGCGACGAGACCAGGTCGAAGCCGACGTAGCCGGGCGCCTGCTGCACGCTGACGACGAAGCCGGCGCCCTCGAGCGCAGCCACGGCGTCGTCGCTGTACTGGCCGAACACCGACGGGACCTCCGCGAGCGGGGCGCCCTGCGACACCAGGAGCTCGACTGTGTCGTTCTGGTACAGGGTGCCCTCGGTCGGCGACTGGCTGATCACGACGCCCTTCGGCACCGCCGCGTCGTACTGCCGCGTCGCATCCACCCGCAGCCCGAGCCCCCTGAGGGTCGCTCGGGCGTCGGGAGCGTTGCCGCCCACGACGCTGGGTACGTCGATCGGCTCGCGGCCCTTGCTGACCACCAGGTCGACCTCGGCATCGGGCCGGAGCTGGGTACCCTCCTGCTCCGAGGTGGACACCACCAGGCCCTCGTCGACGGTCTCGCTGAACCGGTGGGTGACGTCGTCGACGGCGAGGTTGTTGGCCTCGAGCGCGTTGCGTGCGTCCGCCTCGGAGATGCCCAGCACACCCGGCATCGGGTAGCGCTCCTTGCCCCGGGAGACCACGACGGTGATCGTGCCGTCGCGAAGCAGCCGGGAGCCGGCCTGCGGCTCGGTGGACACGATGTCGCCCTGCGGCACCGTCTCGGAGTAGGCCCGCGGACCAGAGCGCAGGTCGAGCTCGGTCGGGCGGAGCTGACGCTGCGCCTGCACCAGCGTCATCCCGGTGAGGTCGGGAGCCTGGATGTAGCGGCCCACGCTGAGGTACCAGCCGCCGACTCCTGCGCCGGCGGCGAGCAGGAGCACGACCGCGAGTGCGACCCAGCCCCAGAGGCGCTTGCGGGCGCGGCGCCGGCCGGTGGCGGCGTGACCGCCGGGGCTGCCGCCCTCGGTCTGCTCGGCTGGTTGCGGCAGGGCGAGCGCGGTGGCCTGACCGAGGTGGCCGCCCCCGGCCGCGTCGGTGCCGCCGGGGTTCGTGTAGTCGCCGGAGTGGTTGTACGGCGCGTCGCCGTACAGCTCGCGGGGCACGACCATGGTCGCCTCCGGCGTCTCGCCGTCGCGGGCCACCAGGCTGAGGTCCTCGGTCAGCTCGGGATCGTCGAGCACGCCGTGGTCGAGCGCATGGCGTACGCGACGGAGCTGGTGCAGGAACACCTTGGCGTCGGCGGGACGGGAGTCGCGTTGGCGCGCGGTGGAACGGGCCACCAGCGCGTCGAGGTAGGCCGGGATGCCCTCGACCGTGTGCGACGGCGCAGGCACGTCCTCGTGCACGTGCTTGTAGGCGACCTGGATGGGCGTCTCGCCCTGGTGCGGCTTGCGCCCGGTGAGCATCTCGTAGAGCAGCACGCCCGCGGAGTAGACGTCGGACCGCGCGTCGGCGGAGCCGTCCGAGACCAGCTCGGGGGCGACGTACGACACGGTGCCGATGAGCACACCGCTGGTCGCGGCGCTGGAGGCGTTCGTGACCGCGCGCGCCAGCCCGAAGTCGGCGACCTTGACGCGGCCGTCGTCGGTGAGCAGGACGTTCTCCGGTTTCACGTCCCGGTGCACGATGCCCGCGTCGTGGGCGGCGGCCAGCGCGGAGAGGATGGGCTCGAGCAGTGCCAGGGCACGCGACGGTGGCAGCGCTCCCTGGTCGTGGATGACGTCGCGCAGCGTGCAGCCCGGGACGTACTCCATGGCCAGGAACAGGGTCCCGTCGTCCTCGCCCTGGTCGAAGACGCCGACCACGTGCGGATGCGACAGCCGGGCGGCCGACCTGGCCTCACGGACGAAGCGGGCGACGAAGTGCTCGTCGTCGGCGTACCCCGTGTGCATCACCTTGACCGCGACCACGCGGTCGAGCCGGGTGTCGGTGGCCTCGTAGACGGTGGCCATGCCGCCGCGGGCTATTCGCGGACCGACGCGGTAGCGACCCTCGAGCAACGCCCCGACCAGGGGGTCTGCTGCGGTCGTGTCCACGTTCGGGGTCCTTTCCGGGCTCGCTGCTCAGAGCGCGCCGCGGCTCGGGTTTGCGGGCGCAGCTCTCGAGTGTAAGGAACCTCCGCGGTTATACCACCCAGCCTCGCCGCCGTGGACGTGGGCCAGATCACCCTGCGACCGGGCGCCGGGCCGCTCGGGTGACGGCCTCACCGGCTCAGCGTGGGTAGTCGCCGCGGCTGAACGCCCGCTCGAGCGCCAGGACGTCGGCGACGTAGGCACGGGTGTCGTCGTACATCCCGTGCTCACGCACCCCGCCCAGCCCCTGGTAGTAGCCGGCGACGGCTCGCCGGGTGGTGGCGGCGTCGTCGGTGAGCTGGTCGAGCAGCGTGACGCCGGCGGTGACGTTGTCGCGCACACCCAGCAGGTCGAGGTCGCGACCGACCATGCCGCTGACCCAGTCGCCCGTCGACGGGATGACCTGCATCGCCCCGATCGCCGCGTCGGGGGAGACGTGGTGCTGCTGCCAGCCGGCCTCCTGCCAGCTCACGGCGAGCGCCAGGTCGGGGTCGACGCCCGCGCGTCTTGCGGTGCGCTGGATGATCCGGCGCACACGGGCGTGGCCCGGGTCGGCGTATCCGCCGAGCCGTGCGCGCAGTCGCCGGACGAGCCGCTGGGGCGCGTGCGTCTCCTGGGTCTCGGGTGCGGCGCCACCCGTGTCGCCACCCGTGTGGCCACCCGTCTCGCCGGCGCGGGAGACCACCCCCGGGACCTTGACCCGCTCGCCCACGACCAGGCTGGTGCCGCCGTTGGCCTGCACGAGCTCGTCGGTCCAGGCGTGGTAGCGCTCGGCGATGCCGGTCATGGTGTCGCCGGAGCGGACCACGTGCCACACGATCCGGCGGTCGCCGTCGTCGCCCGGGCCGGTCGTGGTTGCGGTCCCGGTCGCGGCTCTGTTCGCCGGCCGGTGGCCGCGGGCGTGTGCGGCCGGGATCCGCAGCACGTCGCCGGCGTAGATGTTGTCGCCGCCGGCCGGCAGGTCGTTGGCGTCGACGACGCGTTCGACGGTCGTGTCGTGCTCGGTGGCGATCTGCGAGACCGTGTCGCCGGGCTGGACGACATAGTCGAGCGCGAACGGGCTGAGCACGGTCAGCGCACATCCGGAGAGTGCCGTACGCGTGCTCGGGGTCAGCCGACTTCGTCTCATGCGAACAGTCCTCACGGTGGGGAAGTGAACCGTGCGTACAGATGGTTCGTCTGTGACTGAAGTGACGATAGTTGCTGGTGAGGTTAAATCCGGGGAGGCGACGATCAGTGGGGCGCAGGGTCAGTCGAGCTCGACCCGGACGACGGTGTACTCCGTGGTCGGCGTCGGCTCGGTGTCGAACCGGGCGTTGACCGCCCAGAGCCGGCCGTCGGCGAACGTCGCCGTCGTGGGCACGTCGAAGTCCGGGTCGGTCACGAGCCGTTCGACCCGCGCGGAGCGCCCGTTCTGCCGCAGCCGGACGACGGCCACGTCGTTGCCTCCGCCGCCGCGTACGACGAACAGCCGGCCGGCGCCGCGCTCGAGCCCGTCACCGCTGACCAGGTCGCCCTCGGTCCCCTCGACCGCGTCCGTCACCCCGGTCGCCGGGTCGACGAGGAACAGCGTGCCGGTGTTCGACTGCACCAGTACGAGCAGGTCGTCGTCGAGCGCGATGATCCCGTTGGCGTTGAAGTCGTCGGGATCGAACGCCACGTCACCGGTCAACGGCAGCGTCGTCGCCGCGTCGGGCCCGGGCAGTGCGCCGTCGTCAGCGAGGGGCACGACCACCAGGCGCTGCACCTGCGAGTCGGTCACGTATGCCGCGTCCTCGGTCACCGTGACGTCGTTGAGGAACCCCGACCCGGGCACCACCCACCGGCCGAGCTCGCGGCCGGAGTCGGCGTCGTACACCGTGACCGCGCCGGTCGGTCCTCCGGCGACCCAGAGCCGGCCCTCGTCGCGGTCGTCGTACCGCATGCCGACGGCGACCCGCCCGGTGCGGCCGGGCACCAGCACCTCGGTCGCGCCGGTCTCCAGGTCGCCGCGGACCACCCGGCCGTCGGCCAGGGACCCGACGTAGAACGTCGACTCGCGGTCGCTGGTGATCCCCTCCGGCTGTAGGCCGAGCGGCAGCGGGATCGTCTGCAAGGCGGCGTCGCCTGACGATTCGACCAGGGCCGACTCCGACTGCGAGGCCGCGGGGTCGACCTCGGACCCGGTGACGCTGGTGACGAGCACGACTGCCGCGGCGACGGCGATTATGACGGCAAGGACAGCGGCGGAGACCCACGCGCGCCGACGGCTCGAGCTTGGCATAGCGGCCTCCTCGGCGGGGAGGGTACGCCCGCCGGGACCGCTCTGCTATGCCGTCAACGGGCCGTTTCAGCCGCCGTCCCGGGGGGGGGGTCAGCCCGGCAGCAGCACGAGCTTGCCGGTCGTGCGCCGGCCCGCCAGGTCCTCGTGCGCACGCGCCGCGTCGGCGAGCGGGTAGCGCTCGCCGATCCGTACCGAGAGGTCGCCGCGAGCCGCGGAGCCGAGCACGGCCTCGGCCCGGGACAGCAGCTCCGACCGCTCGGCGATGTAGTCGGCCAGCGTGGGCCGGGTGAGGAACAGCGAACCCTTGCTGTTCAGCGTCTGCGGGTCGACCGGGGAGACCTTCCCGCTCGACGCGCCGAACAGCACCAGCATCCCGCGCGGACGCAGGCTGTCCATGCTCGCGTCGAACGTGTCCGCCCCGACGCCGTCGTAGGCCACCGCGACCCCGGAGCCGTCGGTGAGGCGCCGGACCTCGGCGGCGACGTCGGACTCGGTGTAGTCCACGACGTCCGCCGCACCGGCCTCACGCGCGAGGTCGGCCTTCTGCGCGGTCGACGTGGTGGCGATGACCCGCGCGCCCTTGCGCGAGACCATCTGCGTGAGCAGCAGCCCGACGCCGCCGGCCGCGGCGTGCAGCAGGACGTCGTCGCCTTTCTGCACGGGGTAGGTCGACTCGCACAGGTAGTGCGCGGTCATGCCCTGCAGCATCAGCGCCGCGGCCGTCTCGTCGGTGACCCCTTCGGGAACCGGAACGGTCCGGTCGGCGGGCACCACCGCCTGCTCGGCGTAGCCGGAGCCGGGAACCATCGCCCACGCCACGTGGTCGCCGACCGTGACGTCGCGCACCCCGTCACCGACCGCACGGACGACACCGGCGCCCTCGGAGCCGGCGACGTAGGGCGTGCTCATCGGGTAGGCGCCGGAGCGCTGGTAGATGTCGATGAAGTTCACCCCGGCCGCGGCCACGTCGACGAGGACGTCGCCCGCGCCCGGCTCGGGGTCGGGCAACGTGCGCAGCCGTAGTACGTCGGGACCCCCCTGCGCGTCCACCACGATGGCCTGCATGCGTTCCTCCTGTCCGACGGCACCGCTCATGCGAGAGGTGTGCCACGGTAGCCGGACGGAGATCGGCCACGAACGTTGGACGTGTGACCACGCCGGTGTGACGGGCTGAACGGCCGGTCACACCACCGCGGCTGTGCCGCGCTCGGGCGTCAGCGGATCGCCCCGCGGATCTCTCCGCTCGGGAACCGCGCGCTGTGCACGTTGACGTACGCCGCACCCTGACGCATCGCCCTTGCCAGCGCGTTGAACTGGCCGGCGCCGATGCCCTGGGCGGTCGGCCCCTCCACGCTGCCCGGTCCGAGAACGCCGCGCACGACGCCGCGCCGCGGGCACGCCGGCGTCTGCGGGGTGCCACCGCCGATGTTGGTGCACAGGAACGCGGATATCCCCCCGACGGTCGCGGTCCGGCCCAGGTGGATGTGCGCCTGCTGCACCGCGGTGCTCAGTGCGCGGTACCGCAGGGTGTACCGGATCCGGTTCGTGTTGGAGTTGATCGTGGCGCTGAAGGTTCCGATCCCGCGTGTCGACAGGGTCGGCACCTCCGCGAAGCTGTTCAGTGATGCTCGTTCAGTGCTGGTGCCGACCCCCGCGACCGCCGCGGAGGCGGTCCCGGCCACTACGAGACACGTGGCCGCGAGCGCGACCTTCGTACGAGTCCCACCCATCAGATTCCCCTTCCCCTAGGGACTGGCGCCGCGCACAGGCAGCGGCGAGCCATGTAGTTGAGTCTTCTCCCGCCCCGTCTGGGGTGTCAACGCTGGATGGTCGCGCACGGCGTTGCCGCGAAGCAGGGCCGCCGCCGAGACCCGGTCAGGACTCGCCGGTCTGCATCCGGGCGCGTGCGTTGAACCGCCGGCTCAGGTCGAGGGCCTGC
The DNA here is from genome assembly GCA_035557095.1 of Nocardioidaceae bacterium. Taxonomy (GTDB): domain Bacteria; phylum Actinomycetota; class Actinomycetes; order Propionibacteriales; family Nocardioidaceae; genus JALZDI01. Next base: position 64,742 of record DATMEB010000262.1, on the reverse strand, counting down.
CACGGGTGCTTCCAGGACCAGCGGGGGTCGGCGACCTGCCGCGCGAGGTGCTCGACCAGCTCCGGTGGCCAGTCGTCGCCGAAGGCCCCCAGCCGACGGCTCAGCTCGGCCTCGACCTCGGCCAGCGGACGGCCGCGCCAGGCGGGCGCCATGCGGTCCACGACCACCTGGATCCTCGCCACGAGGTACTCCGGGTCGTCGTCGGCCCACCCGTCGTCGATGCCCACATCTCCATGCTGGCACGGCGCCGGGGTGCCGTCAGCGAATGCCGGGCGGCCGGTGCGCATCGCGCCGTCATCGTCGCCCGGCCGTCTGGCAGGGTGGGACGCGTGGAGCAAACACCGACCAGCAGCCTCGTGTCGGCCTGGCTGAGCCTGCGTGACGTGGCCGACCGTCTCGGTGTCAGCCCGAACAAGGTGCGGCAGATGGTGCGTGACAGCCAGCTCGCGGCGCTGCGGCATGAGGACGCGCGCGAACCCGAGGTACCCGCGGATCTGCTGCTCGACGACACCGTCGTTAAGGGGCTTCCCGGCACGCTGACCGTGCTCTCGGACTCCGGCTACGACGAGGAGGAGGCGATCCGATGGCTGTTCACAGCAGACGACACGCTGCCCGGCCGGCCCATCGACGCGCTCCGGGAGAACCGGGGCACGGAGGTACGCCGTCGCGCCCAGGCGCTGGCGTTCTGAGCATGTGCACTCCAGGGCGCGCGTGCTCACCGGCCGCACACGGAGGCACGCGATGAGCGGGCTGGCCGGCGTACTCGCGGGTCGGCGACCGGCGGGTGTCTACCGATGGGCCTCGCACGCGCGCCGTGCCGACGTGGCGCACGCCGTCGAGCACGCCGGTTGGCGGTTCGTAGGTCTGGACACGGTGCGGGTGGAGGACGACGCTGCGTTGGTCCAGGAGGTCGCGGCGGCCTACGGCCTCGACCCGTCCGGGGGAGGTCCCGAGCGGCTCGGCGATCTGCTCGCCGGCGTACACCACGAGCGCGGCACCGTGACCCTGTGGGAGGGCTGGAGCCCGTTCGCGCGCGCCGAGCCGTCGCGGTTCGAGGCCGCCCTCGGTGCGTTCACGCGCCGGTCCGCCAGCTTGGAGGGCGGTGAGTTCGTGGTGCTGCTGCGCGGCGACGGGCCACCCCTGGGACTGCCCGACCTCGACCCGCACGGCCGGGCGCAGCGCGCCTAGCGAGAGTGCCGGGGCACCGGCGGTCGCGCGGCACTCACCAGTCGCGGCTGGTGACGACCGCGGCGAGCTCGCGCAGCGCGGTGCGCACCTCGTCGTCGCCGATCGGCGCCTGGTCGAGGGCGGTCGTGGCCGCCGACGTGAGCTCGGTGATCAGGTCCTCGACCGCGCGCAGGGCGCCGCTGGACCGGATGACCTCGCGCAGCTGCTCCACGCCGTGGTCGTCGAGCCGCCGTCGGCCGAACTGCCGCTCGAGAACCCGATGCTGCTCGGAGTCGGCCCGCTCGTGGGCGAGCGCCATCAGGACCGTGCGCTTGCCCTCGCGCAGGTCGTCGCCGGCCGGCTTGCCGGTCACGCCGGGATCACCGAACACGCCGAGCACGTCGTCGCGGAGCTGGAAGGCCTCGCCCAGCGGCAGCCCGTACGACGTCAGCGCGGTGATCAGCGGCTCGCCGGCACCGGCGAGGGCGGCGCCGAGGTGCAGGGGCCGCTCGACGGTGTACTTCGCTGCCTTGTAGCGCACCACCCGCATCGCCTGCGGCACCGACGTCTGCCCGGAGCTCTGCGCGACCAGGTCGAGGTACTGCCCGGCCACCACCTCGGTGCGCATGGCGTCGAAGTACGGCAGACCGCGCATCACCTGCTCGGTGTCGAGGCCACAGGTGCGCAGCATCTCGTCGGACCAGCTGAGCAGCAGGTCGCCCAGCAGGATCGCCGCGCCAGAGCCGAAACGGTCGGCCTCGCCGTGCCAGCGGCCGGTGCGGTGCAGCCGCTCGAACTGCCGGTGCGCGGCCGGGCGCCCGCGGCGGGTGTCGGAGTCGTCCATCAGGTCGTCGTGCGCGAGCGCGCTCGCGTGCAGCATCTCCACGGCTGCCGCGGCGGTGACGATTCGGTCGTCGTCGTGGTCGCCGTCGGCGCTGCGCCAGCCCCAGTAGCAGAACGCGGCCCGCAGCCGCTTGCCGCCGCGCACCGCGTCGTTGGCCGAGGCCAGCAGACTGGTCAGGTGCGGCCCGAGCTCCTCCAACCGGCTCGCCTGGTCGGTGACGAACTCGGTCAGCCGGGTGCCGACGCGGCGGCGGAAGACCTCGATGTCGGCCAGCGACTCTGCGGTGTCGGTGCTCACGCTTGGGCAGCCTACGTCGCGCCACCGCGGTGCCGGACCGCGGATGCGTCCACAACGCGGTGCTGCAGGAAAAGCGGTGCTGCAGGAGAAGCGGTGCTGCAGGAGAACAGGTGCTGCAGGAGAACAGGTGCTGCAGGAGAGGCGGTGCTGCAGGAGAACCGGTGTGACCCCGGGGTAACCTCGGGGCATGTCAGGTGGTTTCCCGTCCCATGACCGTGGCCACGTCGAGACGATCCGCGAGCTCGTCGCCGGCGGCGAACGCTCCTTCTCGTTCGAGTTCTTCCCACCCAAGGACGACGAGGGCGAGCGAACGCTCTGGAAGGCGATCCGCGAGCTCGAGCCGTTCCAGCCGACGTTCGTCTCCGTCACCTACGGCGCCGGGGGCTCCACCCGCGACCGCACCGTCCGGGTGACCGAGGGCATCGCGGCCGACACCACGCTCACCCCGGTCGGTCACCTGACCTGCGTGGGCCAGTCGTGCGACGCGCTGCGCTCGGTGATCGGCGCTTACGCCGCCGCCGGCGTCCGAAATGTGCTCGCGCTGCGCGGTGACCCCCCAGGTGGCCCGACGGCGCCCTGGGAACGCCATCCCGAGGGTCTCGACCACGCGGTCGACCTCGTGCAGCTGGTGCGCTCGCTCGGCGACTTCTCGGTCGGCGTCGCCGCGTTCCCGGAGAAGCACCCGGAGGCCGTCGACCTCGAGGCCGACGCGCGTGTGCTCGCCGCGAAGGCCGAGGCCGGGGCGCAGTTCGCGGTCACGCAGTTCTTCTTCCGTGCCGACGACTACTTCAGCCTGGTCGCGCGCGCCGAGGCGCTCGGCTGCGACATTCCGATCATCCCGGGCATCATGCCGATCACGAACCTGCGGCAGATCCAGCGGTTCGCCGAGCTGTCCGGCGCCGAGGTTCCGGCCGAGATCGTCGAGCACATCTCCGCGTTCGGTGACGACAAGGCCGCCGTACGCGCCGCGGGCATCGAGCTGGCGACGAAGCTGTGCGACGAGCTGCTGGGGGGAGGGGCGCCCGGGCTGCACTTCTACACACTGAACCGCTCCAAGGCGACCCGTGAGATCTTCACCAACCTGCAGGTCCGTGCCTGACCCCCAGGCCGGACCGTCCGCCCGACCCCAGCCGAACCGGAGGCCCTGGTGCCGAAACCGCCGCTGCCCGATGACGTCACGAGCCTGCTGGAGAAGCCGTACCTCGCGGTGATCGCGAGCGTGCGCTCCGACGGCCAGCCGGTGTCCGTGCCCACATGGTTCCTGCTCGAGGACGGTCGCATCCTGGTCAACATGGACGAGGGTCGCAAGCGCCTCGAGTACCTCCGCGATGAACCGCGCGTGAGTCTGACGGTGTACGACCCCGAGGACCCCGTCACCCACGTCAGCATGCAGGGCCGGGTGGTCGAGATGGTCGATGACCCCGAGCTTGTCGACATCGACCGGCTGGCGCAGCGATACGCCGGCATGCAGTACCCCAACCGCGAACGCCGCCGCGTCAGCGCGTGGATCGAGATCCACCGGTGGCACGGCTGGGGTGCGCTCGAGCAGCGCTAGAACGAGCCAGGTCGACGACCCAGGAGACCGGTCAGGCCTTGCCGACCAGCTGCGCGACGAGCGCGGCCCCGAGACCGACCAGCGGCAGACCGGCACCCGGATGCGCCGACGCCCCCACGCAGAACAGGCCGTGCACCGGCGTCTGCGTGGCCGGGCGCCACGACACCGTGCGCGGCCCGGCCCAGCGCACTCCGTACGGCGACCCGCCGGCCTGTCCGACGATCTCGGCCGGGGAGCGGTCGACCCGGGTCACCACGTGCGGGCGCACGTCGACCCCCCGGCGCGCCAGCGCGTCGAGAGTGTCCTCGCCGACGTTGCCCCGGCGTAGCACCGTCCACGCGACGTGACCGGGGGGCGCGTCGTCCTCGGCGCGCACCACCAACGTGGCCTCCTCGGTGTGCAGCACGGTCTCGCCCTCGAGCGCGGGCAGGCCGGAGGTCGCCAGCAGGCCCAGGTGGGTCACACCCGGGGGTATCGCGGGGATGGTGCGGTCGACGTCGCGCAGCGGTGCGCGTGCCTCCGGCGCGTTCTCCAGCAGCCGGAACACGCGGCGCGGGTCGACCGCGCCGACGACCACGTCGGCCGCCAGCGAGTCCCCGTCTGCGAGCAGGACGCGGCTCACCGCGCCGTCGGCGCACACCACCGTGCTCACCTCGGCGTCAAGACGTACGTCGACCCGGCGCTCCTGCAACCGGGTCGACAACGCTGCGGTGAGTGCATGCATGCCGCCGCGCGGCCGCCACAGGCCGAACGTGCGCTCGACGTAGCTCTCGACCGCGAGGTAGCCGGGCGCGTCACGCGGCTCGGAGCCCTGCATGACGACGTGATGCTCGAGCAGCGTCTGCAGACGCTCGTCGCGGAACGTCTTGCGCGCCAGCTTGCGCAGCGAGCGCTTGGCGTCGAGCAGTCGCTGCTGTTCGCGGGTGAACGTCGCGCAGCCGGTGAACGGCTGTTCCAGCGCGGTGCGCCGCAGCAGGTCCCACACCGGCGCCAGCCGGTCGACGAACTCCGCCCAGTGCACGGCCGTGGCCTCACCGAAGACTGCGGACATCGCGTCGATCTGGTCCGCACGGCTCCCGGCGGGCATCGCCAGCTCCGTGCCGTCCTCGAAACGGTGCACCCGGGCGGGGGTGAGCGGCACGATCTCGAGCTCGCGTTCCATGGGCCGGCCGGACTTGCGGAACAGGTCGCGCAGCACCGCGGGCAGCGTCGTACTCCAGGGGCCGCTGTCCCACGCGAACCCCTGTTCCTCCACGCGGTCCATGGCACCGCCGAGGTCGGGTGAGCGTTCGCACAGCGTGACCGTGTGGCCGAGCTTGGCCAGGCGCGCCGCGGCGGCCATGCCGGCGAACCCACCGCCGACCACCACCACGCGCGCCATGGTCGGGGAGCCTATCCGCCGGCTACGGCAGGACCGATCGCACGGCGTCGTCGGAGCGGCCGACGACGGTGGTGCCGTCGTCGGCGGTGATGATCGGGCGCTGGATCAACGTCGGGTGCGCGGCCATCGCCTCCAGCCAGTCGACCCGGTGCGTGGCGTCGCGCGGCAGGTCGGCCAGGCCGGCGTCGGCGGCGGCCGGCTCCGACGTACGCGCGATGTCCCACGGTTCGAGCCCCAGCCGGTCCACCACGTCCGCGAGCTCCGCCACGGTGGGCGGGTCGTCGAGGTAGCGGCGGATCGTGTAGTCGGCACCGGCCTCGTCGAGGGTTGCCGTGGCGGCGCGGCACTTCGAGCAGCGGGGGTTGAACCAGATCTCCATCGTGCTCAGCCCTCCACGTCCAGCGGCTCGCCCCCGGTGACGCGCAACAGCTCGGAGTAGGTCGTGCAGAACAACGCGTTCGGGTGGCCGGCCGACGCCCACACCTCGTCGTGGCGGTCCAGCCACGGGTCGACGTAGGTGCGCAACGGCGTCGGGTGCCCGACCGGTGCGACGCCGCCGATGACCTGCCCGGTGTGTGTGCGGACGAAGTCGGGCTTGGCACGGTCGAGCGCGGGCACGTCGATCCTCACCGCGCACCGCTCGGTGTCGACGCGATGGGCACCCGAGGTGAGGATCAGCACCGGGGTGCCCTCGGCGTCGAAGACGAGGCTGTTCGCGATCGCCCCCACCTCGCACCCGAGCGACGCGGCCGCGGCTGCGGCCGTGCGCACCGAGTCGGGCAGGACGCGGACCTCGCCGGTGGCCCCGAGCTCGGCCAGGTGTGCGCGTACGCGCTGGATCGACGGATGGTCGGTGAGCGCCGCGGCGAGCGAGGCGCCCGGTCCGGGCGCAGCGGGGTCGACGTGTTCTGCCGGGTCGGGTGGGGGAGCAGCGGGCATGCCGTGACCCTAGTACCCCTCCCGGACATGGACCGGTGTACGGCGGCTCGGGTGGGGTCAGGCGGCGCCGCGGCGGTCCGAGAGCCAGGCCAGCACCTCGGCGGCGTGGCCGTCGGGTGGGAACACCGGGTAGAAGACGTACTCGACGACGCCCTGGTGGATCACCATCGTGAGCCGGCGCAGCAGGGTCTGGCCGGCCGCCTCGAAGGTGGGCAGCCGCAGGGCGCGGGTCAGCGCCAGGTCGTGGTCGCTGAGGACGGGGAAGGGCAGGTGCAACCGCGTCGCCAGCTCCTGCTGGAACGCGGTGTCCTGGGTGGACAGGCCGGCGACCGCCGCACCGGCGGCGCGCAGGTCGGCCGCGTGGTCACGGAAGCCACACGACTCTGGTGTGCAGCCGCGTGCGCCCGGGATCGCGTCCCAGTCCGGGGTGAGCGGCTCCTCGCCGGGTACGCCGGTGCGCGGGTACGCATAGACGACCCAGCGTTCGGCGTCCGTGGGCGCGCTGTCCAGCCGGATCTCCCGGCTGTCGGTGGCGGGCAGTGCAATCGGGGGTACGCGAAGGCCCAGCAGATGGTCGGCCGCACCGTCGTCGACCGGGGCCGGAAGGTCGCTCGGCAGGCGCGTGGGGTCGTGCTGCTCGTGCTGCATGCACCCATCCAACACACGTTCGTCGAGGTTTTGCACTGGCCGGCCGATCTGGGATTGACGGGCTGTCGGAGGCCAGGGTTATCGTGGTGGTGTTCGAACAGATGTTCGAACACCACCCGCAGGACTTGCGGTCCCCTGCGGGAGCGGTTCGCTCCGACGGAGGTGTGCTCGACCCCCACCTCCGTCGGGGCGGCCGCCTCAGGTAGCCGCTCAGGTGACCGAGAGGTCGGTGGAGGTGCGGGGAAGCCCTTCGTCCGGTTGTGGAGGTTCGGATGCGCAGGTACGACGACACCATCGAGGTGCGCCGCGGGCTGGTCAACGGCACCGAGGCGCCCGAGCAGTTCCTGTGGCGTGGCCGGCTCTGGCTGGTGCACGACGTGATGGCGCACTGGGTCGAGACCGGGCCGTGGTGGGAGCAGAGGGAGGCGCAGGCGGTGCTCGGCACCGACACCGGCAGTGCCCCCAGTGCCCCCGGTTCCTACGGTTCCTCCGGTGACGACGGGTCGGTCTGCACCGACCTGCTCGGCGAGCGCGAGGTCTGGCGCGTGGGCGCGGCCAGCGGGCGGATGGGCTTTCGCGCCGGGGTGGCGTCCGGGCAGCGCGGCATCTTCGACCTGGTCTTCGACTGGGGCGCCGGCAGCTGGCGGCTCCAGCACAGCGTGGACTGACGGGCGAGGTGAATGTGATGGACTCCCGGAACCCGTCGTCAGCACCGTTGCCGGCGACCGCCGTCAGCTCGCTGGCCCGTGCCCACGAGGCGCTGGCAGAGGCGGCACTCGCGACCGAGCCGGCCGCGCGTTATGCCGCTGCCCACGTGGCCGCGCTCCGGGTCACCGCGGCGCTGCTGGCCGTGCGCACCCGGCCGGCACCCCGGCGGCGCCAGCGCAACGCATGGACGCTGCTGGCCCAGGTGGCCCCGGAGCTGGAGGAGTGGGCGGTGTTCTTCGCCGCCGGTGCCGCCAAGCGGGCCGCCGCGGAGGCAGGACTGAGCCGTGCGGTCTCCACCCGGGAGGCCGACGACCTGCTGCGCGACTCCGGACGGTTCCTCGATCTGGTCGAGCGAATGCTCGGCCTCCCACCCCAGCAGGTCTTGTCCCAGCTGGCCCTGCCGCCCGCCCGCGCCAGCTGACCCGAGGTGCTCGTGTCCCACGATCCGTTCGTCCATCTGCACGTCGCCTCGGGCTACTCGCTGCGCTATGGCGCCTCACATCCGCATGCGCTGGTCGAGCGCGCGGTCGAGCACGAGATGGACACGCTGGCGCTGACCGACCGTGACGGTCTCTACGGCGTGGTCCGGTTCGCCAAGGCCTGCATGCAGGCCGGAGTGCGGCCGGTGCTCGGTGTCGACCTCGCGGTCGAGCCCGACCCGGAGCCTGGCGTCACCCCACGGATGGTTCGCAGGTCCGCACCGGTGCGCGGCGGAAGCTATCGCGACGCCCGGCATCCGCGAGTGCGGTTGCTGGCGGCCAGCAGGCAGGGCTGGGCGGCGCTGTGCCGGCTGGTGTCGGCGACCCACCTGCGAGGTGAGCGTGGCGTTCCGGTCGCGACCAGAGACCTCCTCGCCGAGCACACGGCCGGCCGTGACGTGCTGGTGATGCTGGGTCCCGACTCCGAGCTGGGACGGGCCGCGACGGCTCGCCGCGACGACCTGGCCACCGAGGTGCTGCGCCGGTGGCGGGACACCTTCGACCCCGCCGACCTGCTGGTCGAGGTCTACTCCCACCAGCTACCCGGCTCGGGTCCGGGCTCGAGCGCGCACGCCGGCCGCATGGCCAGGATCGGCCGCTCCCTCGGTCTGGGCGTGGCGCTGACCAACGCCGTGCGCTACGCCGACCGGCTCGACGCCCCCACCGTCGACGTGCTCGACGCCGTGCGCCGGCTGGTGCCGCTCGACCTGCGGCACATCGACCGCGGCAACGCCGAGGGTTTCCTCAAGTCCGGCAAGGAGATGGCCGAGATCGCCGCGGAGGTGTGCCGGTTCGCCGGGTTCGACGAGCGCGACGTGCACCGGCTGCTCGCGCACACCCGCACCATCGCCGACCGGTGCGCGGTCGACCCGCGGGCCGACCTCGGCCTCGGCGAGGTGCACTTCCCCGACCTCGACACCGGCGGACAGCCTGCCGACGCGGTGCTCCGTGCACGCTGCGAGGCCGGTGTGCGCCGGCGGTACTCCACCCCCGGTCGCCGGGTCTGGGAGCGTCTCGAGGACGAGCTGGCGATGATCTCCCAGCTCGGTTACGCGTCGTACTTCCTCACCGTCGGCGACGTCTGCGACCTGATCCGCGACATGGACGTTCGCTGTGCCGCGCGGGGCTCCGGCGCCGGCAGCCTGGTCAACTACGCCATCGGGGTGTCCGGAGTCGACCCGATGCGCCACGGGCTGCTGATGGAGCGCTTCCTGTCGCCGCTGCGACAGGCCCTGCCCGACATCGACATCGACGTGGAGTCGGCGCGACGTACCGAGGTCTACGAACGGATCCTGGAGCGCTTCGGCGGTGACCACTGCACCTGCGTGTCGATGATGGACACCTACCGCGTCCGGCACGCCGTCCGCGACGTCGGCATGGCGCTGGGCATGCCGTCCGGCGAGGTCGACGCGATCGCCAAGGCGTTCCCGCACATCCGCGCCCGCGACGCCCGGCTCGCGTTGCGCGACCTGCCCGAGCTGCGGGCCTCCGGTCTCGCCGGTGACATGTCGGGCAAGCGGGCGTCCTCCTTCGACCTGCTGTTCCGGCTGGTCGAGAAGCTCGACGGCCTGCCCCGGCACGTCGCCCTGCACCCGTGCGGGGTGCTGCTCTCCGACAGCACGCTGCTCGACCGCACCCCGGTCGAGGCCAGCTATACGGGCTTCCCGATGAGCCAGTTCGACAAGGACGACGTCGAGGACCTCGGGCTGCTCAAGCTCGACGTGCTCGGTATCCGGATGCAGTCGGCGATGGCGCACGCGGTGGACGAGGTGGCCCGGACCGAGGGGGAGCAGGTCGCCCTCGACGACCAGGAGCAGGTCCGCTTCGACGACCCCGCGACGTTCTCGCTGATCCAGCACGCCAAGACACTCGGGTGCTTCCAGATCGAGTCGCCCGGGCAGCGCGAGCTGATCGGCAAGTTCTCCCCGGAGACCTTCGACGACATCATCATCGACATCTCGCTGTTCCGGCCCGGCCCGGTCAAGAGCGACATGGTCACGCCGTTCCTGCGTGCCCGGCAGGGCTGGACGATGCCCACCTACCTGCACCCCGACCTCGAGCCCATCCTGCGACAGACCTCCGGTGTCGTGGTGTTCCACGAGCAGGTCGTCGAGATGGTCCAGGTGTTCACCGGCTGCACGCTGGCCGAGGCCGACGAGGCGCGCCGCGCCCTCGGTGACAAGGAGGGCAAGCACGACGTCCGGCTGTGGTTCTTCCCGCGGGCGCTCGGCCGTGGCTATCGCGAGCAGGTCGTGCACCAGGTGTGGGAGGTGCTCGAGGCGTTCGCCTCGTTCGGTTTCTGCAAGGCGCACGCGGCCGCCTTCGCGTTGCCGACCTACCAGTCCTCCTGGCTCAAGGCGCACTATCCCGCGCACTTCCTGGCCGGGGTGCTCACCCACGACCCCGGCATGTACCCCAAGCGGCTGATCCTCGACGACGCCCGGCAGTTCGGCATCGCAGTCCTGCCGCTCGACGTCAACGCCTCCGGCAGGGAGTACCGCGTGGAGACGGTCGGGACCTACGACGAGCCTCCACCGGAGGTGCTCGGCGCGCGCCCTCGGTCACATCCCGGTGAGGGGCTTCCCGACGGCCGGCACCACGGCATCCGGCTGGCGCTGGCCGAGGTCAAGGGGATCTCCGACGCCGAGGTCGACCAGATCGTGGCGGGACGCCCCTACCACTCGCTCACCGACTTCTGGCACCGCGCGCATGTCTCCCGCCCGGTGACCGAACGGCTGGTCCTGGCCGGAGCCCTCGACTCGCTCTACGGCATCGGGTCGCCGGTGCCGGTGCGCCGGCGAGGCAAGGTCACCCGCCGTGACCTGCTGCTGCAGGTGGGCGACCTCGACCGCTGGAGCCGGGCCACCGAACGTTCCCACCGCCGGGCGTCCCCGTCCGGTCGGGGGCGCAGGATCGTCTCCGCGGCGGCGCAGCAGGAGCCTGATGTCCGTAATCTGGCGGCGGCCCAGTCCAAGGCCTCCCAGTACAAGACCACCCAGTCCAAGGCCACCCAGTCGGGCCCCGGCGACCAAGGCAGCTCCGGTGCGACCCAGCTGGCCTTCGACCTCGGCGATGCGCCCTCGGAGGCGGAGGCGACCGGACTGCCCGAGATGTCGGGCGCCGACCGGGTGCGTGCCGAGCTCGAGGTTCTCGGTCTCGACGTGAGCCACCACATCGTCGACTTCTACGTCCCGTTGCTGCGCGAGCTGGGGGCGGTGCCGTCCCGCGACCTGCTCAACCGGCGCAGCAAGTCGTCCCTGCTGGTGGCCGGGGTCAAGGTGGCGACCCAGACACCGCCGATCAGGTCCGGCCGGCGGGTGGTGTTCCTGACCCTCGACGACGGCACCGGCCCGATCGACGCGACGTTCTTCGAGGACGCCCAGGGCCCTTACGCCGCCACGCTGTTCCACTCCTGGCTGCTCCTGGTGCGTGGTGAGCTGCGCCGTTCCGGCCCGCGCGGGGTGTCGCTGCTGGCGACGGGATGCTGGGAGCTGACCGCCCTGCACGAGCTGTGGCAGCGCGAGGGTGTCGAGGCGGTCCACCGCCGGCTGGCGGAGGTGCCCGAGGGCTTCGGCCCCGAGTCCGGCGAGGACGCCGTGCACGGGGCGGCCGAGAGCCGGTCCAGCCGGCCGGTGATGTCGAAGCCTCCGTCGTACGACGACGGGGCGGGCGGTTCCGGCGACGAGTCCGGTCCCACAGCCGGTGGCATGGGCCGGCGGCGGGTGCTGGTGCACCCCAGCGGTTACAAGCAGTCGCCGTACGCCGACGTCCGGCCCGCGGGCGACAACACCAAGGAGGCCCCGCGCAAGCTGTGGCACACCAGCCCAGGGAGCCCGGGATGAGCCGGTGCTCACTAGGGTGTGCCCTACAGCGGGCCACGGAGCGGGCCCGGACCTGGTTCTCGGGGCTGACCCAGCCCACCGGCACGAGGGGAGGCGCCCAGGCGTGGTCGACCACCGTCGCGGTGCCATGCGCACCGCCGTTGTCTGGGAGGCGCTCTCCGCAAACCTCGAGACCCGTCGCAACGAGCTCACCGAGCAACGTCCGCTGCACCTGGTGGACCTCGGTGGCGGCACCGGGGGTCTGGCGGTTCGCCTGGCCGAGCTCGGCCACCGCGCCACGGTGGTCGACCCGAGCCCGGACGCGCTCGCCTCGTTGGCGCGCCGGGCCGACGACGCCGGTGTCAGCGAGCAGATCCGCGGTATCCAGGGCGACTCCTCCGACCTGCTCGAGGTGGTCGAGCGGGGCAGCGCCGACGCGGTGCTGTGCCACGGCGTGCTCGAGGTCGTCGACGACCCCACTGACGCGCTACGCGCCGTCGCGGCGGTGCTCCGGCCGGAAGGTCTGCTCAGCCTGCTGGTCACCCAGCGCCATGCCGCCGTCCTCGCCAAGGCCCTGGCCGGACATCTCGCCGACGCGCGGCACCTGCTGGTCGACCCGGCTGGTCGCTGGGGCAGCGCCGACCCCGTTCCACGGCGTTTCACCGAGCCCGAGGTCACCGACCTGCTCAGCACCACCGGCTTCGACATCACCGGCGTCCACGGTGCCCGCGTCTTCACCGACCTCGTCCCCAGCACGCTGGTCGACACCGAGCCGGGTGCGGCCGAGATGCTGTACTCCCTCGAGACCGCGGTGGCCGACCGGCCGGAGTTCCGCGCCATCGCCACCCAGCTGCACGTGCTCGCCACCGTGCGCTGAGCGCCAGCACAGGCGCCGGCAACGGCGCCAGCGCCGCCAATGCCGCCAATGCCGCCTTTACGCCGAGAGCACGCCGTGAGCGCCCCGGCTCGAACGACGACCAGCGCCACCGGCCGCGGCCCCGGTCCTGGTGGGTCTGCCGACTTCGCCGACTCTGCCGACTCCGGCTGCTCGATCCTGCACGTCGACATGGACGCCTTCTACGCCTCCGTGGCGGTGCGCGATCATCCCGAGCTGGCCGGGCAGCCGGTGATCGTGGGTGGCGGCGGACGCGGGGTCGTGCTCTCGGCCAGCTACCAGGCCAGGGAGTCGGGAGTGCGGTCGGGAATGCCGTCGACCCGGGCGCGACGGCTGTGCCCGCAGGCGGTGGCGGTGCGCCCCGACTTCGACCGCTACACCGCGTGCTCGGCAGCGGTCATGGAGATCTTCCACAGCTACACCCCGGTGGTGCAGGCGATGTCGCTCGACGAGGCGTTCCTCGACGTGTCCGGGTCAGGGCGCTGGCTGGGCGAGCCCGTGCAGGTCGCCGAAGAGCTACGCGCACAGGTCTTCGACGAGCAGGGCATCACCTGCTCGGTGGGGGTCGCCGCCACCACCTTGATGGCCAAGCTGGCCTCGCGCAGCGCCAAGCCCGACGGCGTACTCCGGGTGACGCCCGCCGAGGTCACGACGTTCCTGCACCCGTTGCCGGTCGAGGCCTTGTGGGGGGTGGGGGAGAAGACCGGCGAACAGCTGCGACGCCTCGGTCTGACGACGGTCGGCGACATCGCGCACACGCCCGTCGCCACCTTGCGGCGTGCGCTGGGGCCTTCCGCGGGCCCGCACCTGCACGTGCTGGCGTGGGGCGGGGAGGATCGGACCGTGGTCCCGCGCCGGTCCGACGCCGAGCCGGAGCGTTCGATGGGGGCCGACGAGACCTTCGGTCGCGACACCGACGACCCCACGCTGGTGCAGCGCGAGCTGTTGCGGCTGTCGGCCAAGGTCGCGGGCCGGATGCGGGCGGCCGGCATGGCCGGGCGAACGGTCACGCTCAAGGTGCGGTTTGCCGACTTCGTGACGATCACCCGGTCGCGCACACTGCGCGATCCCACCGACCTGACCACGGAGGTCTACGCCGCGGCCGGCGAGCTCTACGCCGCTCTACGGCTCGAACGTGCCCGGATCCGGCTGGTCGGAGTGCGCGTCGAGGGCCTCATCGACGCGCACGCCGCGACCCGGCAGCTCGTCCTCGGCGCCCGCGAACGCGGGTGGTCCGAGGCCGAGCGCGCCGTCGACCGGGCCACCCGGCGGTTCGGCTCCTCGATCGTGCGCCCCGGGACGCTGATCAGCTCCCGCCGTCCCTAGGACGTGCCTCCGCGCCGTGTCAGGTCACGACCAGCGGCCGTAGACGTGCACTCGCAGCCGACGGTCGTGGGTGAGGCTCCACAGCTGGCGGGCGTCCTCGACGAACATGTTCACGCAGCCGTGGCTGTGTCCCTCGTACGGATCCATCATGTTGCGCGAGCCGTGCAGGGCCTGGCCGCCGGAGAAGAACTGGCTGTACGGCATCGGCGACCCGAACAGGTTGCTGCGGTGGTCCTTGTCCCGCCGGAACACCGTGAAGGTCCCGGTGCGCGTCTTGTGCCCCGACGAGCCACCACGCACCAGCCACGAGTTCCACAGCCGGCCGTTGCGCCAGAGCGTCGTCTGATGGTTGCGCCGGTCGTAGCAGACGTGCCATCCCGACCCACGGCAACGCCGTCGAGCCCCACGCATGTTCTTGTTGCTGCGCTTGAGCAGCACCCGCCAGGTGGCCTTGTTGGCGTTGCCCGAGACGCGCAGGTTGTGCCGCCGCTGGAACCGCTTGACGCCCGCGCGGGTCGCGGTGCCGTACCTGCCGTTGGGACGGAACCGGAACTTTCCCTCCCGCTTGAGCCGCCACTGCAGCTCGGTGACGTGCTCGATCCGGTACGGCGAACGGTCGCGCTGGCGGAACTTCACCAGCTCGCGCGCGAACCGCTTCGTCATCGTGCCCCCGTGACCGGCCGCGGCCACGCTGGTCTGGGCCGGCAGCAACAACGTCGCCGCCACAAGGACAACACCCAGCACAGTGCTCACCAGAGAACTCGGTCGCGCACCGGCGGAAATCCACGTGATCCTGTTCACCCTGCCTACCCCTTCGTGTCCGAAGCGACCCCCGATGGCCGCATTCCCCCGCGCGCACGCCCAAGGAAGCGCAACAATAGTCGTGAGCGACGAGTGTCTGTTCACTACGCCACACCGAGCAGGCTCGAAGCGCTCTGATCGCGTTGCATACGGCGAGGTCAGAGCGAGAATCCGGGGCTTTGCGAGTCCGGGTTTCAGATCGCCTCGTCCCTGCCTAGACTGTTTGACGTGGAGGCAACCGGGCCTCGTCTGGTTGCCGAATCTTGGGTTGGAGGTTCACGTGCCGCTCTCCGAGGAAGAGCAGCGCATGCTCGAGCAGCTCGAACAGGCGCTCGCAGCCGAGGACCCGAAGTTCGCGTCGACGCTGCGGGGCAGCAGCACACGGTCGCACCATCGGCGGGTCGCCTTCGGCGCCGCTCTCGTTTTCGTGCTCGGGATCGTCCTCCTGATGACCGGCGTGATCATGCCGCAGACCATCGTCAGCGTGGCCGGTTTCGTGCTCATGCTGGGCGGGGCCTACTTCGGTCTCACCGCCTGGCGTCGTTCCACCCAGCCAGAGCCCCTCTACGTCGTCGGCTCCTCCGACAAGCCCAAGGCCAAGGGCAAGCCCAAGACCAAGAGCTCGCAGAAGCAGCCACGGCAGCAGCGTCCGGCCGCGTCGGGCACGTTCATGGAACGGATTGAAGAGCGCTGGCGTCGGCGTCGAGAGTCAGGCTTCTGAAGCGCTGGGTCTCCTGACGGTTCGCGCGCCGGTAGGCACTGCGCAGCGAGCGTGGCATCAACACGGCCTTGAACAGGTCCCATCGCGATTCGCGCGCCTTGAGCGTGTCCACGACGAGGGCGAGGTCGTGTCGTAGCGTCGAGCCGTCGCCGGGCTCCCGGGCGAACCGCGCGCGCTCAACCGTCAACGTCAGCCGGCGCAGCGCGGACTCCCCACCTTCGCGCCGACGCACCAGCGGCAGTACCCGCGTGGCAGTGCGCCGGGGGGTGTCGACCGGCCAGTCGTAGCCCAGGTCGCGCATCGAGTCGCGCAGCTCCGTCCACACCGCCTCGGCCTGCTGCACCGGGTCGCTGCCGACCGCCGCCAGGCGGCGGCGCCGCAGGACGACGCGGGTGACCGCGGGCACCAGCAGGGCCACGAGCACGACGCCGCCGGCGACGAACCACCACGGCGAGGTCCCGTCGTCGGCCGCCGCACCGGAGGCCACGGCACCCGGGTCCAGCCGGGGGTCGGGCACCGCCGGGGCCGGCAGGGTCGGCGCGAGCGTCGGCTGGTTCGTGGGTAGCGGCTCCTCGTTCGCGGTGTCGCCCGCGGTGTACGCCGGAGCAGCCGCACCCGCCCGCGCCGCCGGAGTCGGCTCGAAGCGCACCCAGCCGACGCCCTCGAAGTACAGCTCGGGCCAGGCGTGCATGTCGGCGAAGGTGTACTCGAACTGCTCCACCGCGCCGGGCACGTCCTGGCCGCCGTCACGCACCTCGGTGGCGTTGAGGAACCCGACCGCGACGCGCGCCGGGATGTTCAGCTCGCGAGCCATCACCGCCATCGACGCCGCGAACTGCTCGCAGTACCCGACCTTGTTGTTGAGGAAGGCCAGGATGTCGTCGCCGCTGTGCCCGTCGGGCGACTCCAGGGAGTACCGGAAGCCGCCCTCGAACCGGAACCAGTCCTGCAGCAGCACCGCTCGCTGGAATCGCGACGCCCCCGTCGTGGTGATCCGCTCGGCCATCTCGCGAACCTGCGACGGCACCTCGTCGGGGACCTCGGTGTAGCGACCGCTGACGCTGGTCGGGGCGCCACCGGCGGTGTCGAGCTGCTGGAAGGTCGGGAGCACGGTCAACGCCGAGACCGTGTACGAGCGGCCGGCCGCGTTCTCCTCGTCGGTGCCCGCCACGATGTCGAGCGTCGCCGGGTCGTAGCGCCACTCGCCGTTGACCTCTACCTGGCTCGGCGCGTACGGCACCGGCAGCCAGTCGGAGCTGAACTGCGACGACACGTCCACCAGGTAGCGCTCCGAACGGGTCCGGACGTTGCGCGCCAGCCCCGGCGGTGTGCTCAGCCCGCCGCGGAGGTCGAACTTGCCGTCGACGTCGCGGTCGGAGAACTTCCACTTCTCCCCGTCGAACTCGTCGAGCGCCGCCAGCCGGAAGTAGCTCGCACCGCCGCCCCGGGTGCCGATCAGCATCGCCACGTCGTCGGAGCGTTCGACCAGGTCGCGGCGGAGGTCGACGATCGGGTTGGTGACCTGCACCTGACCGGACCCGTCGCCGTTTCCGGGTCCGCCGTCGAGCAGGCCCTCCGGGAGCACCGGGACGAACAGCGGCAGCACCGCGGCCGCGCCGAGGGCGACCGCGCCCACCCGGGTCGCCGACGCGTTCATCGCCCCCGTGTTGAGCCGGCGCTGGTCGTCGTCGGACCGCAGGCCGGTGATCGTGCTCATCTGCCTGCCCCAGTGGCCCAGCCGCTCGCGCTCGTCGTACCCGAGCAGCAACAGGAACGCGGCCGCCCCCGGCAGGAACGCCATGGTGGGCACGCCGTCGGGGGCGAGCGCCGCCGGCACGGTGTACAGCGCGAGCAGCGGCAGGCCGGTGAGCGGCACCCGCCCGAGCCCGATCCCGAGGGCGTCGACGACGAGGTAGCAGATCGTCACCGCGATCGCGACCATCAGCACCAGGCCGCTGGTCGCCGGAGCAGGGGGCGCGTACGCGTTCGCAGTCTCGACACCCGCGGCCATCTCGTCACCCAGCGCCAGCAGGGTGTCAGGGGTCGGCAGCACGCCGGCGACGGCGGTCTCGTGGAAGTTCATGACCGTGGCCCACAACGCCAGCCCGACCAGCTGTCCGAGGAACACCCATGGCTCGGGGACACCCAGCCAGCGCAGTCCGAGCGCGGCCAGCAATGGCCCGAGTGCGAGCCAGGCCGCGGCGCCCACGTATCCGTTGCCGTCGAGCAGCGGCGCGAACGACAGCGAGCAGGCCACCGGCGCCAGCCAGGCGAAGACCGAGAGCAGGGGAGGGACGCGCGACGTCGTGGTCATCCCGACGGCTCCCCGAGCGTGGCCGCCGCGGACGCGCCGGAGGCACCCTGCCGTACCGGCTGCAGCAGCTCACTCCACATCGTGCCGACCCGGTCCGCCGGCCCGGCGACGGCGACCCGCCACCCGTTCGCGCGAAGCTCCGCGGCCGTGCGGCGAACCTCGTCGTGCAGCTCCGTGCGCTCGCGCGACTCCGTACGGATCCAGCCCGACGGGTCGGCCACGATGGCGTAGCCCGCCGACGCGCCCTGAGCGAGCCGGCGCAGCGCGGCCACGTCGAGGGGCGTGAGCACGCCGATCAGCGCGATGAGCACGCCGCCGACCTCGTCGCGGTCGCGGGGGAGATCCAGGCGAGCGCGGCTGCTCGGCTGGATCACGGCGAGGTGGTCGAGCAGGTCGTCGGCGTCGCCGACGGCGCCGGAGCCGCGCTCGTGCCAGTGGCCGGCGTTGGCGTCGCCGGTCTCGCTGACCAGGCGCAGTGCGTAGCCCTGACCGGACAGGTGCACCCCGACCGACGCGGTCGCGGTCACCAGCCACTCGAACGACGACGCCGGCCCGCTGCCGCGATGCGCGCTGGCCCGGGTGTCCATGAGCAGCGTCGCCCGGGTCTGCCAGGGCTGCTCCTCACGGCGCACCATCAGCTCGCCCACGCGGGCGGTCGAACGCCAGTGCACCCGTCGCAGGTCGTCGCCGTGCCGGTACTCCCGGATCAGCACGTCCTCGGTGCCGGCCGCGGCGAACGCCCTCGGCCGGTTGTCGCCCGTTCCCGACCACTCGCCGAACAGGTGACCGTCCGGCAGCGGCTGCACCTCCGGGGTGACCGTGAGGCCATGCCGCGCGGCGAAGGCGCGGTCGATCTCGATCAGCCCGAACGGGTCGCACACCCGCACCGAGAGTGGGCCGACCTGGAACCGCCCGCGTACGTCGGAGCGCAGGGTGTACTCGATCTTCCGCCGCCAGCGCGGCCCGATCTGGTCGATCACGAAGCGTGGACGGGTACCGAGGGCGTACGGCACCTCGTCCTCGAGCATCAGCACGCTGGACGGAAGCCGGCCCGCGTTCGTCAGCGACAGCGTCACCCGGGCGGGCTGGCCGACCGGGACCCGCAACGGCTGCAGCGAACGCTCACACGACAGCCGGTAGCGCGCCCGGCCCACGAAGATCAACGTGGCGACGGGCAGCATCAGCACCAGGATCCCGGCGCGCAGCAGGTCCTGCTGGCCGAGCACCACCGCGCAACCCACACAGGTGAACCCGGCGGCGAGGAAGGCGCGCCCTCTGGTGGTGAGAGAGTCCAGCACCCCCTGCACGCCGGTCACCCCCCGGAGGTGAAGCGGGGCCGCGCCTGCGGCATCGGCACGTTCTCGACGATGTCGTGCACGATGCGCTCGGCGGAGCGGCCGGCGAGGTGCGCCTCGGCGTTGGGAAGCAGCCGGTGTGCGAGTACGGGGACGACCAGCGACTGGACGTCGTCGGGGATGACGTAGTCGCGTTCGTCGAGGGCCGCGGCCGCACGCGCCGCGCGCACGAGGTGCAGCGTCGCGCGCGGAGATGCCCCGAGCCGCAGGTCGGGGGAGCGGCGGGTGGCGGTGGTCAGGGCGACGGCGTACTGCTTGACCGCCTCGGCGACGTAGACGTTGCCGACGACGTCGGCCAGTCGCGCGACCTCGGCGGCGTTGGCCACCGGGGTGACGCTGTTGAGCGGGTTGGCGCCGCTGCGACTGTTGAGCATCGCGAGCTCGGCGGTCTCCACCGGGTAGCCCATCGAGACCCGGGCCATGAACCGGTCGCGCTGCGCCTCCGGCAGCGCGTAGGTGCCCTCCATCTCGATGGGGTTCTGGGTGGCGATCACCATGAACGGCCGCTCGAGCACGTAGGTCACGCCGTCGGAGGTGACCTGACCCTCCTCCATGCACTCCAGCAGCGCTGCCTGCGTCTTCGGCGACGCGCGGTTGATCTCGTCGCCGACCACGACGTTGGCGAAGACGCCGCCGGGCCGGAACTCGAAGTGGCGGGTCTCCTGGTTGTAGACCGATACGCCGGTCACGTCCGAGGGCAGCAGGTCCGGGGTGAACTGGATGCGCTTGACCGTGCAGTCGATCGAGGCCGCGAGTGCCTTGGACAGCATCGTCTTGCCGACACCGGGCACGTCCTCGATCAGCAGGTGGCCCTCGGCCAGCATCACGGTCAGGGCGAGCTTGACGACGTCGGGCTTACCCTCGATGACGGTCTCGACGGACTCCCGGATGCCGGTTGCCACCTTGGCCAGGGTCGCGAACTCCGAGGGCTCCTCGACCTCCGCATCCGGTGTGCTCTGCATCGACACTTCCCTCCGGCTCCGTCACTGTGTCGCCCGATGTCGCCCGATCCTCGCAAGCCGCGAACGCCCACGGCGTGAACACCGGTAACGATGTGGTCACGAAGGGAGTGCCGCGTATCTCACGCTAGCCGTCGCCGGTCGCGGACCCAAGAGGCGTTTCGCCTGCTCGCCCTTCCAGCCGCGCACGAGCAGCGCACCGTGGTTCGGCCACCCGGGCGTCGTCGTCCACCACCGGGCCCCCCGTTGCCCCACCACTGTCTGACCTGCGGGTTCATGCCTACCTGCCTCACGACACGAGGGTGAAATCCGGGAAAACCGGGTTGGCGGTGGGGAGAAGTGGTGTACGGTGGAGCGCATTGGAGGAACGGGAGGTGAGCGCCGATGTTCTTCGGCACCCACACCCCGCGCCTCGACGACAAGGGCCGGTTGTTTCTTCCCGCGAAGTTCCGCGACGAGATGTTGGAGGGCCTCGTGATCACCAGGGGACAGGAGCGTTGTCTCTACGTCTGGCCGGTGGCCGAGTTCTCCGCGCTGACCGAGCAGTTCCGACAGGCTCCGGTGACCAACAAGAAGGCGCGCGACTACATGCGCATGCTGTTCGCCGGCGCCTCCGACGAGACGCCCGACAAGCAGGGGCGCATCACGATCCCGCCGATGCTGCGTGAGTACGCCTCGCTGTCCCGCGACTGCGTGGTCATCGGCGCGATGAACCGTGTCGAGGTCTGGGACGCCGAGTCCTGGCAGCGCTACTCCGGCGAGCAGGAGCAGGCGTTCGCGGATCTCTCCGAGGAGGTGCTGCCCGGAATCTTGTAGGTCGGCCCAGGGAGGTCCCACGAGGACCCAGCACGAACCGTTGACCGCACGGTGGTGATCCCAGTGATGAGCCCAGTGATGAGTTCAGTGACCAGCCCACCGACCAGCCCGCCAACCGATCCGGCGACGAGCGTCGTACGACGAGGTCTCCGCCCCGCTCGCCCAGCCTTCTGGCGCACCTTCCCCGGTGCCAGAGGGCTGCTTCCCAGGGCGAGCGGGAGGGGACCTGGTCGCACGAAGCCCGTCCGGGCGGCGGCGGCAGCACTGGGGGATCTGGGGGGCAGGATGAACGTCGTTGCCGGACTCGTGGCCGACGGCCACGTGTGTGCGCGACCGCGCCGGCGTGTGCGCGAGGAGGTCAAGGACGGCCTGGCCGTCGTGGCGTTCTCCGCCGTCGCGTCGAGCGTGCTCGCCGCGGCCCTGCTGCTCCTCACGGCACTCGCGAGCTGACGCCGCGATGTCCGAACCCGCCCACGTCCCCGTCCTCCTCGACCGTGTGGTCGCCCTCGTGGCCCCGCCGCTGGAGCGCGCCGGCGCGGTCCTGGTGGACGCGACGCTCGGCCTCGGCGGTCACGCCGAGGCCGTGCTGCGCGAGTGCCCGCAGGCGCACCTGGTGGGCATCGACCGCGACCCGCAGGCCATCGAGCGGGCGGGTGCCCGGCTGCACGAGTTCTCCTCCCGCGTCACGCTCGTGCACGCGGTCTACGACGAGATCCCCGAGGTGCTCGACCGGCTCGGCTACGACCGGGTGCAGGGGGTGCTGTTCGACCTCGGCGTCTCGTCGATGCAGATCGACGTGCGCGAGCGGGGGTTCTCCTACGCCAAGGACGCGCCGCTGGACATGCGGATGGACCCCACCCGCGGCCAGAGCGCGGCCGACGTGCTCAACACCTACGCGGTGTCCGAGCTCGCCCGGCTGCTCAAGGTGTACGGCGAGGAGCGGTTCGCGCAGCGGATCGCGCAGCGCATCGTGCGTGAGCGCGAACGCGAGCCCTTCGACACCAGCGCCCGGCTGGTCGACGTCGTCGCGGCCGCGATCCCGGCTGCCGCGCGCCGGTCCGGCCATCCGGCAAAGCGGATCTTCCAGGCGCTGCGCATCGAGGTCAACGACGAGATCGGCGTACTCCGCAGCGCACTCCCGGCGGCCGTCGACGCGCTCGCACTCGGCGGCCGGGTGGTGGTGATGTCGTACCACTCGCTCGAGGACCGGCTCACCAAGCAGGTACTGGGGGAGCGCTCGCGCACGACCGCGCCCCCCGACATGCCGATCGTGCCACCGGACCAGCAGCCGCAGCTGCGACTGCTCACCCGAGGCGCAGAGCAGGCAGACGCACAGGAGGTCGCGGCGAACCCGCGGGCCGCATCGGTCCGGCTACGGGCAGCAGAACGCATCAGGGAGGTCGAATGAGCTCGTTCCTGGCCCCGACGCGGGCCCGTGTCCGCTTCGCCGATGCCGTCACGAACCGGGCGCGCCTCTCGGTCGTTCGCGGACGCACGACCAACGCCCCACGGGTGCCGTTCGCCGCGCTGGTGCTCACCGTCCTGGGGCTCGGCCTGGTCGGGCTGCTCGTGCTCAACACCTCCCTGCAGCAGGGTGCGTTCCAGGCCCGCGACATGGAGGACCGCGCCCAGGTGCTGACCGAGCAGCGCGAGGCGCTGGAGCTCCAGGTCGCCGAGCTGCGCGAACCGCAGCGGGTCGCCGACCGTGCGGCCGCGATGGGGATGGTGCCCAACGACAGCCCGGCGTTCCTGCGGCTCACCGACGGCAAGGTGCTCGGCAACGCGGCACCGGCGCTCGCGGTCGCCCCGGCCGACTTCCTGACGCCCCCGCGCGCCGAGCACGCCTCGCCGGTGCGAACCGGTAGGAATGGGGGAGCAGGCGCGGCCGAGGGGGCCGGCGGTGCGAGCGAGCCCGGACCAGGAAGCGGAGGGAGCGGCCGGTGACCCAGCGCAAGCCTTCGCCGAGAGGGCGGCAGCGCGAGAGGAGCCGGCGCGACAGCAGCCGACGAGACGGCAGCCAAAGAGACAGCAGCCAAAGAGACAGGCGCCCGCACCCGAGGAGTCCGCGGGCCCGCACCCGCCGCCCGCCCCGCAGGTTCAAGCTGGCCGGGCCGAAGTTCCGGCTGCGCTCCAGCCTGATCCTGCTGATGTTCGTGCTCACGCTGTTCGCCGGCCGGCTGGTGCAGATCCAGGGCATCGAGGCCTACGCCTACACCGAGAAGGCCGACCGGCTCGACGGTGCGACCGAGGTGACGCTCCCCGCGCCGCGCGGCGACATCGTCGACCGCGACGGCACCGTCATGGCCGAGACGGTCGCCGCGCACCGGCTGGTCACCGACCCGACCATGGTCAACGACGCACCGGCGACGGCCGCCGTCCTGTCGCGGCGCCTCGACCTCTCCTACTTCGACCTGCTGTCCGCCCTGCGCGCCCCCGGGTCCCGCTACGAGTTCCTCGCCCGTCGGGTTCTGCCCGCCCAGGTCAAGAACGTGATGGGCGAGCTCGACCGGCGCAACCTGACCGGTGTGTACGTCGAGGACGACCCGTTGCGCACCTACCCCGCGGGTGACGTCGCGAGCAACATGCTCGGGTTCGTCGGCACCGACGGTGAGGGCCTGGCAGGCCTGGAGTTCGCGCTCGACGAGACGCTGACCGGCAGGAACGGTCACGCGACGTACATGACCGACGCCACCGGCACGCGCATCCCGCTCGCCGAGAGCACCGTCGACCAACCCGAACCGGGCCGCGACGTGCGGCTGACCATCGACCGCGACCTGCAGTGGTTCGCCCAGCGCCGGCTCGCCCAGGCGGTGCGGCAGACCGGGTCGTCGTCCGGCTCGGTCGTCACGATGGACACCCGCACGGGTGAGCTGCTCGCACTGGCCGACTACCCGACGTTCGACCCCAACCGCCCGGTCGACGACGCCAACGGCAACCTGGGCAGCCCTGCGGTGCAGAACGTCTACGAGCCCGGCAGTGTGGAGAAGGCCCTCACCGCGTCCGCGCTCGTCGACGCCGGCCTGGTCACACCGCGTACCAAGATCACCGTGCCGCCGCTGCTGCAGCGTGAGTCGGAGAGCATCAAGGACTGGTTCCCGCACCCGACGCTGCGGCTGACCATGGCCGGTGTCATCGCGCAGTCCTCCAACATCGGCACGGTCCTGGCCGCCGAGGAGATGAGCAGCAAGCGGCTGCGCGGCTATCTCACGAGGTTCGGTCTCGGGCAGCGGACCGGCATCGCCCTGAAGGGGGAGAGCTCCGGGCTGCTCCCGGCGGTGGAGGACTGGCTGCCGATCACGCACGACACCATCGCCTTCGGGCAGGGGATGTCGGTGACCGCGCTGCAGATGGCCTCGGCCCTGGCCACGATCGCCAACGACGGCGTTCGCATCGAGCCGTCGCTGGTGCGCGGGTCCGTCGACGACGAGGGGGAGATGCATCCCCACGACGCTCCCGACCAGCGGCGGGTGGTGAGCGCGGACGCCGCGCGCGCGGTCACGTCGATGATGGAGCTCGTGACCGCCGAGGACGGAACAGCCCCGGACGCCGCGATCCCCGGCTACCGCGTCGCGGGGAAGACCGGCACCGCGGACCGGGTCGACCCCGAGACCGGGCTCTACAACGGGTTCACGATCTCCTTCGGGGGTTTCGCGCCGGCCGACGAGCCCCGGTTCCTCACCTACGTCGTCCTGCACGACCCCAGCAGCGGCGACGGCGGCGGCTCCGCCGGCGGGCCGGTGTTCCACGACATCACCAGCTATGCGCTGCAGAAGTACGCCGTACCGCCGACGGGGTCTCGGGCCCCCAAACTCCCGACTACCTGGTGACCGCCGGTAGCCTCGCGCCGTGCCCCATGACCTGCCCGACGCAGCCACGAACGCCGTCGCTGTCGCGCGTCCGCGGACGGCACCCGTGAGCCTGCAGACGGTCGCGGACTGGGTCGGGGGCATCGTGCGCGGCGACCCGGTCGAGGTCACCGGCCTGACGCTGAACTCCCGCACGGTTGAGCCCGGCGACCTGTACGCCGCGCTGCCTGGCAGCAAAGTGCACGGTGCGGAGTTCGCGGCGTCGGCGGTCGGCTCCGGCGCGATCGCTGTGCTCACCGACGCCGCCGGTGCGGACATGCTCGCCGGTCCTGGCGCTGCCGGCCACGGGGTGCCGCTATGCGTGGTCGAGCACCCGCGCAGGGTGCTCGGAGAGCTCGCCGCGCGCATGCACGGTCATCCGGCGGAGGTGCTCACCACGGTCGGGATCACCGGCACGCACGGCAAGACGACCACCACCTACATGTGCGAGGCCGGGCTGATGGGCGCGCACGAGGCGTGCGGTGTCATCGGCACGGTCGGCACGCGGCTCGACGGCCAGTTCGTCAAGACCACGCTGACGACGCCGGAGGCCCCCGAGCTGCACGCGCTGTTCGCGCTGATGCGCGACCGGGACATCCGCGCGTGCGCCATGGAGGTCTCCAGCCACGCCCTGGTGATGGGACGCGTCGACGGGGTGGTGTTCGACCTGGCGGTGTTCCTCAACCTCGGGCGCGACCATCTCGACTTCCACCGCGACGTCGAGGACTACTTCCAGGCCAAGGCGTCGCTGTTCACGCCGCGGCGTGCACGCCGCGCGCTGGTCAACGTCGACGACGCGCACGGGCGCCGGCTGGTCGAGGGTGCACAGATCCCCACCCGCACGTTCTCGGCGGACGGAAGCGACGCCGACTGGCGTGCCGAGGACGTACGCCTGCGCGCCGACGGCGCAGACTTCGTGGTCGTCGCGCCCGGCGGCACCCGGTTCGTGGCGGGCATCGGCATGCCCGGCCCGTTCAACGTTGCCAACGCGCTGGCGGCGATCGCGGCGCTGGGCGAGGCGGGGTACGACCTGCGCCAGGTGGTCGACGGGCTGGCCGGGCTGACCGGCGTACCCGGCCGGATCCAGCGGGTCGACGCGGGCCAGGACTTCGTCACGGTCGTCGACTACGCGCACAAGCCCGACGCGGTGACCGCCGTGCTCTCCGCGCTGCGCACGGTCACGCCCGGACGGGTGATCACGGTGATCGGCGCCGGCGGCGACCGCGACCGCGGCAAGCGCCCGATGATGGGCGCCGCGGCCTCGCGGCTGTCCGACGTGCTCGTGGTGACCGACGACAACCCGCGCACCGAGGACCCCGCGCACATCCGCGCGGAGATGCTGGACGGCGCCCGGCAGGTCGAGCAGGCCGAGCAGGCCGAGCTGGTCGAGGTCGGCGACCGGCGCACGGCGATCCACCGCGCGATCGCGATGGCGCGACCCGGCGACTGCGTACTGGTCGCCGGCAAGGGACACGAGCAGGGGCAGGAGATCGCCGGCGTGATCCATCCGTTCGACGACCGCGCGGTGGCGTGGGAGGCGCTGACCGAGGGCCGCCCCGGGCGACGCATCGGCGCGGCCCCATGATCCCGATGACGCTCGCCGAGGTCGCCGAGGTCGTCGGAGGCCGAACCCACGACGGCCACGGCGATCCGGGCCGCGTGCAGGTCACCGGGCCGGCGTTCGTCGACTCACGTGCCCCCGAGCCCGGCGGGCTGTTCGTGGCCGTGCAAGGCGAGCACGTGGACGGTCACGACTTCGCGGTCGTCGCCGTCGAGCAGGGTGCCGCGGCTGTGCTCGCGTCGCGTCCGGTCGACGTGCCGTGCGTGGTCGTCGACGACGTGGTGGAGTCACTCGGCCGCCTCGCCTCCGTCGTACGCGACCGGCTTCCCGACTGCCGGGTCGTGGGGCTCACGGGCTCGCAGGGCAAGACGACGACCAAGGACGTCCTCGCCCAGATCCTCGACCGCGTCGGGCCCACGGTGGCGACGGCGGGGTCGTACAACAACGAGCTCGGGCTGCCGCTGACGGTGCTGCGCGCCGACGCCTCCACGCGCCATCTGGTGCTGGAGATGGGCGCGCGCCACGTCGGCGACATCGGCTACCTCGCCGGGCTGGTGCGCCCCGACGTCGCCGTCGTGCTCAACGTCGGCGTCGCTCATCTCGGCGAGTTCGGCGACCGGGAGGGGATCGCGCAGACCAAGGGCGAGCTGGTCGAGGCACTCGACGAGAGCGGTGTCGCCGTGCTCAACGCCGACGACCCGCTGGTGTCCGCGATGGCCTCGCGCACACGCGGGCGGGTCATGACCTTCGGCAGCTCTTCCCGCGCCGACCTCCGCATCACGTCGCTGCGCATGGACGCGCTCGGGCGTCCGCAGATCGGCCTCGCGGCCGCTGGTGAGTCCGTGGACGTGGCGCTGCCGCTCGTCGGCGAGCACCAGGCCGGCAACGCCGCGGCCGCGGCCGCCGTCGCCCTCGCGCTCGGTGTCCCGCTCGACGACGTCGCCACCGCTCTCGAGCACGTGTCGGCCCGGTCCCGGTGGCGCATGGAGGTCAGCGAACGTGCCGACGGCGTGACCGTCGTCAACGACGCCTACAACGCCAACCCCGACTCGATGCGCGCCGCGCTGAAGACGCTGGCCGTGATCGGCGCCCGGGACCGCCGAACCGTCGCCGTGCTCGGCGAGATGCTCGAGCTCGGGCCCGGCAGCCGCGACGAGCACGACGCCGTCGGACGGCTCGCCGTCCGCCTGGACGTGTCCCGCCTGGTGGTGGTCGGGGAGGGTGCCAAGCCCATCCACCTCGGCGCCTCGCTGGAGGGGTCCTGGGCCGGCGAGTCGGTGTTCGTGCCCGACATCGACGCCGCGCTGCGGTTCCTCGCCGACGACATCGGCAGCGGTGACGTGGTGCTGGTCAAGGCCTCGCGCGGAGCCGGCCTCGAGCGCGTCGCGGCCGCGCTGCTGGACCGGCCGGACGCAGTCCGGGAAGGGGCACACGGATGAGGGCGATCCTGCTCGCCGGCGGGCTCGGCCTGCTCGGAACCCTGCTGGGTACGCGGATGGCGATCAGCGTCCTGGTGGCCAACGGCTACGGCCAGCTGATCCGCGACGACGGCCCCACCTCGCACCACACCAAGCGGGGTACGCCCACGATGGGCGGCCTGGTCATCATCGTCTCGGTCGTGATCGGCTACCTCGGCGCGAAGCTGTTCACCGCCGAGTGGCCGTCAGCGTCGGCGCTGCTGCTGCTGTTCCTGTTCGTCGGCCTCGGCATGGTCGGGTTCCTCGACGACTTCATCAAGATCTCCAAGCAACGCAGCCTCGGTCTGCGCAGCAAGGCCAAGATGGCCGGGCAGACCACGATCGCAGTGGTGTTCGCCGTACTCGCGCTGCAGTTCCCCGACGAGAACGGCCGCGACCCGGCAGGGCAGTACATCTCGTTCATCCGCGACCTGCACGAGTTCCAGCTCCCGGCGCTGCTCGTGGTGGTCTGGGTGCTGATCATGGTCTCCGGCACGAGCAACGCGGTGAACCTCACCGACGGCCTCGACGGCCTGGCCACCGGCGCGTCGGTGATGGTGTTCGGCGCGTACACGCTGGTGTGCATCTGGCAGTTCAACCAGAGCTGCGCCACCGACGGCGGCCCCGGCTGCTACGAGGTGCGCGACCCGTACGACCTGGCCGTGGTCGCGGCGGCGCTGACCGGTGCCTGCTTCGGGTTCCTGTGGTGGAACGCCGCGCCCGCGAAGATCTTCATGGGCGACACCGGGTCGCTGTCGCTCGGCGGCGCCCTGGCCGGGCTCGCGGTGCTGACCCGCACCGAGCTGCTGCTGCTGGTGATCGGCGGGCTGTTCGTGATCATCACGCTGTCGGTGATCCTGCAGGTCGGCTATTTCAAGGCCACCAAGGGCAGACGCCTCTTCCGGATGGCGCCGTTGCAGCACCACTTCGAGCTCAAGGGCTGGGCCGAGGTCACGATCGTGATCCGGTTCTGGATCATCTGCGGGCTGTGCACGGCCGCCGGGATGGGCATCTTCTACGCCGAGTGGGTGGCCGGGGCATGAGTGCACCCGACTGGCTGGCGGCCGCCGGGCGCGACTCGCCCTGGTCCCAGCTCGAGGTCGTCGTCGCCGGCATCGGGGTCTCGGGGTTCGCCGCGGCCGACGCACTCGTCAACCTCGGTGCCGAGGTCACCGTGCTCGACGAGCGCGCCG
The DNA here is from genome assembly GCA_035557095.1 of Nocardioidaceae bacterium. Lineage (GTDB taxonomy): Bacteria > Actinomycetota > Actinomycetes > Propionibacteriales > Nocardioidaceae > JALZDI01. The sequence continues at coordinate 35,660 of DATMEB010000262.1, read as the reverse complement.
GTGACGACGAGAAGGAGAAGGCCACGGTGCTCGAGATCCTCGGCGCCACCGTGCGTCTGGGTCCCGGGTCCACCGACGCCCTGCCCGCGGCAACCGGACTCGTGGTCACGTCGCCCGGCTGGCGGCCGGATGCACCGCTGCTGGCGGAGGCCGCGCGGCGCGGCGTGCCGGTGTGGGGCGAGGTCGAGCTCGCCTGGCGGCTGCGCGACCCCCAACGGGCCGCGCCCTGGGTGTGCGTGACCGGCACCAACGGCAAGACCACGACGGTCCAGATGCTCGACTCCATGCTGCGATCCGCGGGGCTGCGGTCGGTCGCCGCCGGCAACGTCGGCACGCCCCTGCTGGAGGCCGTGCTGCATCCGGAGCCCTACGACGTGCTCGCCGTCGAGCTGTCCAGCTTCCAGCTGCACTGGACCCACTCGCTGTCGGCCGAGGCCGGAGCCGTCCTGAACGTCGCCGAGGACCACGTCGACTGGCACGGCTCGATGGACGTATACGCCCGCGACAAGGGCCGCATCTACCAGCGCGCGCAGCGCGCCTGCGTCTACAACGTCGCCGACCCGTGGACCGAGCAGCTGGTGCGCGAGGCGGACGTCGTCGAGGGCTGCCGGGCGATCGGGTTCACGCTGGGCGTGCCGTCGGTCGGGATGCTCGGGGTCGTCGACGGGACGCTGGCCGACCGGGCGTTCGTGGACGACCGGAGCACGCATGCGGCCGAGCTCGGCACCGTCGACGACGTCCACCCCACCGTCCCGCACAACGTCGCCAACGCGCTGGCCGCAGCCGCGCTCGCGCGTGCACACGGCGTACCTCCCGCGGCGGTTCGGTCGGGACTGCGCGCGTTCACCCCGGACGCGCACCGGATCGCCACCGTGGCCGGCGTCGACGGTGTCGACTACGTCGACGACTCCAAGGCCACCAACCCGCACGCCGCGGAGGCCTCGCTCGGTGCGTACGAGTCCGTGGTGTGGGTGGCCGGCGGGCTGGCCAAGGGCGCCCGCTTCGACGACCTCGTTCGCCGGGTGCGCGACCGGCTGCGCGCCGTGGTGCTGATCGGCGCCGACCGCGCGGTGATCGCGGGCGCGCTTTCGCGACACGCGCCTGATGTGCGCGTGATCGAGGTGGAGGACACCGACACTGGCGTCATGGACCGCGTCGTGGCCGAGGCGGCGGGTGTCGCCGTACCCGGCGACATCGTGCTGCTGGCACCCGGATGCGCGTCCATGGACATGTTCACCAACTACGGCGCACGTGGCGACGCGTTCGCCGAGGCGGTACGACGTCTCGCCGGGGGTCGACACTAGAAGGGGTACGCGTGGCCACCACGACCGGTCAGCGGGGAGGGTCCGAGGGCTTCGCCGCCTCGGTGGCACGGTTGCTCGACCGGCCGCTGACCTCCTACCACCTGGTCCGTGGTGTCACCGGCCTCCTGCTCGCGCTCGGGCTGCTGATGGTGCTCAGCGCGTCGAGCGTGGTCTCGGCGTACCAGACCGACAGCTCGTACACGATCTTCACGCGCCAGGCCATGTGGGTGCTGATCGCGCTGCCCTGTGCCTGGGTGGCCGCGCGGGTGCCGCTGAACCTGGTGCGCCGGCTCGCCGGGGTGTTCCTGCTGCTCAGCGCGGCGCTGCTGGTGCTGACGTACACGTCGCTGGGCATCGAGGTCGGCGGCAACCGCAACTGGATCTCGTTCGGCGGGCCGTTCCGCATCCAGCCCTCGGAGCTGGCCAAGCTGGCGCTGGTGCTGTGGCTGGCCGCTCTCTACCAGCGACGCGGGAAGCGCCTGAACGAGTGGCGGCAGCTGCTGTGGCCGATGGCGCCGGTGTCGGTGGTGATCGCCGGGCTGGTGGTCGGTCAGCGCGACCTCGGTACCGCCCTGGTGCTGTTCGCGGTGATCCTGGGCATGGTCTGGGTCGTGGGTGCGCCGCTGCGGCTCTTCGTCGGGTCGTTCCTGGCCGTGGGTGCGCTGGCGATGTTCCTGGTCTCGCTCAGCTCGAGCCGGATCGAGCGGCTGACCAACTTCGTCAACCCGTTCGCCGACTACCAGGACACCGGATGGCAGGCCGCGCACGGGTTCTTCGCACTGGCCAACGGCGGCTGGTGGGGCGTCGGCCTCGGCGCCAGCACGCAGAAGTGGGAGGGCAAGCTACCCGAGGCGCACAACGACTTCATCTTCGCGATCATCGGCGAGGAGCTGGGGCTGTTCGGCACGCTCGTGGTGCTGATTCTGTTCGGGCTGCTGGCCTACACCGGGCTGCGGATCGCCACCCGGACGCGTGACCCGTTCGCCCGGTACGCCGCAGCCGGGATCACCATCTGGCTGTCGGCACAGGCGGTGATCAACATCGGGATGGTGCTCGGCCTGCTGCCGGTCATCGGCATCCCGCTGCCGCTGGTGTCATATGGTGGCTCGGCGCTGCTGCCGACCCTGGTGGCGCTGGGCCTGCTCACCAACCTGGCGAAGTCCGAGCCCGGCGCGGCCGCGGCGTGGCGTGCGCACCACAAGCAGAGCCTGGCCGTGCGCTGGGGGCTGGTACCACGACAGCGAGGACGGTGACACACCCTGGGACCCCCGGCTCTTCGAGTCCTGATGGCCGGCGGCGGCACGGCCGGTCACACGTCTCCGCTCATCGCCACCGCCGACGCGCTCAAGCGCCTCCGCCCCGACGTCGAGGTCACCGCACTGGGCACGCCGCGCGGGATCGAGGTGCGGGTGATCCCTGAGGCCGGTCTGCCGCTGGAGCTGATCCCGTCGGTCCCGCTGCCGCGACGTCCCAGCCGGGACCTCGTCCGGCTTCCGGGTCGGCTGCGGGGTGCGGTGCGGGCGACGTACGACGTGGTCGACCGCGTCCGCCCCGACGTGATCGTCGGCTTCGGCGGCTACGTGTCGGTCCCCGCGTACGTCGTGGCGAAGCGGCGGCACGTCCCGCTGGTCGCGCACGAGGGCAACGCGCTGCCCGGTGTGGCGAACAAGTTCGCCGCACGGGTGTGCACCGCACACGTCGCGACGTCGTTCCCCGACACCGAACTGCGGCACGGGGTCTACACCGGGCTGCCGATCCGCAAGCTCATCTCCGACACCGACCGCGGCGCGCTGCGCGCCGAGGCCCGTGCGGCGTTCGGGCTGGAGCCGGACCGCCCCACGCTGCTGGTCACCGGCGGGTCGCAGGGTGCGCGCCGGCTCAACGACGCGCTCGGCGGTGCGGCGGCCGACCTGGCCGCGGCCGGGGTTCAGGTGCTGCACGTGGCCGGCCCCAAGGGCGAGGTCCGGGTGTCGCCCGGGCCGAACGACCCGCCGTACGTCGTGGTGCCCTATGTCGACCGGATGGACCTCGCGTACGCCGCCGCGGACGCGATGGTGTGCCGGTGCGGGTCGAACACGGTGACCGAGGTAGCCGCACTCGGCATCCCCGCGGTGTTCGTCCCCTTGCCCCACGGCAACGGCGAGCAGGCCCTCAACGCGCGTGCCGTGGTCGAGGCCGGTGGCGGCCTGCTGGTCGACGACGCGGAGATGACCCCGCACTGGTCGGCCGGGCACCTGCCGGCCCTGTTGAACGACTCCGAACGCCTGGCGGCGATGGGCGCAGCGGCGCAGGGGCTGATTCCGCGCGACGCCGACGAACGCTTGGCCGCGATGATCCTCGAGGTGGCCGGGGAGCGAGGTGACCGGCGGTGAGGATCCCGGTGCCCGAGCAGCGCCTGCCGCTGACCGACCTGGGCCGCGTGCACTTCGTCGGCATCGGGGGAGCGGGCCTGTCCGCGATCGCGCGGATCATGCTCGCGCGCGGTGTCGTCGTGTCCGGGAGCGATGCGAGCGCGTCGCCGGTGCTCGACGACCTGACGGCGCGGGGTGCGCGCTGCTTCGTGGGGCACGCGGCCGAGCAGGTCGCCGACGCCGACACCCTGGTCGTCTCCACGGCGGTGCGCGACGACAACCCCGAGGTGGTCGAGGCACGCCGGCGCGGGCTGCGGTTGCTGCCGCGGTCGTCCGGGCTCGACGCGGTGATGCACGACCGGGTCGTGGTTGCGGTCGCGGGCACGCACGGCAAGACCACGACCACCTCGCTGCTCACGGTGGCGTTGCTGGCCGCCGCCGCCGACCCGTCGTACGCGATCGGCGGCGAGCTGACCGTGTCCGGCACCAACGCGCACGACGGCACGGGCGCGCTGTTCGTGGCCGAGGCCGACGAGAGCGACGGCGCCTTCCTGGTCTACGCGCCCTACGCCGCGGTGGTGACCAACGTCGAGGCCGACCACCTGGACAACTGGGGCAGCGAGGAGGCCTACTTCGAGGCGTTCGAGCAGTTCCTGACCCGGATCGACCCGTTGGGTTTCGTGATCTGCTGCGTCGACGACCCGGGCGCGCGGCAGCTCGCGGACGTGGCCCGGCAGCGTGGGCTGACTGTTGTCACGGTCGGCGAGGGTGACGACGCCGACCTGCAGGTCTGCAACGCCACGTTCGCCGCGGCGACGTCGACGTTCGACGTCCGGCATCGCGGCCGCGACCTGGGCCGGGTGACCCTGCAGATCCCCGGCATGCACTACGTGCTCGACGCCGGCTGTGCGCTCGCCGCCGCGCTCGAGCTCGGCCACGACTTCGCCGACCTGCGCAAGGGGCTCGAGGACTTCACAGGCACCCGCCGCCGCATGGAGCTCAAGGGCACGGCCGACGGCGTGCGGGTGTACGACAGCTACGCGCACCACCCCACGGAGATCCGTGCCGACATCCTGGCCGGCCGGGTGCTGGCCGACGGCGGCCGGCTGCTGGTGTGCTTCCAGCCGCACATGTACAGCCGTACCCGGCTGTTCGCGACGAAGATGGCGCAGGCGCTCGCGCTGGCCGACGCCGCGGTTGTGATGGACGTCTACGCCGCGCGCGAGGATCCCGAGCCGGGCGTCGACGGAGGCCTGATCGCGCGGCAGGTGCCGTCTGGAGACGTCGACGCGGTGTTCGAGCCCGAGCGCGAACGGGTGGTGCCGCGGCTGGTCGACATGGCCGCGGCCGGCGACGTCGTACTCACCCTGGGCGCGGGCGACGTGACCCAGCTCGCGCCTCAGGTGCTCGCCGCGCTGGCGGCCCGCGCGGGCGAGAGCGGAGGGTGACCGGCCGATGAGCCAGTGGGGGAGCGGCCCGAGCGGGCGGGGCAGGTCGAGCCGGAGGCGGTTCGCGCGGCGGGCCTGGTCGCGGCGGTGGGCGACCGTGCGCCGGGTGGTCCTGCTGCTCGTGCTCGTGGCGCTGGTGGGCGGCGCCGGGTGGCTGGTGTTCGTGTCCTCGGTGCTGGCCGTCGAGCGCGTCGAGGTCAGCGGGGTGCACACGGTCGCGGCGGCGCGGATCAGCCGGGCGGCCGCGGTGCCGCTCGGTGAGCCGCTTGCGCGCGTCGACGTCGACCGCGTGCGCGAGCGCGTCGAGGACGTACCCGTGGTCGCCCGCGCCGACATCGGCCGCTCCTGGCCGCACACGGTCTCGGTCGAGGTGGTGGAGCGGACTCCGGTCGCCGTGGTCCGTACGGGCGGCGCCCTGCGGCTCACCGATGCCGAGGGCGTGATGTTCCGCACGGTGGCGAACCCACGCAAGCGGCTGCCGGTGGTCACGGTGAACCCGGGCGCGCAGACGCTGACGGAGGCGGCCGCGGTGGTGTCCGAGCTGCCGCGCCACCTGGCCAGCCGGGTGTCCCACGTCGAGGCCCCGACGATCGACTCGATCGAGCTGCGGCTGCGCGACGGCCGCGCGGTCGTGTGGGGGAGCGCGGAGAGCTCGGAGCTGAAGGCCGAGGTGCTGGAGTCGCTGCTGCGCCGCCGGGCGAGCGTCTACGACGTGAGCGTGCCCGGCGCGCCCACCTTGCAGGTCGACTGACGCGCGATCGCACGACATTTTCGAACGCACGCGACTCGCGCGGCGTGTTGCTTTGTTGACGACGCGGGCTCTCGCGTAACTTCCGGGTCAAGGTTGCAGGTTGACATAACATTAACCCTCTACTTGAGGGTGAGGGTTCCCGAAGCGGGAACCAAGCCCCTTCCCCCATGGTCCGAGGCATCGTCGTGTACGCGTCGATGACCACACTCACAAGCGAGAGGCGCTCGTCGTGGCAGCACCGCAGAACTACCTCGCGGTCATCAAGGTCGTCGGCATCGGCGGCGGTGGCGTCAACGCGGTCAACCGGATGATCGAGGTTGGCCTCAAGGGCGTCGAGTTCATCGCGATCAACACGGACGCGCAGGCGTTGCTGATGAGTGACGCCGACGTCAAGCTCGACATCGGACGCGAGCTCACACGTGGCCTCGGCGCGGGCGCCCAGCCCGACGTCGGCGGCAAGGCGGCCGACGACCACGCGGAGGAGATCGAGGAGGTCATCAAGGGCGCCGACATGGTCTTCGTGACCGCGGGCGAGGGCGGTGGCACGGGCACCGGCGGTGCTCCGGTCGTGGCCCGGATCGCCCGTTCGCTGGGTGCTCTGACCATCGGTGTGGTGACCCGGCCGTTCGCGTTCGAGGGGCGCCGGCGGGCCAACCAGGCCGAGGAGGGGATCGAGGCGCTGCGTGAGGAGGTCGACACGCTGATAGTGATCCCCAACGACCGGCTGCTGTCGATCAGCGACCGCCAGGTCAGCGTCCTCGACGCGTTCAAGCAGGCCGACCAGGTGCTGCTGCAGGGTGTCAGCGGCATCACCGACCTGATCACCACGCCCGGCCTGATCAACCTCGACTTCGCCGACGTCAAGTCGGTCATGGCCAACGCCGGGTCGGCCCTGATGGGCATCGGCTCGGCCCGCGGCGAGGACCGTTCGGTGGCGGCCGCCGAGATGGCGGTGTCCAGCCCGCTGCTCGAGGCCTCGATCGACGGTGCGCACGGGGTTCTGCTGTCCATCGCGGGCGGCTCCGACCTCGGGCTGTTCGAGATCAACGAGGCCGCCGCGCTGGTCTCGCAGGCCGCGCACGCCGAGGCCAACATCATCTTCGGCGCCACCATCGACGACGCGCTCGGCGACGAGGTGCGGGTGACCGTGATCGCGGCCGGCTTCGACGGCGGCATGCCGAAGCGGCGCGACCAGCACCAGCCCGCACTGCGTCGCGAGCAGAACAAGCAGTCGAACGGCCAGCCGTACGCCACCCAGCGGTCGGCCCCGCAGACGCAGCAGCCGGCCCAGCCGGCGACCAGTGACGAGCCGCCGAGCCGGCCGCAGCCGAGCGTCCCGAGCCAGCCACGTCAGCCCGCGCCGGAGCGGGAGCCGGCCCCGGCCTACTACGAGCGGCCGCGCGAAGAGCGTCCGCGCGAAGAGCGTCCGCGCGAGGAGCGCCGGGAAGAGCCGCCGCGGCAGACCCGGCCGCCGCGTCCGGTGGAGTTCGACGACCCCAACGAGCTCGACGTCCCCGACTTCCTCAAGTAGTCCCGAGGTCGATCGCGGGGTGTTCTGCTTCCATGCATCGGACCGCCGGGTCGGTGTGGCGTTCACCGACCGGCTCGGCGGTGTCAGCGCACCGCCGTACGACTCGCTCAACCTCGGCACCGCCTCCGAGGACGACCCGGCCAGTGTCGACAACAACTACGCGCTGGTCGGGTCAGCCATCGGTGTCGGGTCCGGCCAGATCGCGCTCATGCACCAGGTGCACGGCCGTGAGGTCGCGGTCGTGCGCGAGCCACCGCCGGCCGACCGGCGGCCCGAGGCCGACGCGATGGTCACCGACCGCCCGGGCCTCGCACTGTCCGTGCGGGTGGCCGACTGCGTGCCGGTGCTGCTCGCCGACGCCGGTGCGGGCGTGGTCGGCTGCGCGCACGCCGGACGCAACGGCCTCGCGACCGGTGTCGTCCCGCACGCGGTCGAGGTGATGCGCGAGCTGGGCGCCGCCGACATCCGCGCCTGGGTCGGGCCGTACGTGTGCGGTGGCTGCTACGAGGTGCCCGAGGCCATGCAGCAGGAGGTCGCGGAGGTGGCGCCGGAGGCACGCTCGACCACCACCTGGGGCACACCCGCCCTCGACATCGGCGCGGGGGTCGAGGCGCAGCTGCGGGCGGCCGGCTGCACGGTGAGCGAGACGCCGCGGCTGTGCACGCGGGAGAACCCCGACCTGTACTCCCACCGCCGCGACGGAGGCAGGACAGGCCGCTCGGCCGGGCTGGTCTGGCTGCGCCGATGAGCCGACGTGACGAGATCGAGGCGGGCCTGGCGAAGGTACGTCGGCGCATCGACGGCGCCTGCGACGACGCCGGCCGCGACCCCGACGACGTGCACCTCGTCGTGGTCACCAAGACGTTCCCGGCCGACGACGTACGCATCCTCGCCGAGCTCGGGGTCCGCGACGTGGGCGAGAACCGCCACCAGGAGGCGGCCGACAAGCACGCGCAGTGCGCCGATCTGCCACTGACCTGGCACTTCGTGGGCGCGCTGCAGACCAACAAGGCCAACGCGGTGGCGGACTACGCCGACGTCGTGCACTCGGTCGACCGGATGCGGCTGGTGCGGGCCCTCGGCAAGGCCACCGAGCGCACCGGTCGTGAGCTGACCTGCCTGCTGCAGGTGAGCCTCGACGAGGGCGACGCGCATGGCGTGATCGGGAAGCGGTCGGGGGCCGACGCCGACGACATCACCGGTCTCGCCGACGCGCTGGAAGCCCACGAGCTGCTGCGGCTCGGGGGTGTGATGGGGGTCGCGCCGCTGGACGGCGAGCCCGAGCCGGCGTTCGCCCGGCTGGCAGAGATCGGAGCAGCGCTACGGGTCGACCACCCGGGCGCGACCATGGTTTCCGCGGGGATGAGCGGTGATCTGGAGGCGGCGGTGAGGCACGGTGCGACACACGTGCGTGTCGGCAGCGCGGTCCTCGGTGAGCGACCTTCGCTCGGGTAGTGTCCGCTGCGGCGGGATTCAGATATTCGAAAGGGCTATGAGGCCATGGCTGGCGCAATGCGCAAGATGGGTGTCTATCTCGGCCTGGTCGAAGACACCGACCGCTACGACGACGAGTACTCCGACTACGACGAGTACGCCGGTATCGAGGAGGAGGCGGCCCCGCGGCAGCGCGAGGTCCGGCCGGTCCGAGCCGTGCGTGAAGGAAGTGAGGGGTCCGTGGCTTCGTTGTCCGAACGCCGCCGTGCCGGCCCGGTGACCGCCGAGCTGTCGCGCATCACGACGCTGCACCCGCGCACCTACAACGAGGCGCGCACGATCGGCGAGAACTTCCGTGAGGGCGTGCCCGTGATCATGAACCTCACGGAGATGGACGACAACGACGCCAAGCGCCTCGTCGACTTCGCTGCAGGCCTGGTCTTCGCCGTGCGCGGCACCATCGAGCGGGTCACCAGCAAGGTGTTCTTGCTCTCTCCACCGAACGTGACGGTGGCCGCCGAGGACAAGCAGCGGATCGCCGAGGGCGGATTCTTCAACCAGTCGTGACGGCAGGTATTTTGGTGGGGACCGCCCCGCTATCGATACCGGGCCCCTGGCAGGAGAAACCGTGCAGTTCGTGGGTTCCATCATCGAGCTTGTTCTCTGGCTCGCGTTGGTCATGCTCTTCATCCGGTTCGTGGTGGACTGGGTGCAGGTCTTCGCCCGTTCCTGGACACCACGGGGGCCGTTACTCGTCGTGCTCGAAGGTGTATACACTGCTACCGACCCGCCGTTACGAGCCCTGCGCAAGGTGATTCCACCGTTGCGATTCGGCGGGGTCGGGCTCGACCTTTCGTTCATGGTGCTGCTGCTGATCTGCTACCTGCTGCTCAGCATCAACCGGGCCGTGCTGCTCCAGTGAGCGGTGCCGGTTGCCACAAATTACCGCCCACGGAGTACGGTGGCGGTTGATATTCCACAGGACCGCAATATTGAGGTGAGGTCATGCCGCTGACTCCCGAGGACGTGCGTAGCAAGCGCTTCACGCCCGTTCGCCTCCGCGAGGGTTACGACATGGGGGAGGTCGACCAGTTCCTGGATGAGGTCGAGGCCGAGCTCGAGCGTTTGTACAAGGAGAACAACGATCTCCGGACAAAGCTCGAGTCCGCCCAGTCCGGTGTCGCGACGTCGGCGCCGAAGCCGGCCGAGGCCACCGCCCCCATCCCGACGCCTCAGCCTGCGCCCACGCCGCCGCCCCCGCCTCCGCCGCCACCGCCGGCAGCCCCGGCTCCGACGCCGTCGACCACCGAGGCGCAGGCCGCGCAGGTCGAGGCTGGTGTGACCCGCACCCCCGGCACGGTGGCCGAGGCCTCCTCCGCCGCCGCGCGGCTGCTGGAGATCGCCACACGCAACGCTGACGAGCTCGTCAACGACGCCAAGGACCAGGCCGACCGGATCATCGGCGAGGCCCGCACCAAGGCCGAGCGCGTCGAGGCCGAGTCGAAGGCCAAGGCCGACCGGGTCGAGGCCGACGCCCGCACCCGGGCCGAGAAGCTCGACCACGAGACCGCCGAGCGTCGCAACCAGCTGTTCGGCAGCCTGGAGCGCGAGCGCGACAAGCTCGCCAAGGAGGTCGAGGAGCTCCGCGCCTTCGAGCGCGAGTACCGCAGCCGGCTCCGGTCGTACTTCGAGGGCCAGCTGGCGGTCCTCGACGGCAAGGAGGACGTCAACCGCGCTCAGCTGGGCAGCAGCCACCACAGTGGCGGTGAGGGCTCCGGCCGTCTCCGCTCACTGCTCGGCGAGGAAGGCTGACCCGGCAGCACCTCCGGGCACCTCACGGTCCTCGTAGGAAGGGCCGCGCCCCTCGGGGCGCGGCCCTTTCTGCATGCCCGCAGCCGGTGCGGCCGCTGGAGGCCGGCGCTCAGGCCTTGGCCAGCCAGAACCGCAGACCGAGCTCGGGGTCGCCCTGCTCCCGGGACTCCCGGGCGCCGTCGTCGAGCCGCCCCTCGACCAGCTGGACGGCGAGCACCTCGTCGGCCACCAGGCCGGCGTGCTCGCGCATCGCCTCCGCTGTGTCGCCGGCGGCCTCCCAGGCCAGCCGGATTCGGTCGCTGACGTCGAGGCCCTCGCGCTTGCGGGCCTCCTGCACCAGCCGCACGACCTCGCGCGCCAACCCGGCGCGGACCAGCTCTGGGGTGAGCTCGAGGTCGAGCGCCACCGTCTCGCCCTGGTCGTTGACCACCGACCAGCCCTCGCGCGGACGTTCCGAGACCAGTACCTCCTCCGCCTCGACGCTGACCCGCTCGCCCTCGACGTCGACCTCGGCGGCACCGTGCTCGCGCAGGGCCATGGCCAGGGACTCGGCGTCGGCGGCGGCGATCGCCGCGGCGACCACGGGCGTCCGCTTGCCGAAACGCTTGCCGAGCGCCCGGAAGTTGCCCTTGGCGCTGTAGTCGACCAGGTCGGCACCCGCCGACGCCAGCGACTCCAGGCGGCCGATGTTGAGCTCCTCGGCGACGTCCACGCGCAGGTCCTCCGACAGCAGCGACCAGGCGCGCGAGCCGACCAGCGCGCGCGAGAGCGGCTGCCGCGTCTTGACCCGGGCCTCGGCCCGTGCGGCCCGTCCCAGCTCGACGACCCGGCGGGCCAGCGCCATCTGCTGGCTGAGGCGCTCGTCGACCACCGGCTCGTCGTACACCGGCCAGGACGCCAGGTGCACCGACTCGGCGGCGCCGGGAGAGACCGGGCGGATGACGTCCTGCCAGACCCGCTCGGTGAGGAACGGCGTGATCGGCGCCATGAGGCGCGTGACCACGTCGAGCGTCTCGTGCAGCGTGCTCAGCGCGGACGCGTCGCCGGCCCAGAACCGCCGCCGCGACCGGCGGACGTACCAGTTGGACAGGTCGTCGACGAACTGCCCGATCAGCTGGCCGGCGCGCTGGGTCTCGAAGTTCTCCATCGCCGCGGTGACGTCGCGGACCAGCCGGTGCGTCTCGGAGTGCAGCCAGCGGTCGAGGACCTGCCGGTCAGCCGGGGCCGGCGCGTCGTCCTCGCCGCCGGGCACCCAGTCGTTCGTGCGGGCGTACAGGACGTGGAACGCGACCGTGTTCCAGTAGGTCAGCAGGACCTTGCGCACGGTCTCCTGGATGGTGGCGTGCCCGACGCGGCGGGCCGACCACGGCGAGCCGCCGGCGGCCATGAACCAGCGCACGGCGTCCGCGCCGTGCCGCTCCATCAGCGGCATCGGCTCGAGGATGTTGCCGAGGTGCTTGGACATCTTGCGGCCGTCCTCGGCAAGGATGTGACCCAGACACAGCACGTTCTCGTACGACGAGCGGTCGAACACCAGCGTCCCGATGGCCATCAGTGTGTAGAACCAGCCCCGGGTCTGGTCGATGGCCTCGCAGATGAACTGCGCGGGGTACGCCTGCTCGAACCGCTCCTTCGAGTTCGGTGCGTGCGGGAAGCCCCACTGCGCGAAGGGCATCGAGCCGGAGTCGAACCACGCGTCGATGACCTCCGGCACGCGGGTCGCGGTCTCCCCGCACCGCGGACACGGCAGCGTGACCTCGTCGACGTACGGCCGGTGCGGGTCGAGCCCGGACTGGTCGGCGCCGCTGAGGTCGGAGAGCTCGGCCAGCGAGCCGACCAGGGTCTGGTGTCCCTCGCCGCAACGCCACACCGGCAGCGGCGTACCCCAGTAGCGGTTGCGCGACAGCGCCCAGTCGACGTTGTTCTCCAGCCAGTCGCCGTAGCGGCCCCACTTGATCGTGTCGGGGTACCAGTTCGTCCGCCCGTTCTCGCGGAGCAGCGCCTCCTTGACCTGCGTGGTGCGGATGTACCACGACGGCTGCGCGTAATACATCAACGGCGTGTGGCAGCGCCAGCAGTGCGGGTAGGAGTGCTCGTAGGCGACGTGCCGGAACATCAGCCCGCGCCGGTCCAGGTCATTGACCAGGTCGGAGTCGGCGTGCTTGAAGAACTGGCCGCCGACCAGCGGCAGGTTGTCGTCGAATCGACCATTGGGCTGCACCGGCGTCACCACCTCGAGCCCGTAGCGGCGGCAGACGAGCATGTCGTCCTGGCCGAAGGCGGGGGACTGATGCACCAGGCCGGTGCCGTCCTCGGTGGTGACGTAGTCGGCGAGCACCACGCCGTGCAGCGGAGTGAGGGGTGCAGGCTCGGCGAACGGCACCAGCTCGAACGGCCGCTGGTACGTCCAGCGCTCCATCTCCCGTGCGGGTACCCGGGCCACGACCTCCCAGCCCTCGCCGAGCGCGGACTCCACCAGCGGTGCTGCCACCACCAGCTGCTCGGTGCCGTCGGTGGCGACGACGTACTCGACGTCGGGGTGGACAGCGACGGCCGTGTTGGACACCAGCGTCCACGGCGTGGTGGTCCACACCAGCAGCGCCGCCTGGCCCGCGTAGGGGCCGGACGTCAGCGGGAAGCGGACGTAGACCGACGGGTCGACCACGGTCTCGTAGCCCTGGGCGAGCTCGTGGTCGGACAGGCCCGTGCCGCAGCGGGGGCAGTACGGCGCGACCCGGAAGTCCTCGACCAGCAGGCCGGCCTCGTGGATCTGCTTCAGCGCCCACCAGACGCTCTCGACGTAACCGGGGTTCATCGTCCAGTACGCGTCGTCGAGGTTGGTCCAGTAGCCCATCCGCTCGGTCATCTCGGCGAACGCGCCCACATGTCGGCGCACCGACTCGCGGCAGCGCTGGTTGAACGCGGCGATGCCGAACGCCTCGATGTCGTTCTTGCCGGAGAACCCGAGCTCCTTCTCCACGGCGAGCTCGACGGGCAGGCCGTGGCAGTCCCAGCCCGCCTTGCGGTCGACGTGGTAGCCCTGCATGGTCTTGAACCGGGGGAACACGTCCTTGAACACGCGCGCCTCGACGTGATGGGTGCCCGGGCGGCCGTTGGCCGTCGGGGGGCCCTCGTAGAACGTCCAGCGGTCGCCGTCGCGGGTCTGCTCCAGCGACTTGTCGAACGTGCCCTGGTCGGCCCACAGCTCGAGGACCTCGCGCTCGAGCGCGGGAAGGTCGACCTGGGGGGCGACCGGGCGATAGCCCGGATCGGCTCTCTGGGGGTCGCCGTGACCCGGGTTGGGACCCGCGCCGGGCCGGGGGCCGGGGGTGGCCATCTGCGTGTGTGCTCCTCCGTCAGGCGCCTGCGTGGCAGGCTCTTGGCGAAGGGACGAGCCCGCGTCGTCGACGCGTACCCGCGGTACCACCCTCCTTGGCCGTGTCCTGGACGTCCGGACCGGGTCCGGGGCCGGGACGTGGCCCTCTTAGGCCGCCGCATCCGGGTCTAGTGAGGCGCCGGCACCCAGGAGAGGGCGTCGGCGCCCGTTCTTCCGGCGGCTCCGGGGTGATCTTCACCAGCGTGCGCTCCGCCGGGCTCACACCGTCCCCGGCTCGCTCGCGGTCGCTCTCGGCGGCTACTCGGCCCCATCAGCGCCTTCGTACGGCGTACTTCAGTCTAGAGGACCCGGTGAAGGCGTCGCACGGAAGCCGGGCAGCCCGTCGCGGCGACTCTGAGTGCGCCAGGCAGCGTCTCGCGGCCGTCACATAGCAGGTCTGCGAACGCATGCACGGGTGTTCGAAAAGTTAGGCGTTTCTTGTTGAAGGGGGAGGTTGGCGGGCATATCCTCTCCGCACCATGTGGTGGTGATCACTCCACATCCAAGGTGAAGGGATCGCGCGATGCCCAAGGCACCGGCGAAGAAGACCGCGGCGAAGAAGACGTCGGTCCGCAAGGCAACCGTGAAACAGACCGCGGCCAAGAAGTCCACCTCGCGCTCGGCGTCGAAGACCGCCCGCAAGACCAGCGCGAAGCCAGCTGCGAAGTCAGCCACTCGGAGCGCGGCCAAGACCACATCCCGGAGCACCTCAGCGAGAAGCACCTCGGCGACCCAGAAGGCCAACGGCCGGACCCGGAGCGGGACGGCGACCAGGAGCACCAAGCCGGCCACCCGCAAGTCCGCAGCCAAGGCCACACCGGCGAAGAGGACCGCCAGCAAGAGCCCGGCGAAGAAGACGGCCAGGACCACGGCCAAGAGAGCAGCCAAGACGGCAGCAAAGACGGGCCGCGCGGCGACCAGGAAGGCTGCCGCCAAGACCTCGTCCGCGCGCAGCGCCGTGGCCAAGAGCACTCCGGCGAAGAGCACGGCAGCGCGGAGCACCCCGGCGAAGGGCACCCTGGCGAAGGGCACCCCGGCCAAGGCCGCCGCCAAGACCGGCGCGGCGAAGCGCACCACCCCCAGGAAGAGCCCGGCCAAGACCGCCGCCGGCGCGGCTGTGCCGACTGCGAAGAAGACCTCCGGCCGGAGCCCCCGGCTCGCGGTGCGCTCGGGCGAGAAGCCGTGGACCAGCAAGGAGCTCGCCAAGCTCCGGGGTGAGCTGGAGAGCGAGAAGGACCGCCTGCAGGCCGAGATCCACGAGGCCGAGGAGGAGATCGCAGGCCTGTTCCGCGACGGTGGCGACGGAGCCGGCCACGACCAGGCCGATGTGGGATCGAGCACGTTCGAGCGTGACCACGAGATGTCGCTCGCCAACCACTCCCGTGAGCTGTTGAGCCAGGTCGACCGCGCCCTGCAGCGGATCGACGACGGCAGCTACGGCAACTGCGAGAGCTGCGGCAACCCGATCGGCAAACTTCGCCTGATGGCGTTCCCCCGTGCGACACTTTGCGTGACATGCAAACAACGTCAGGAACGTCGCTGAGCGACGGTGAGCCGGCCGCCGGGTCCCGCCGTCCCAGGCGTGCCCACCGGTACGTCCGCCTGTTCGCCGGGGTCGCCCTGTTCGCCTATGTCGCGGACGTGCTCACCAAGGTCCTCGCGGTGGAGATGCTCGCCGCCTCTCCTGGCATCCCGGTCGTCGGTGACCTGCTCACGCTGCGCCTGACCCGCAACCCGGGGGCCGCGTTCAGCCTCGGCACCAGCGCGACGTTCGCGCTGTCGGTCATCTCGATCGTGGTCGTGTGCGTGGTCATCGTGCTGGGCCGGCGCGTGGCCAGTCCGATGTGGGCCGTTGCCCTCGGGCTGCTGCTCGGCGGCGCGGCCGGCAACCTGACCGACCGGCTGCTGCGTGGGCCGGGTCCGATGCGCGGCCACGTCGTCGACTTCCTCGAGCTGCCGAACTGGCCGGTGTTCAACCTCGCAGACTCCGCGATCGTGCTGGCTGCCGGGCTGATCATCCTGCAGAGCTTCCGCGGTGTGCAGATCGACGGAGGTAGGGCCAAGTCGTGACGCATGAGCAGCGTTCGCTGCTGGTGCCGGACGGTCTGTCGGGAGAACGCCTGGACGCCGCGCTCGCGCGCCTGTTCGGGCTCTCGCGCACCCGTGCCGCCGACCTGGTCAGCAGCGGGCTGGTGCGCCTCGACGGCGCGACCCCGGCGAAGTCGGACCGGGTGCAGGCCGGGGCCATGCTCGACGTGGAGATCCCCACGCTCGCCGACCCGGTCGCCGTCGTACCGGAGACCGTCGAGGGCGTGCGCATCGTCCACGACGATCCGCACATCGTCGTCGTGGACAAGCCCGTCGGCGTCGCGGCCCACCCGAGCCCCGGCTGGACCGGCCCCACCGTGGTCGGGCACCTGGCCGGCGCCGGGTTCGCGATCGCCACGTCCGGGGTCGCCGAGCGCCAGGGCGTCGTGCACCGCCTCGACGTCGGCACCAGCGGCCTGATGGTGGTGACCAAGTCCGACGTGGCGTACTCCCGGCTGAAGCGGGCGTTCAAGGAGCGCGAGGTGCAGAAGACCTATCACGCGCTGGTGCAGGGGCATCCCGACCCGCTGCGGGGGACCGTCGACGCCCCGATCGGGCGGCATCCCCGGCACGACTACAAGTTCGCCGTCGTCGCCGACGGCAAGCCCAGCGTCACGCACTACGAGACGCTGGAGGCGCACCGGTTCGCCAGCCTGCTCGAGATCGACCTCGAGACGGGTCGCACCCACCAGATCCGGGTGCACATGAGCGCGGTCAAGCACCCCTGTGTCGGCGACCTCACCTATGGCGCCGACCCGTCGCTGGCCCGGCGGACCGGGATGACCCACCAGTGGCTGCACGCCGTGAGCCTGGGGTTCCACCATCCGCAGACCGACGCGTGGATGGTGTTCGACTCGGAGTACCCCGACGACCTGCAGCACGCGCTCGACGTCGTACGTGAGGGCTAGACCTCGCCGCCCGGCACTGCGGGGTCAGGACCAGTAGACGACGACGGTGTCGCCGACGTCGACGAGGTCGAACAGCGTCGCGATCGCGTCGTAGTCGCGGACGTTGACGCAGCCGTGCGAGGCGCCGCCGTAGCCGTAGGTGGCGAAGTCGGAGGAGTAGTGCACCGCCTGGCCGCCGCTGAAGAACATCGCGTACGGCATCGGCGTGTCATACAGCGACGACACGTGGTCCTCGGACTTCCACTCGACCTCGAACTCGCCCTCGTCGGTCGGCGTCAGCTCGGAGCCGAAGCGCACGTCGAACTCGATCTGCACATCACCGTCGACGACGTAGCGCAGGCTGCTGGTGGACTTGTCGATGCACAACGCCGCACCGGAAAGGCAGCGCGGGTCGAGCGGCGCACCCTCGGACGGCGGCGGCACGATGTTGTGCAGCTCGTTGTGCGACGGTTCGTACGTCATCGCCAGCAGCCGGTTCCAGGTGCGCCGGTCGACCTCGCCGGTCACGGGGATCTCGCGCTTCCTCTGGAACCCCTCGACCGCCTCGGTGATCTCGTCGCCGTAGCGCGGCGTGACGTCGCCGTAGACCCACGCGATCTGCTTGAGCCGCGCCTGCAGCTCACGGACGTCGCGGCCCTCGTCGCCGGGGCCGATCATGGTCGGCCCTGGCACCAGGATGTTGTGCATCTCGTTGTACGTAGGCATCCGCGTCATCGCCAGCAGCCGGTCCCAGGTCTGGGTGTCGACCCGGCCGGTCACCCGCAGGCCGCGCTTGGCCTGGAAGCCGCGCACGGCGGTGCGGGTCACCCGGTCGTAGTCACCGGAGACGTCGGGGGAGTACCACTCGACCTGGTCCAGCCTCGACTGCAGCTCACGCACCCGGCGACCGGAGTCGCTGGGTACGACGACCATCGCCGGCTTCAGCACCGGAGCAGGGGCCGTCGGGGTCGCCGTGGGTGTGGGCTTCGGGGTCGGCGCAGGCCGTGCCTGCCGTGCCGACGGCGCCGCGCCCTCGTCGGCCCGGCTCAGGTCGCCGAACCGAAGGTCGGCGCCGTACGCCACAAAGCCGATCGCGCCGATGGCCCCCACCAGGGTGACCACCGCGAGTCTGCTCACTCTGCGGGAAATCACCGGTACATGGTGCCCTTTGTCTGAGTTTGATGCGAGAGGGCGGGCCGAGGAACTTCCGAAGTTCGTGCCGGTCAGCCCGCCACGGCGGCCGGCAGCAGCCGCCGCTGCACCGGGCAGCTGTCGCAGACACCGAGCCCGGGGACCGCGATGGCCTGGCAGCAGGTACGGCGCACGCACTGGCCGGGGCTCACGATGGTGACCAGGTCTGACAGCCCGAACGCGCCCAGCAGACGTTGCGCGGTGCCGGGGTCGCGGCGCTGCAGCAGCGGGTACGCCACCGCCTCGGCGACCGAGCCCCACAGTGTGCGCCGGCCGATCCGGGTGGTGGCGACCAGTGCTGCGGCCACCGGGGCCAGGTGCGCGTCCAGCACGGTCTCGCGCAGCCGGGCCTCCACGTCGGTGTTCGCAAGCGGCGTGGGGTCGACGACCCGGAACTCGACGTACGGCCGCTCCTCGCGCAGCGCCACCTCGACGTTGCGGTGTTCGAGCCGCGGCAGCGGCCGACCCTCCGCGTACGCGAGGACGACCGGGTTGACCAGCCACCAGGCGTACGCCTTCCACGCCAGAGCGGCGGCCGTGTGTGGCGCGGCTCCCCAGGAGCGCCGAGGGCGTTCGAGCAGCCCGGTGGCGACGACGGTGCGCGGGTCGGCGAACAGCGTCGCCGGCTGCCACCCTGGTTTCTCGGCCACCCTCACCTCTTCGCATCCGAACTTAGGCTTACCTAACTCAGGCTAGTCCGTGCTGCCGGTCACCCGGCGACGGGGCCGGATGTCGAGACGTGACCAACCGGGCCGGGGACTGTCGGCGGGTTTCGGTAGAACGGGGGGTGAGATCACCTAGGCTTCCGGTGTCTTCCCTCAGCGCCGGTCTCGTGAGTTGGAGTCAGCCACCGCATGTCGGGTCAGTCCTCGTTCGCGCACCTTCACGTCCACACCGAGTACTCCATGCTCGACGGCGCGGCCCGGGTCACCGATCTGTTCACCGAGGCGGCCCGGATGGGCATGCCGGCGATCGCGGTCACCGACCACGGCAACATGTTCGGCGCCTACGAGTTCTACAAGGCCAGCAAGGGCACCGGGGTCAAGCCGATCGCCGGGGTCGAGGCCTACCTCACCCCCAACACCAGCCGGTTCGAGCGGCGCCGGGTGCAGTGGGGCGGCGGCGGTCGTGACGACGTGTCCGGTGCGGGCGCCTACACCCACCTGACGATGCTGGCCGAGACCACCGAGGGCATGCACAACCTGTTCCGGATGTCGTCGCTGGCCTCGCTCGAGGGCTACTACTTCAAGCCGCGCATGGACCGCGAGCTGCTGCACCGCTACGGCAAGGGCATCATCGCCACGACCGGCTGCCCGTCGAGCGAGGTGCAGACCCTGCTCCGGCTCGGCAAGTACGACGAGGCCCTGGCCAGCGCCGCCGAGTTCCGCGAGATCTTCGGCGCCGACAACTACTTCCTCGAGCTGATGGACCACGGCCTGGGCATCGAACGGCAGGTCCGCGACGACCTCCTGCGGCTGGCCAAGGAGCTCGACCTGCCGTTGCTGGCGACCAACGACCTGCACTACACCCGGCGCGAGGACGCTGAGGGGCACGCCGCGCTGCTGTGCGTTCAGTCAGGCTCCTCGCTGGCCGACCCCAACCGGTTCAAGTTCGACTCCGAGGACTTCTACCTCAAGACCCCGCAGGAGATGCGGGAGGTGTGGAGCGAGCTGCCGGAGGCCTGCGACAACACCCTGCTGATCGCCGAGCGGTGCAACATCGACTTCGCCGAGGGCCGCAATCTGATGCCGCGGTTCCCGGTCCCCGAGGGGGAGTCCGAGGAGACCTGGTTCCTCAAGGAGGTCGAGCGCGGGCTCAAGTACCGCTACCCCAACGGCGTGAGCGAGCTGGTGCGTGCCCGTGCCGACCGGGAGACCGAGGTCATCCTGCAGATGGGCTTCCCGGGCTATTTCCTGGTGGTGGCCGACTTCATCAACTGGGCCAAGGAGCGGGGCATCCGGGTCGGGCCGGGTCGCGGCTCGGCGACCGGTGCGATCGTGGCGTACGCCCTCGGCATCACCGAGCTCGACCCGCTCGAGCACGGCCTGCTGTTCGAGCGGTTCCTCAACCCCGAGCGCGTCTCGATGCCTGACATCGACATCGACTTCGACGAGCGCCGTCGCGGCGAGGTGATCCGCTACTGCACCGAGAAGTACGGCGACGAGCGGGTCGCGCAGATCGTCACCTACGGCACCATCAAGGCCAAGCAGGCCGTCAAGGACTCCGCCCGGGTGCTGGGGTTCCCGTTCGCGATGGGGGAGCGGATCACCAAGGCGATGCCCCCGGCGGTGATGGGCAAGGACGTTCCGCTCACCGGCATCTTCGACGAGTCGCACGCCCGCTACGGCGAGGCCGGCGAGTTCCGCTCGCTCTACGACGCCGACGGCGAGGTCCGCCGCGTCGTCGACACCGCCAAGAAGCTGGAGAACCTCAAGCGCCAGTGGGGTGTGCACGCCGCCGGCGTGATCATGTCCAGCGAGCCGCTGATCGACGTCATCCCGATCATGCGCCGCGAGCAGGACGGCGCGATCATCACGCAGTTCGACTACCCGACATGCGAGACGCTCGGCCTGCTGAAGATGGACTTCCTCGGGCTGCGCAACCTCACGGTCATCGACGACGCACTGCACAACATCGGGGTCAACGGCGGCGACGTACCCGACCTCGACACGCTCGGCCTCGACGACCCCAAGGCCTACGAGCTGCTGGCCCGTGGCGAGACCCTGGGCGTCTTCCAGCTCGACGGCGGTCCGATGCGCCAGCTGCTGCGGCAGATGCGTCCCGACTCGTTCGAGGACATCGCCGCCGTGCTGGCGCTGTACCGCCCGGGCCCGATGGGCGCCAACAGCCACACCAACTACGCCCTGCGCAAGAACGGCAGGCAGGACATCACGCCGATCCACCCCGAGCTCGAGGAGCCGCTGCGCGAGATCCTGGCCCCCACCTACGGCCTGATCATCTACCAGGAGCAGGTGATGGAGATCCCGCAGAAGCTCGCGGGATACTCCCTCGGCAAGGCCGACCTACTGCGCCGGGCGATGGGCAAGAAGAAGCGCGAGGTCCTCGACGCGGAGTTCGAGGGCTTCCGCGACGGCATGCTCGCCAACGGCTACTCCAAGAACGCCGTGCAGACGCTGTGGGACATCCTGCTGCCGTTCTCCGACTACGCGTTCAACAAGTCGCACACCGCCGGCTACGGACTGGTGTCGTACTGGACCGCCTACCTCAAGGCCAACTACCCCGCGGAGTACATGGCGGCGCTGCTGACCAGCGTCAAGGACTCCAAGGACAAGATGGCGATCTACCTCAACGAGTGCCGCCGCATGGGCATCAAGGTGCTGCCGCCCGACGTCAACGACTCCGCGGCCGACTTCACCCCGGTCGGCACCGACGTCCGGTTCGGGCTGACGGCGGTGCGCAACGTCGGGTGGAACGTCGTCGACGCGATCGTGCGGGCGCGCGAGGAGCAGGGCCGCTACGCCGACTTCAACGACTACATGAGCAAGATCCCGCCCCTGGCGTGCAACAAACGGGTGATCGACTCGCTGGTCAAGGCCGGCGCGTTCGACTCGCTCGGGCATCGCCGGCGCGCCCTGTCGGCGATCCACGAGGACGCGGTCGACCAGTTCATCGACCTCAAGCGCAACGAGGCGATCGGCCAGGACTCGCTCTTCGGCAGCCTCGGCGACGACAACGGCGACGGGTTCGGCGGGATCAACGTCGCGATCCCCGACATCGCCGACTGGGACAAGCAGACGCTGCTCGGGCACGAGCGCGAGATGCTCGGGCTGTACGTCTCCGACCATCCGCTGATGGGCGTCGAGCACGTGCTGGCCGCGGCGAGCGACTGCACGATCGGCCAGCTGCTGGTCGACGAGGACCGGCCCGACGGCAGCCAGGTCACGGTCAGTGGACTGGTGACCGGCGTCCAGCGCAAGCTCACCAAGCGCGGCGACGCGTGGGCGGTGATCACGCTGGAGGACCTCGAGGGCGGCATCGACGTGATGCTGTTCCCGTCGGTCTACCAGCTGTCCGCGGCCGCGCTGGTGCCGGACGCGATCATCACGGTGAAGGGCCGGTTGAAGCGTCGTGACGAGGTGCCCGAGATGCACGCCCAGGAGATCAGCGTGCCCGACCTGTCCGACGGCCCGGTCGGTCCGGTGGTGATCTCGATGCCGGTGACCCGGTGCACCCCGCCGGTGGTCGAGCAGCTCAAGGACGTGCTCGGCAGCCACCCGGGTGTGACCGAGGTGCACCTGCGGCTGCAGTCGCAGACCAGCACCAAGCTGATGCGGCTCGACGACCGGCTGCGCGTGACCGCCTCTCCGTCACTGATGGCCGACCTCAAGGCCCTGCTCGGCCCGAGCTGTCTCACGCCGGTCGGCTGATCCGCTGGGTCAGCGCGAGATGTCGGCCGTCGTGGCGTCGGTCAACGTCGCCAGGTCCTCGGTCGACAGCTCCACGTCGAGGCCGCGCCGGCCGCCGGAGACCAGCACGCGCCGGTGGTCGTACGCCGACCGGTCGAGCACCGTGGGCAGTCGCCGGCGCTGGCCGAGCGGGCTGATCCCGCCGAGGACGTAGCCGGTGGCGCGCTCGGCCGCGGACGTGTCGGCCATCGTCGCCTTCTTGCCGCCGACCGCCGCGGCCATCGCCTTCAGGTCCAGCGACCTGTCGACCGCGACGATGCCGACGCACAACGCGCCGTCGACCTCGACCACCAGGGTCTTGAACACCCGGCCGGGCTCGACACCCAGGGCGTCCGCGGCCTCGAGACCGTACGACGACGCGGACGGGTCGTGGGTGTACGGATGCGACCAGAACTCCACCCCGGCCTGCGTCAGCACGGTGGTCGCGGGGGTCCCGGTCGAGGTCTTGCGCGACTTCGCCACAGCGGCAGACCCTACGGCCTGCCCGCGTAGAATCGAGGGCTGTGACCTACCCCGCGACGCCGACCCCGCCGCCTGAGCCCAGAGTCACCTGGGCGCAGACGGTCGTGACCGCGGCGACGACCATCGGGCTCTTCCTGCTCGGCGGTGCGGTGTGCGCGGCGATCTGGGCGACGGTGGTCGAGCCGCCCACCTACCCCGCCGACCTGCCGATGTTCGCGGGCCAGCCGGTGCCCGACGGGCAGGGTCTCGGCCGCACGTTCAACATCGACGCGACGTTCCTGCTCACCTCCGGAACCGCGGCGGTGGTCCTGGGTGTCGTGTGCGGCGCGATCTTCCGTACAAGCGGCATCGTCACGGTCCTGTCAGTGCTCGTCGGGTCCGCCCTGGCGTACGTCACGATGCGCTACCTCGGCACGGGTCTCGGCCCGGAGACTCTGGCGGCGCAGGCACGCGGCGCCGGCGCGCATGCGACCCTGCTGGCGCCGTTGCAGGTGCAGGCCACGGGCGTCTACTTCGCGTGGCCGATCGGGGCGCTCACCGGGGTGATGGCCGCGCTGTGGGCGCTGGCGCCCGACCCCTCCCGCAGGGCGCGCACGCACTAACGCGAAGCGCCCTCATCGCGTTCTCCGCTGGTATACCGTTTGCCTCCCACCACTGGTCCAGGGGAGACACAGCATGTCTGGTGCGACGCCGCCGCCGGAGCAACCTGAGTACCTCGAGCTCGGTCGGACGCCGCGCGAGCACAAGCCACGACGCGGCCTGGGCACCGGCATCGTCGTCGCCATCGTCGTCGCGCTCATGGTGCCGCTCGGCGCGTTCGCGGCGTTCCGGCTGCTCGGAGGCGGAGGCACCCAGCCGCACGACGTGCTGCCGGCCAACGCGATCGGCTACTTCCGTATCGACGTCGACCCCTCCGCCCCGGAGAAGATCGATGCGATGCGCTTCCTGCGCACGTTCCCGGCGTTCGAGAAGTACACCCGGATCGACGACGACCGGGCCGACATCCGCAAGGTCGTGTTCGACGCGATGCTCGACCACACGCCGTGCCAGGCCGACTACGAGGACGACGTGGCGCCCTGGCTCGGTGAACGACTCGGCGTCGCCGTGACCCCGCCGGCCGGATCCGCGGCCGAACCAGGTTTCGCGGTGGCGGTCCAGGTCAGCGACGAGCAGGCCGCGAGTCGCGGTCTGGACAAGCTGCGGGCCTGCGACGCCGGCAACTCGCCTGCCGGCGGGTGGACCTACCTCGACGGCTACATGATCGTGTCCGAGACCCAACGCAAGGCCGAGGCCCTCGCGGCCGCCGCCGAGCAGCGGCCGCTCGCCGACGACGAGCAGTTCCGCAGCGACATGGACCGCCTGGGCGACCAGGGCGTGGCCTCGCTGTGGTTCTCCGGTGAGGGGATCTACCGGGCGTTCGCCACCGACGAGGCACTCGGCCCGATGGACGACCAGCTGCGTCGCCAGGTCGACCAGAGCTACCGCAGCGGCGCAGTGGCGTTCCGGTTCGACGACCGTTACGTCGAGCTCGCGACCGTGCTGACCGGCAGCGCGTACCAGGAGTCCGACGACGGCGCCATCGCCGACATGGCGCTGCCCGAGACGACCGCCGTGGCGCTCGGCTTCGCCGACGGCGGGGGGTACGTCGACGAGCAGTGGGACATGATGCTCGGCGGTGACCCGGGCATGGGGAAGGAGATCGAGCGCGAGCTCGGCCTGGAGCTGCCCGCGGACCTGCGCACGGTCTTCGGCGAGAGCTTCACGCTCGCTCTCGACGGCAAGGACCTCGACCTCGGTGCGCTCGGTTCCGCTGGTCCCTCGGCCCTCGACCTGGGCGTCCGGGTGAGCACCGACCCCGCCGAGCTCACCCGCATCGTGCAGCGGCTGGAGGCGAAGGCCCGGCAGAGCGGCTTCCCGCTCGACCTGGTCGTCGAGAGGTCCGACGCCGGTGTCGTCGCGGCGCTGAACCGCGCGTACGCGAGCGAGCTCACCGAGACGGGGTCACTGGCCGACACCGACGCGTTCCAGACCGCGGTGCCCGACGCCGACGAGGCGCAGGCCGTGTTCTTCGTCGACTTCGACGCGCTGGAGAAGCCGGCCCTCGAGATGATGCGCCAGGCCGGTGCGACCGGTGCGGCCCCCGGCGAGCTCGAGGCCAACCTCACCAAGATCGAGGCGTTCGGAGCTTCCGGCAGCAACCACGACGGCTACGCCGAGGGCGCCTTCCGCATCACCGTCGCCGACTGAGGACCCGCGAAAGCACGCAGTGGGTGGTCGGGCGGCTGGTTGGGCGCCTAGTTGGGCGACCAGCCGGTGCGCGCCACCTCGGTCGCGGGCAGCGACGGGATCGCGCGCATCGCGGACAGCTCCGCCCGCATCATCGAGGTCGCCAGCGCCAGCCGGCCGGCGGCGTCGTCACACTCCAGCAGAGACTGCCGGTCCTGCTGGGTGAGCAGACAGGTCGCGGCGAGGTGGTACGACATCCGCGTCGGCTCCCGCGGCAGGTCGTCGGCGGGCAGCACGACGTCGCGGCGCGTCTCGGTGAGCAGCGTGCGGTAGACGTCGTACGTCATCATCGCCTTCGCGGCGGCCCCGATCGCGTCCTCGCCGGCGTTCTCGTCGAGCCACTCCACCTCGCCGACGAGGTACTCGCCGCCGGTGTCGAGCGCGTCGATACGCATCCGCCGGCGGCCGACCACCTCGATGTCGAACCGGCCGTCGTCGTACCGGTCCACCGAGGTGAGCTGGGCCGAGCAGCCGACGCGCTGCACCGAGTGCACGCCCCGGGTCCCCACCTCGTAGCCCTCGCGGATCGCCACGATCCCGAACACGCGAGCCGTCTGCTCCGGGATGTCGAGCAGGGTCGAGACCAGGGCGCGGTAGCGCTCCTCGAAGATGTGCAGCGGCAGCGTGACCCCCGGGAACAGCACCGTGTTCAGCGGGAAGATCGGCAACGCCTCGCTCACCTGCGTCACGCTACAGAAGTGAGACGTCGATCGCCGGGCATCCGACGCACACCTACGATGGAGAGGTGATCCGCCGAATCGACCTGCGTGGGCGAGCGGGCGCCGTCGACCTCGACTACCGCCGGCTCGTCCCGCGCGCCGTGCTCGACGCCGAGGCCGCGCTGGAGACCGTACGTCCGATCTGCGACGACGTACGCCATCGCGGCGCCGAGGCGCTGCGCGACTACACCCGGCGGTTCGACGGGGTCGACACCGCCCGCATCCGGGTGCCGGCGCAGGCGCCCGAGGGGGCGTTGCGCGCCCTCGACCCCGATGTGCGCAGCGCCCTGGAGGAGTCGATCAGGCGGCTGCGCCGCTCGTGCGAGCAGGAGTACGGCAACGACGTCACCACCGAGATCGCCCCGGGCGGCCGGGTCACCCAGCGCCTCGTACCGATCGGGCGCGTGGGCCTGTACGTCCCCGGTGGCCTGGCGCCGCTGGTGTCCAGCGTGGTGATGAACGTCGTACCCGCCCAGGTCGCGGGCGTGCCGTCGATCGCGCTGGCCAGTCCGCCGCAGCGGGACAACGACGGCCTGCCCAACCCCACCGTGCTCGCCGCCTGTGCACTGCTGGGCGTCGAGGAGGTCTACGCCGTCGGAGGAGCGCAGGCCGTCGCGATGTTCGCCTACGGCTTCGACGACCCCGACCGGACCGCCGACGGCTGCCGCCCCGTCGACCTGGTCACCGGCCCGGGCAACATCTACGTGGTCGCGGCCAAGCGGTTGCTGAAGGGACGCATCGGCATCGACTCCGAGGCCGGCCCGACCGAGATCGCCGTCCTCGCCGACGACACCGCCGACCCCGTGCACGTGGCCGCCGACCTCATCAGCCAGGCCGAGCACGACCCGATGGCGGCCAGTGTGCTGGTGACCCCGTCGACGTCGCTCGCCGACGCGGTGGTGCGCGAGCTGGAGACCCAGGTCCCGGCCACCAAGCACAGCGAACGCATCGGCACCGCGCTGGCGGGGGAGCAGTCCGGGATCGTCCTCGTCGACGACCTCGACCAGGGTCAGGACGTCGTCGACGCCTACGCCGCCGAGCACCTCGAGATCCAGACCGCGGACGCGCGCGAGCGGGCCATGCGCGTGCGCAACGCGGGTGCGGTGTTCGTGGGCCCGTACGCACCGGTATCGCTGGGCGACTACTGCGCCGGCTCCAACCACGTGCTGCCCACCGGCGGCTGCGCCTGCCACTCCTCCGGCCTGTCGGTGCGGTCGTTCCTCAAGGCCATGCAGGTAGTCGAGTACGACGCGTCCTCGCTCGACGCGGTCGCGCCGCACGTGCGCGCGCTCGCACACGCCGAGGACCTCCCGGCGCACGCCGAGGCGATCCGGGTGCGACAGCGGTGAGCCGGCTGGAGAACCTCCCGCTGCGCGACGCGCTGCGTGGAGCGGAGCCCTACGGCGCGCCGCAGCTCGACGTGCCGGTGGCGCTGAACGTCAACGAGAACCCCTACCCGCCCAGCGACGCCGTCGTCGACGACATCGCCAAGGCGGTCGCGGACGCGGCACGCGGTCTGAACCGCTACCCCGACCGCGAGGCGGCGGCGCTGCGCTCCGCACTCGCCGCGTACCTCGGCGGCGGGCTGCGGCTGGAGCAGGTGTGGGCGGCCAACGGATCCAACGAGATCATGCAGCAGGTGCTGCAGGCGTTCGCCGGACACGGTCGCACGGCGCTGTCGTTCGCGCCGACCTACTCCATGTATCCCGAGTACGCCCGCAACACCGAGACCACCTGGGTCACCGCACCGCGTCGCGACGACTTCACCGTCGACCCCGACTCCGCGGTCGCCGAGATCCGCCGGGTGCAGCCGACGGTCGTGCTGCTCGCGTCGCCGAACAACCCCACCGGCACCGCGCTTCCGCTCGACGTGGTCGCGGCGGTCTGCGACGCCGCGCCCGGCGTGGTGGTCGTCGACGAGGCGTACGCCGAGTTTCGCCGGGACGGCACACCGAGCGCGTTGTCGCTGCTGTCGTCGTACCCCCGGCTCGCCGTGGCCCGCACGATGAGCAAGGCGTTCGCGCTCGCGGGTGCGCGGCTGGGCTACCTCGCGGCCGACGAGGGCATCGTGGACGCGCTGCGCATCGTCCGGCTGCCGTACCACCTCTCGGCGGTCACCCAGGCGACCGCGGTGGCCGCGCTGAGCCACGCCGACGAGCTGCTCGGCCGGGTCGCCGAGCTCCGCGAGGAGCGCGACCGGACCGTGGACTGGCTGCGCACGCAGGGGCTGCTGGTGGCGGAGTCCGACGCGAACTTCGTGCTGTTCGGGCGGTTCGCCGACCGGCACGCGGTTTGGCAGGGGCTGCTCGACCGGGGTGTACTGATCCGGGAGACCGGACCCGCCGGCTGGCTGCGGGTCTCGGTCGGCACACCGCAGGAGATGGCGGCGTTCCAGGCCGCACTGGTCGCTGTCCTGGCCGAGGGACGAGCAGAAGTGCCGATCGTTGGGGAGCAGGAGGTGCAGAGACCGTGAGCCGGACCGCCCGCGTCGAGCGCGGCACGAAGGAGTCCAAGGTCCTGGTCGAGGTCGACCTCGACGGCAGCGGCCGGGCGCAGGTGTCGACCGGCATCGGGTTCTACGACCACATGCTGACCTCGCTGGCCCGGCACGGCCTCCTCGACCTGACCGTGCAGGCCGACGGAGACGTGCACATCGACGCCCACCACACCGTCGAGGACGTCGCGATCGTGCTCGGCCAGGCGCTGCGCGAGGCGCTCGGCGACAAGGTCGGAATCCGCCGTTTCGGCGACTCGCTGGTGCCGCTGGACGAGGCGCTCGTCCAGTGTGCGGTCGACGTGTCCGGACGTCCCTACTGCGTGCACACCGGTGAGCCGGAAGGCCAGGAGTACGCCGTCATCGGCGGTGGCACGGCCGGGGTGCCGTACATCGGCTCGCTGACGCGGCACGTGCTGGAGACCCTCGCGTTCCACGCCCACCTCGCCTTGCACGTACGCGTGCTCTCCGGCCGCGACCCGCACCACGTGGCGGAGGCGCAGTTCAAGGCGGTGGCCCGTGCGCTGCGCGACGCGGTCGCGCACGACCCGCGAGAGGGCGGAGTGCCCAGCACCAAGGGCACGCTGTGACCCAGCCGCATGTGGTGGTGCTCGACTACGGCTCGGGCAACCTCCGGTCGGCGGAGCGTGCCCTCGCCCGCGCCGGCGCCGACGTGGTCGTCACCGCCGACTACCGCGCCGTCCTCGAGTGCGACGGGCTCGTGGTGCCCGGTGTGGGCGCGTTCGCGGCGTGTATGCAGGGTCTGCACGACGTCAAGGGACCCGAGCTGATCGGGCGGCGACTCGCCGGGTCGCGCCCGGTGCTCGGCATCTGCGTGGGCATGCAGGTGCTCTTCGACACCGGCCACGAGCACGGCGTCGTGACCCCCGGCTGCGCGGAGTGGCCCGGGGTGGTCGACGGCCTGCGCGCACCGGTGCTGCCGCACATGGGCTGGAACACCGTGGACGTGCCGACCGGCAGCACGCTGTTCGCCGGGGTGGAGCAGGAGCGCTTCTTCTTCGTGCACAGCTACGCCGCGCGCTCGTGGGACCTCGAGGTGCACGACCCGTTCCCCAAGCCGCACGTCACCTGGACGGCCTACGGCAAGGAGCGGTTCGTGTCCGCGGTCGAGAACGGCCCGTTGATCGCGACCCAGTTCCACCCCGAGAAGTCCGGCGACGCCGGTGCGCGGTTGCTGCGCAACTGGGTGGGAACCCTCCGCTGACCGACGCCGTCACAGTGGCATGCGCACCGCGTTCGTGCTCCGACTGACCGCTGTCGTCTGCGTCGCCGTGCTCGCCGCGTGTGCTGCGGAGCCGGCGGCGACGCCGCCGGGTCAGCCACCCTCCGATGGGCCGTCGGCCACGCCTGCCGACGCTGCGACCGCTGTCCGGCTCGAGGTCAGCGGTGGCATCACCGGTGCCCACCAGGTGTACGAGCTGACCCGGGACGCGCCGCCGCGATACCTGGCCCCACGCGCGGCGCGGGCCGTTCTGCGGCTGGCCGGTGCTGCGGCCGTACGCGGCCTGGACGACGTCGAGCTCCAAGGCCCCGTGCCCTGTTGCGACCGGCAGGTCGTCGACGTCACCGTCACGTACGCCGACGGTGAGCGCACCCGCGTCCGCACCGTCGAGGTGGCCTCGGTGCCGCCGCAGGTGGGCCGGATGGTCGAGCTGCTGACTCGCGCACGCTGATCCCCACGAGACTTTCGCCACACCGCTCGCGCGCGGAACGTGCGAATCTTGCCGCGATGAGGCGAGTGATCGGTGGCGACCGCGGCCTGCGCCGGGCGCTGATCGCGCTCTGCGTCACCGAGATCACCGGCTGGGGAGTCCTCTACTACGCGCTTCCCGTCGCCGCCGGCGACATCACCGCGACCGAGGGCTGGACGCACGGAGAGGTGTTCACCGCGTTCTCCACCGGCCTGCTGGTCTCCGCGGTCGCCGGCGTGGGTGTCGGCCGTCTGCTCGACCGTCTCGGCCCGCGGCCGGTGATGACCGTGGGTTCGCTGGTCGGTGTCCTCGGACTGCTGCTGGTGGCCTCGGCGCCCAACCTGGCGGTGTTCTTCGTCGCATGGCTGGTGACGGGGATCGCGCAGTCGGCGGCGCTGTACCCGCCGGCGTTCGCCGCCATCACCCGCTGGTACGGCGAGGCCCGCACCTGGCCGCTGACCGTCCTCACGCTGGTCGGCGGTCTGGCCTCGACCGTGTTCGCGCCGATCACCCATCTGCTGGTCGAGGACCTCGGCTGGCGCGGCGCGTTCCTGGTGCTGACCGCGATCTACGCGCTGGTCACGATCCCGCTGCACGCGATCTTCCTTACCCCGCCGTGGCCCGGCAACCTGCTGCCCGCCGGCGGTCACCACGGGAGGCGCCAGGAGATCCGCTCCGTGGTCCGCAGCGGGCGGTTCCTGTCCCTGCAGATGTCGCTGACGCTGACCGCGCTCGGGATGTACGCCGTCACCCTGAACCTGATCCCGCTGCTGACCAGCCGGGGGTTCGGCCCGGCCGCCGCGGCCACCGTGTTCGGCCTGGTGGGTGCCGGGCAGGTCCTGGGCCGGCTGCTGTTCGCGGCCCTGCCCTCGGGTCGCGCGCCGTACGTGCGCACGCTCACGATCGGCACGGCGTCCGTGCTCGTGCTCACCCTGCTGGCGTTGCTGCCCGGTCCGGCGCCGGCCCTCGTGGCGGCCGCCATCCTGGCCGGCGCTGTCCGCGGCGCATTCACGCTGCTGCAGGCCACGGCGGTCTCCGACCGCTGGGGCACGCGGCACTTCGGCGCGTTGAACGGGACGTTCACAGTGCCGCTCACGGCTTCGATCGCGCTCGCCCCTGCCGCGGGGGCGTGGGCCAGCGACCTCCTGGGCGGGCAGACCGCGGCGGTCGCGGGTTTCGCCGTGCTCGCGGCGGTCGGTGTGCTGGTCGGCAGGCGAGCCTGACCACGTCGTAGTCCGCGCCGTAGTCCACGCTGTAGTCCTGGCTCGGGTGGCCCGCACGGTCGCCGTAGGGTTGCGGCCATGTCGAGACTCGAGCTCCTTCCCGCCGTCGACGTCGCCGACGGGCAGGCGGTCCGTCTGGTTCAGGGGGTGGCCGGCAGCGAGACGTCGTACGGCGACCCGGTGGAGGCGGCGCTGGGATGGCAGCGCTCCGGCGCGGAGTGGATCCATCTGGTCGACCTCGACGCTGCGTTCGGGCGTGGCAGCAACCGCGCCCTGCTCGCCGAGGTCGTCGGCAAGGTGGACGTCAAGGTCGAGATGTCCGGTGGCATCCGCGACGACGACTCCCTGAAGGCGGCGCTCGCGACCGGCTGCGCCCGGGTCAACATAGGCACCGCCGCGCTTGAGGACCCCGACTGGTGCGCGCGGGCGATCGCCGAGCACGGCGACCGGATCGCGGTCGGCCTCGACGTGCGCGGTACCACTCTGGCCGCGCGCGGCTGGACCCAGGAGGGCGGCGAGCTCTTCGAGGTGCTCGAGCGCCTGGACCGCGACGGCTGCGCGCGCTATGTCGTGACCGACGTGACCAAGGACGGCACCCTGCGTGGCCCCAACCTCGACCTGCTGCGGCAGGTGTGCGCATGCACCGACCGGCCGGTGGTCGCCTCCGGCGGGATCGCCGGTCTCGACGACATCCGCGCGCTCACCGGGTTGGTCGAGCACGGTGTCGAGGGCGCGATCGTCGGCAAGGCGCTGTACGCCGGCGCGTTCACGCTGGCGGAGGCGCTCGACGTCGCCGGGCGGCCGGCGTGAGCGGTCTCGCCGTACGGGTGATCCCCTGCCTGGACGTCGACGACGGCCGGGTGGTCAAGGGCGTCAACTTCACCGCGCTGCGCGACGCCGGCGACCCCGTCGAGATGGCGCAGGTCTACGACGCCGAGGGCGCCGATGAGCTCACGTTCCTGGACATCTCCGCTTCCGCGCAGGGGCGCGAGACCACCCTGGAGGTCGTACGCCGGACGGCCGAGCAGGTGTTCATTCCGCTCACGGTCGGCGGCGGCGTGCGCGGCGTCGACGACGTCGACCGGCTGCTGCGGGCCGGCGCCGACAAGGTCGCCATCAACACCGGGGCGATCGCCAGGCCCGAGGCGATCCGCGAGATCGCGCAGCGGTTCGGGTCGCAGGTGCTGGTGCTCTCGGTCGACGCTCGCCGGCGGGAGGGGATGCCCTCCGGCTTCGAGGTGACCACCCACGGCGGCACCCGCGGCGCGGACCTCGATGCGGTCGAGTGGGCACGCCGCGGCGCGCAGATGGGCGCCGGCGAGATCCTGCTGAACTCCATGGACGCCGACGGCACCCGCGACGGCTTCGACCTCGAGGTGATCCGGGCGGTCCGGGCGGTGGTGGCGATCCCGGTCATCGCCAGCGGCGGCGCCGGCAAGGTCGAGCACTTCGCGCCGGCGGTCGCGGCCGGCGCCGACGCGGTGCTCGCCGCCAGCGTGTTCCACTTCGGCGACCTGCGCATCGCCGAGGTCAAGCAGGGCCTGGCCGAGGCCGGCCACCCCGTCCGCTGACCATGCCCCTCCGAAAGGGCGTGCCTCAGATGCCGAACTCGCGGTGTGCGAAGCCCGTGCGCGCGGCGTCGTCACCCTCGAGGTCGACGTCGGCCTGCGCGCCGCGTCCGTAGGCGAACAGCGTCAGCTCGGTGGGCACGCCACGCACCACCAGCGTCGGCTCACCGGACTTGATCCGGCGTACGGCGGGCGCGTCGGTGCGCACCAGCTCGACCCCGACCGACGAGCTGCGGGCCAGTCCCTTGGCCAGGATGACCAGCCGCGACCAGAGCCGGTCCTGGTCACGGTCGTCGAACGAGCGGGGTTGCCAGTCCGGCTGGGCCCGGCGTACGTCCTCGTGGTGAACGAAGTACTCGATGGTGTTGGCCATCCGCTCGACCTTGCCGGGCCGCATGGGCGACAACCGCGGCGGGCCCTGGCGTACGCGCTGCACCAGGCTGGGGTAGGACACGCGCTCCTTCAGCCGGGCCATCCCGCGGTCGGTGAGCTGCTCGAGCTGCGGCACCAGCAGCCCCGGCATCGCCAGCGGCGAACCCTCGCGCAGCACCAGGTGGGCCGCGAGGTCGCCCGTGGTCCAGCCCTCGCACAACGTGGGTGCGTCGGGGCCGAGGTCGTCGAGGAGGTCGCACAGCGAGGCGCGCTCACGTCGCGAGAGCGGGGGGACAGCAGGCATGGTCTCGATCGTAGTGCCCCGGCTGGCAACGTTTGCCCTGCTGCGCGCCGGCCGGCGGGCACCCCGCGCCACTCGTGAGGCTCACCTTGCGGTGCACCCGGGACCGATGCGAGAGCGCGCGAGCGCAGCGAGTGGGTGAACTGCGAGGGAACCGGAGATGCCGCCGGACAACGCTCGCGACGAGCAGCGCCGCCGGCCGGGGCACTTGGCACCGTGCCGGACAATGGGGCACGTGACCACTCCGCCAGGTCCGCCAGGACCGCCACGTGCAGCCTCCGGGCTCGACCCGGCCATCGGCGCGCGCCTCAAGCGCGACCGCGACGGCCTCGTCGTGTCCGTCGTTCAGCAGCGCGGCAGCGGCGAGGTGCTGATGGTCGGCTGGATGGACGACGAGGCGCTGCACCGCACCCTCACCACCGGCCGCGGCACGTACTGGAGTCGCAGCCGCCAGGCCTACTGGGTGAAGGGGGAGACCTCCGGGAACATCCAGGATGTCCGCGAGGTGCGGCTCGACTGTGACGGCGACACGGTCCTGGTCCTCGTCGACCAGCACGGTCCCGCCTGTCACACCGGTGACCGCACCTGCTTCGACTCCGATCGGCTGCTGTGACAGCGCACCCGGCGGGGGTGCCGGGCCGTGGGCGGCGAACGGCACGTTTGTACGCACCGGTCGTGCTGACGCTGCTCGCCTGCGGCGGGCTCGCGTTCCTCGCCGCGTCCCGCACGTGGGTCGAGGCCACGGTGCGGACTGACGGCCTGCCTTCGGATCCGGTGACGGTGACCGGCACCGACGCGCAACCCCTCGTGCCCGCCCTCGCGCTCGTCGTGGTCACCGGTGCGCTGGCCGTGCTCGACGCCTCGGTGCGGGTGCGCTGGCTGGTCGGCGTCCTGCTGGTCGTCGTGGGAATCTGTGGCGCGGTCCTGGTCGCCACCGGAGGCTCGTCGATCGACGCTGCGCTCGACGACGCCGTGCGCAGCTCCACCTCGTTCACCGGTGACAACGTGCCGGACGGCGACCGCAGTCTGCTCTGGCCTGTGGTCGCGACCGGCTCGTTCGTCGTCGCCGCCGTGCTCGGCGGCGTGGTCATCCGGATGGCCGGCGCCTGGCCCACCATGGGCGGCCGGTATGACTCGCCCGCGGCCCAGGCAGACACGGAGGACGACCTCTGGTCGGCTCTCGACGAGGGACGCGATCCGACCGAGTAGGCTGGCGCCCGAATCAACCACCCCCGAAGCCTCGAGGAGAGCCCGCATGTCGCACGGATCGTCACCCGCGGCCTGGACCGCAGTCCTGGTCTGCCTCGTCGGCATCACGATCGGCGGGCTCGCGTTGATCCCCGACCCCAACTGGACGCTGTTCTGGATCGGCGTCGCGGTCACCTTGCTCTCCGGCCTCGTCGGACGAGTCATGGCCGCCGCCGGGATGGGTCTGGACCGTCCCGAGCTCTGACCTCGATGACATCGGACGGGCCTCGCTACCCGGAATACCCCGAGCAGGATCCCGACGCGTCCCCACGCCTTCCGAGCTCAACCCCACCCCAGTACGGGCAGACGCCGCCACCACCGCCACCGGGCCAGTCGTTGGAAGCACGCCAGACCAACCAGAAGGCAGTCTGGGCGATGATCCTGGGCATCGTTGGCACGGTTCTGTGCTGCTTGTTCGCCGGCGTTCCGGCGATCATCCTCGGCACCATCGCACGCAAGGAGGTCGCCACCTCCGGGTTTCAGGAAGGTCGCGGGATGGCGACGGCCGGCATCGTTCTCGGCATCGTCAGCATCGTGTTCTCGGTTCTGGCAATGATCTTCTTCGGGTTCGTCGTCACCAGCAGTGAGTTCCAGGAGGGCTTTCAAGAGGGCTACCAGGAGAGCACTGGGTGACCACATCGGCTGCGCGACGAACCAGGGCCGAGCTGCTCCGCG
>DATMEB010000261.1:0-2142 GCA_035557095.1 Nocardioidaceae bacterium | reverse complement strand
GCCCTGGACGCCCCGGAGGTGTTCGCCGGCCACGAGTTCGACGTGGTGCTGTGCCACAACCTGCTGCACTTCGTGGACGAGCCGGGCGAGGTGCTCGGCGCGGTGATCGCCCCACTGCGTACCGGCGGGCTGCTGTCCGTGCTCGGCCCCAACGCCGACTTCGACCCGATGCACGCGGCCCTGCGGGAGCGGGACCCGGCCGAGGCCGTGCGGGCGCTGTCGCGGGAGGCGTCGGTGGGCGAGCTCGTTGCGCAGCTCGCCGACCTCGGCGTCGAGGAGGTCGTCCGGTACGGGGTGCGGTGCGTGAGCGACCTGCTGCCGAACGTGGACACGGACCCCGTCTTCCTCGAGGACCTGGAGCGGCTCGAGCTCGCGATGGCCGACCGGATGCCGCAGCTGCTGACCGCGCGGTTCTTCCACCTGGTGGCCCGCCGCTGAGCTCGTACTGCGAGCATGATCACCGTGCGAGCGGTGGTGGCGCGGGTGACCCGGGCGAGCGTGACGGTCTCCGGTTCCGTCGTGGGCTCCTTCGACGAGCCCGGCCTGCTGGTGCTGCTCGGCGTCTCCACATCGGACTCGACGGGTCAGGCCGAGACGATGGCCCGCAAGTTGCACGAGCTTCGCGTCCTGCGCGACGAGGAGTCCTGCGCCACGACGGGCGCGCCGCTGCTCGTCGTCAGCCAGTTCACGCTGTACGGCGACACGCGCAAGGGCCGCCGCCCGTCGTGGACCGCCGCCGCCCGGCCCGACGACGCGGAACCGCTGGTAGACGCGGTCGTGGCCGCGCTTCGTGAGCGCGGCGCCCGGGTCGAGACCGGTCGCTTCGGCGCGACCATGGCCGTCGAGAGCGTGAACGACGGGCCGTTCACGGTGATCGTCGACGTGTGAGTCCGCCGTCACCGCGGTACTCCCGTCACGTCTGAGGCCTTCGCCTCGTCTCTAAGGAAAACCTCAGGTTTGGTCGAGCAACTTGTGTGGCGCGTATGACGTCATCCAGATGGGAAGTCGGGAACGAATCGAGACGTGAGCGCGTTTTGAGGAGTGTCCAGCCATCGACGGGCGATCGTTCGAGGGCTCACCGGACAACAGGGCCGGCGTGTGACATACCGCACACCAGCCCGCGAAAAGGGGGAGGGAGAGCATGACGGTCCCACAGCAGCGCGAGCCGGAGCCCGCCGAGATCGACCTTGATGCGCAGAGCCCCGCGGCCGACCTGGTCCGCGTGTACCTCAACGGCATCGGCCGCACGGCGCTGCTCACCGCGGCGCAAGAGGTCGAGCTAGCCAAGCGCATCGAGGCCGGAGTATTCGCCCAGCACATGCTCGAGACCGAGAGCCGGGGGAGCGCGAAGCGCACGGAGCTCGAGGCGCTGGTCCGCGACGGTCACCTGGCCAAGAACCACCTGCTCGAGGCGAACCTGCGGCTCGTCGTGTCGCTCGCGAAGCGGTACACGGGGCGCGGCATGCCACTGCTGGACCTGATCCAGGAGGGCAACCTCGGGCTCATCCGGGCAGTGGAGAAGTTCGACTACACCAAGGGCTTCAAGTTCTCGACCTACGCCACGTGGTGGATCCGTCAGGCGATCACCCGCGGCATGGCCGACCAGGGCCGGACGATCCGGCTGCCTGTCCACCTGGTGGAACAGGTCAACAAGCTCGCGCGGACCAAGCGCGACCTGCACCAGCAGCTCGGCCGCGAGGCCACCAACGACGAGCTGGCCAGCGAGGTCGGGCTCACCCCCGCGAAGGTCGCCGACCTGCTCGACCACGCCCGCGACCCGGTCAGTCTGGACATGCCGGTCGGCTCGGAGGAGGACGCCCCGCTGGGCGACTTCATCGAGGACGGCGAGGCCACCGACGCCGAGAGCGCCGTGATCTCCGGTCTGCTGCACGACGACCTGCGCCGCGTGCTCGGCACGCTCGACGACCGCGAGCAGTCGGTGATCCGACTGCGGTACGGCCTCGACGACGGTCAGCCGCACACGCTCGACCAGATCGGCAAGCGCTTCGGCCTGTCCCGCGAGCGCGTCCGCCAGATCGAGCGCGAAGTGATGTCGAAGCTGCGCCAGGGCGAGCGAGCCGAGCGGCTCCGCGCGTACGCCAGCTGACCAGCCTCGACGCCAATTTCCTTGATCGAGCAACC
>DATMEB010000260.1:0-8744 GCA_035557095.1 Nocardioidaceae bacterium | reverse complement strand
TCGAGGAGCGGTTCGGCGAGGACGACTGGCGCCTGCGGCTCGAGCCGGCGAGCGGGGTGGCAGTCGTCGCGGTCCTGGACGACCGGTTGGTCGGGGCCGTCGGCGGGTATACGCCGATCGGGGCGGACGCGGTGATGCTGGTCGCCATGTGGGCCCACCCACAGGTTCGCGGGCGGGGCGTCGGCGACGCGTTGATCGGCGAGGTGCTGGCCTGGGCGCGGGAAAATCGCTGGTCAAGGGTCGAACTGCGAGTCGCCGACGGCAATCCCGCGGCCCGGCGGCTGTTCGAGCGCAACGGCTTCGTCCCGACCGGGCACCGTGAGCCGCTGGAGAGCGACCCGTCGATTGGCACCGAAACCTTGTCACACACTGTTTAATGTCCCAGAATTCGCGACGAAGGTCTTGCTCCGAATGGAGCACGGCTGCTAGTACGGTAGCGCTGGGTGTTCGCCCATGCGAACCGAGGAGCCTGCGGTGTCGGTTGAACTTGTGGAAGTGGTCGAGGTCCTCGACCACCCGCCGGAACGGCTTTGGACCATCGTCAACGACCTGGAGTCATATTCGCGGTTCGCTCGCGAGATCTCGTGGGCGTACCGGACGAGCCACGCCGAGACCGGTGTGGGCAGCCAGTACGAGGTCCGGTTCAGCGTCGAGCGAGGCCGGATGTCCCGGTACGACGTCGACGTGCTGGTGCACCGGCCGCCGGAGCATCTAGTCCTGGTCAGCGACCGCTGGCCGGGCGGGCACGTGTCGATCCGGCTCACGCCGGTCGAGCCCGGCCGGACCGAGCTGCACGTCGCGATCTCGCTCCCACTCGGCTCGCGGCTGCCCGCGTCCTGGCTGCGCAAGCGCGTCCGCAAGGCGATCGCGCTTGCCGACGACCACCTCGCCGGCCGGTCGCAGACCACCTCGCCCCGCTCGCTGGACCAGACCTCGACCAGCCAGTCGCAGCTGGGCGTCATGAAGATCCTCACCAAGGCCGGGATCGTGCTGCCCGGCCGGCCCGACCTCGTCGCCCGGCAGCTGAAGGCGCTGTCGAAGTGGGGCGCCACGTTCGCCGGCGGGTACGGCGCCGCAACCGTGCGGGCACCGCGGGCGGACGCGATCTGCGACGAGCTCGGCACGCTGACCTTCGCCGACATCGCCGTGCGGACAGACCGGCTCGCGAACGCGCTCACCGAATACGGCGTCCGGCAGGGCCGGCGGGTGGCGCTGATGTGCCGCAACCACGGCGCGATGGTCGAGTCGATGATCGCCTGCGGCAAGCTCGGCGCCTCGGTGGTGCTGCTGAACACCGGGTTGTCCGCCGACCAGGTCATGGACACCGTGCGCTCGCACCGGCCGGCCGCGATCCTCGCCGACGACGAGTACTTCCCGCTGCTGCGCGACCTGCCGGATGCGCTGCCGCGCATCCGGACCTGGGGCGAGGCCTCGCCGACGGTGGACGGCCTCATCGAGACCGGCTCGTCGCGCAAGGTCAAGCCGCCGACCGCACCGGGCAAGATCATCGTGCTGACGTCCGGCACCACCAGCAACCCCAAGGGCGCCCGCCGGCGCAACCCGCACGGGTTGCGCACCGCGGCGGCGATCATCTCGCGGATCCCGCTGGAGTCGGGGGAGCGGATGCTGGTCGCGGCGCCGCTGTTCCACACCTGGGGACTCGCGGTGCTGCAGCTCGGCATGGGCCTGACCGCGACGACGGTGCTGCCCCGCCGGTTCGACGCCGAGGAAACCCTGCGGCTGATCGAGGAGAACCGGTGCACCTCGCTGTTCGTGGTGCCGATCATGCTGCAGCGCATCATGGACCTGCCGAAGGCGGTGCGGCGCAACTACGACACGTCGTCGCTGCGCATCGTGGCGAGCAGCGGGGCACCGCTGTCGGCCAAGCTGGTCATGTCCTTCATGGACGAGTTCGGCGACGTGCTCTACAACCTGTACGGCTCGACCGAGGTGTCCTACGCGAGCATCGCCGACCCGGCCGACCTGCGCGCGGCCCCGACCACGGCCGGGCGGTGCCCGATCGGCACCCGCATCGGCATCCTGGACGACCGGGGCAGGCCGGTGCCGCCGGGCGTGGACGGCCAGATCTGCGTCGGGAACGACATGCACTTCGAGGGCTACGTCGACGGCGGCAGCCGGACGGTCTACGACAACATGATGGCGACCGGAGATCGCGGTTACCTCGACGCCGACGGCCGCGTGTTCGTGTCCGGCCGCGAGGACGACATGATCATCTCCGGCGGGGAGAAGATGTTCCCACGGCCGGTCGAGGACCTGCTGCTCTCCATGCAGCAGGTGCGGGACGCGGTCGTGGTCGGCGTGCCCGACCGGGAGTTCGGCCAGCGCTTCGCGGCCTACGTGGTGGCGAAGCCGGGCGCGGTGCTGAACGCCTCCATGGTCTGCGACTACGTGCACGCACACCTGCCCCGCTTCGCGGTGCCGCGCGACGTCGTCTTCGTCGACCAGCTGCCGCGCAACGCCACCGGTAAGGTGGTCCGCGGCCGGCTGGCCGTCGACGATCTGGTCAGCTGGTAGCCAGGACGGCGACCGCCCGGATCGGGAAGCTGCCCATGCCGCGCACCGGTGCCGGCAGGGCGGTGAGCCGGAAGCCGTCGTCGGGCAGGGCCGCCAGGTTCGTCAGGTGCTCGACGATCGGGATGTCGTTGCCCAGCAAGGTGTTGTGCACCGGGCGGGTCGGGTCGGTGATGTCGTCCACGTTCAGCGCGTCGACGCCCAGGACGGCGACGTTCGCGTCGACGAGCCACCTCGCCGCGGCTGCGGTCAGGTGCGGTCCGCCGGAGCCGTACCGCTCGGTGCCCCAGTGCCGCGACCAACCGGTGTGTACCAGGACCGCCTTGCCCCACAGGCGTTCCGGGTCGCCGAGCGTCTCCGGACCGATCACGTCCACGCCGTACGCGCCCACCCGCACGGCCGGCACGTCCACCAGCCGCTCCAGCGGCAGCGCGGCGATGTCGGCGCGGTCGGCGTGGAAGTGGAAGGGCGCGTCGACGTAGGTGCCGGTGTTCGCCACGAGCTCCATCCGTCCGATGTGGAACGACACGCCGGGCGCGGACTCCATCCGCTCGCGGTGCGTGCCGACCACCGGTCCGGGCAGGCCGGGGTAGGTGATCATGCCGTGCTCGATGCGATGGCTCAGATCCACGATTCTGTTCACCCAAGGATGGTCTCAGCGCGCTGCCAGAAAAGTCTCGCACCGACCAACGCAACCTCAGTCTCAGTGCGGCGCCAGGATCCCCTCGCAGGTCCGCACGACGACCCGGCACGCGTCGGCCGCGCGGCGGCCGAACATCGGGTTCTCCGCCTGTCCCTGCCAGTGGCGCAGCGCACCGAAGGCGGCCCGGTGCACCTCCTCGCGCGGCGCGTCGGCGGGCAGTCCGAGCCGCGCGGTCGGCGTGTTGCCGGCGCCGCCCAGCAGCCGCTCGGCCTCCTCGGCGACCGTGCCGGGCAGCTCGACCACGCCGGAGCGCAGGGCGCCGAGCAGCCGCAGCTCGGTGAACTCGTGCGCGCCGGTCAGGATGCGCTCGATCTGGCGACCGAGGCCGCGCGCATCGCCGTCGGCGCGCACCAGGCGGTCCAGCGCCAGCAGTGCCGAGCGGGACTTGAGCAGGTCCCGCCGCTCACCGAACTGGACCTGCAGCACCCGCTGCAGCTCGGAGAGCCCGCTGCGCGCCACCAGCTCGTCGGCGAGCGCGGTCGGGGTGCGCGAGCCCTGGCGGATCAGCGAGGTCGCGAGCCGGATGCCGAACAGCCCGAACCGGCGGACCAGCTCGCGGCGGGTCTCGGCGGAGTCCGCGCGCAGGAATCGATCGGTGGACAGCAGCGCCACGTCGAGCTCCTCGCGGGGCATGGCGGCCAGCTCGGTCAGCGCGACGTACTCGGCCTGGCGCAGCGTGCGGCCGGTGTACGCGAGCAGGCCGGCGACCGCGACGACGTTCTGGCACAGCCCGCGCAGCGCCGGCTCGGACCGGTACCGCGTCGCGATCGCCCGGGCGGCGAACATCGCGTCCAGCCGACCGGCGCCGATCTCGTCGGCGCGGGAGATCACCGCGACCGTGTTGACCGCGGTCGCCCGCGCCACGCCCTGGTCGCGGAACGCCTCCAGGAACTTGGCGTCGGCCACGTGCAGGTGGCGCATCAGGTAGAGCACGGCGTCGGCCTCGGTCGGCGTGTCGTCGTCCGGCTCGAGGAAGTTCACGGTCCGCTTGGAGACGCCGTCGTTGATCGACGCGACGCCCGGGGTGTCGATCAGCGTGGTGGCCCGCAGGCTCTGCGCCGGCCAGTCGACGACGAGCCGGTCCAACCGGTCGGCCGAGGTGGCGCCGAGGTCGATGTCCAGCGCGCCATCGCGGCGGACCACCGGCAGCGGCGTCGGCCCGCCGTCCTTGGGATACATGACGATCCGCGGCGTCGGGCCGTTGCGGTACCAGGTCACGACCTTGGTGCACTCGCCGGCGTCGGTCGGCGCGACGGCCTCCCCGACGAGCGCGTTGAGCAGCGTCGACTTGCCGGCCTTGACCTTGCCGGCGATCGCCACCCGCAGCGGCTCGTCCAGCCGCTGCAGCTGGTGGCGCAGCAGCTCGACGGTGCGTGGCTGGTCGCGGTACGCGGCGAGAGCCGTGTGCAGAACCTGCCGCACCGCGTGGGACAAGATCATGCTGTCACCTCGATTCGCTCCGCTCGGTCGCTACCCGCCGTCTTCCCTCCTGCGCTGCTCGCCGTTCGTTCCTCACGGCTGCGCTGCTCGCCAGTCCAGACGGCGGACGCTCCCTCACTCCCGCTCATGCCGCCGCTCCTGTCCTTCCTCGCGGCAGCAGCGTGCGGACCTGCTGCGCCACCTTGTCCAGCCGCGCCAGCTCGGCGTTGAGCTCGGCCAGCCGGGTGTCGCGCTCGGCCTTGGTCGCCTTCACCGACGTCTCCGCCGCCTTCAGCGACTCCTGCAGCGAGCGCTTCATCTGCTCGGCCTGCGCGGTGAAGTGGTCGCGCAGCACCCGCTGCACACCGCGCAGCATGTCGCGGGAGTCCTTGCCGACGTGGAAGGTGACGTCGTCGACGTAGCGGCGCAGCGCGGTGCGCGCGTCGTTCTGCCGCTTCGTGATGAGGCGGCGGCGCTCGTCGCCGACGGCCTTGCGGCCCATCAGCAGGCCTGCGCCAACCGCGATGGGGTTCGTCAGCGAGAAGCCGACCAACGTGCCGAGCATGCCGAACATCAGCATGCCCATGTAGCCGCCCTTCATCCCGGTCATCAGCTTCTTGCCCAGGCCGAACGACTCGGCGTCGTCCCGCATGGTCATCGCGCGCACCGACCGCAGCGCGTC
Source organism: Nocardioidaceae bacterium (assembly GCA_035557095.1). Taxonomy (GTDB): domain Bacteria; phylum Actinomycetota; class Actinomycetes; order Propionibacteriales; family Nocardioidaceae; genus JALZDI01. The sequence continues at coordinate 3,408 of DATMEB010000260.1, read as the reverse complement.
GGACGGCTCGATGCGCAGGGCCGGCAGCACGTGCGTGCGCTCCTCGTCGAAGTGCTCGGCGACCCGCTGGGCCAGGTACCGCGCACGCTGGGTCGCCCACACGTAGTTGGCCGACGCCGCGGCCGCCGCGCACTGCTCCACCCAGGCGACGAACTGCTCCCACGTGCGCGTCGGGTCGCCGCCGTTCTGGATGACCTCCTCGGCGTCGCGGACGATCTCGCGCAGCCGGTCCCGCAGGTCGTAGTCGATGTCCGCGTTGAGGTCGGCGACGCCGTCGTTGAGGGTCTGCTGCCAGCGCGCGGAGCGCTCCTTCAGGCCGGTGGCGCGCTGCTCGGCCGCGGTCAGCCGGCGGATGACCTCCTGCACGCTCTCCGGGTTCTCCTGCGCGGCCTGCTCGGTGCGCAGCGCGGCGACGACCTGGTCGGTGACCGCGAGCACGTCGTGCACGGTCGACCGGCGGGCCAGCTCGTCGGCCCGGCCCACGACGTCCTTGCGCAGGTAGCCGACGAGCGGGGCGTAGCCGGAGTCGGTCGCGAGCTCGGAACGCAGCTCGTCGTCCTTCTCGAGCAGGGCGTGCCAGCGCATGGTCGAGGACACGGTGAACAGCGGCGCGTCGATGCCGGCCCGGCGCAGGTGCCCGCGATCCAGCTCGGCGATCGTGCGCCACTCCGGGTACATGTCGGTCTTGGTCAGCACGCAGGCCACGTTCGGGCACACGGCCACGGCCTGGCGCAGGAACTCGAGCTCGGGCCCGGTGTACTCCTGCGAGGCGTCGGACACGAGCAGCACGGCGTCGGCCGCGGGCAGCGTGGCCGCGGTCGCCGACGCCTGCACGGAGCTCAGCCCGCCTACTCCGGGGGTGTCGACGAGCACCAGCCCGCCGGCCAGCACCGCACGCGGGAGCCCGATCTCGACCTGGTTCAACCGCTCCCGGTTGCCCGGGTTGCCCTGCTCGGTGGCGTAGCGCGCGATGTCGTCCAGCGGGACGGTCGTGCGCTCGGTGACGGCCTCGGTGCCGGCGCCGTCCAGCACCCGCATCACGGTGGCCGCCGGGGTCTCGGCGTAGGTGACCACGGTCGGCACCGCGGTCGCGAGGTCGTCGAGCACCGGGCACACGGGCGCCCCCACGAGCCCGTTGACCAGCATGCTCTTGCCCTTCTTGAACTCGCCGACCACGAGCACGCGCACGTGGTCGGCGAGCAGCCGCTCGCGGGCCTGCCGCAGCCGGGCCTCGAGGTCGGGGCGCTCGTACTTCGCGAGCGCCCCGAGCGCGAGGTCCACGGCCGCGACCGGCTCAGCCTTCGCCGCCATCACGCCACCTCACGCGACCGGTGAGTCGACGAGGTCGGGCTCGCCGTCGACGAGGGGGTCCTCCTCGACGGGCTGGATGCTGGCTTCCGGCTCCGCGTCGAACGGCACGTCCTCCGGTCCGGGCTCGACCGGTTGGATGCTCACCTCGCCGTCCTCGGGGTCGGCCGCCGGGCCACTGGTGGCCGGATCGTCGGACTCACTCGGGGCCTCGACCGGCTCCTCCGACTCGGCCGGGTCGCCCGGCTCGTCGGACTCGCCCGGCTCGTCGGTCTCGTCGTTGAACGAGTCCTCGACATTGATCACGTCGACGTCGTTGTTGATCGTGTCGTTGTCCTGGATCGCCGTGACCTCGTCCTGTGAGTTGAACGAGTCGATGATCGTCGTGTCCCGGTTGTCGATGGTGATGTTGGTCTGGTCGATGTGCCGGCTCTGGTCGATCTCGAAGGCGTTGGTGGTGTGCAGGATCTCTCGCACAGCACCGCTGCCGCCGCTGCTCAGCGAGCCCTCGTGGTAGCCGCTGGGCTGGGACCCGCCGTCGGAACGGGGTTGGGCGCTGCCGTTGTCGGCCATGATCAGCCGCGCGTCCTGGACGTCCTGTGCGGTGACGTCCTGCAGGCCCTTGCTGCCCAACGTGCCGTCGGGGTCGCGCTCGAACTCCCGCTTGGTTTCCTCATCACGCATCAGGCCCATCAGGAAGTCGATGAGCGTGTTGATGGATGCCATGTCGGTCACTCCAAAGTGGATTGGATGATGCGTGGCCGGAACGCGTCGAGCAGCTCCGGCCACGCACGGTCAGGGATCACACCGGCAGGTCGAGGTCCTCGATCTCGGTCTCGACCTCGGCCTCCACCTCGGCGCGGAAGTCCTGGTCCAGCTCCGCGTCGGCGTCCTGCACCTGCGTCTGGTCCGCCTCGACGTCCTGATCGGTCTCGTTGTCCTGGTCCAGGTCCTGGTCGCTGCTCTGGTTGGCGTCGACGTCGACATCGGACTCGGCGCTGCCGCCGTCGCCGCCGCTGGCGTTCGCGCTTCCGCCCGTGCCGCCGGCACCGCCGGTACCGACACCGGACCCACCGGTCGAGTCACCGAAGTTGATGTTGAACTTGCCGCTCTGGGCGATGTCGCCGGCGTCCCCGCCGATGCCCGCGCCGGAGCCACCGTTCGCGCTGCCACCCACCGCGACGCCACCGTTACCGCCGTCGCCGGCCACGGTCGTGGTGTCGGTGTCGGTGTCCTGGCTCTGGTTGTTGTCCTGGGAGCCGACCTGGTTGGTCTCGTTGTCCGCCGCCTGGTCGGCGATCTGCGCGCCTTCCTGGTTCTGGTTGCTCTCCTCGTCGAGCACCGTGGTCAGGTCGACGTTCGCGATCGACTTCAGCATCTCCGACAGGTCGAAGTTCGTCATCGTGCACTCCTGTGACTCGTGAAGTTTGCCTTGGGGTGCAACGACTTTTCGCGGCACCAACCGGACATCCGTCCAGCTGACACCAAAGCTAGGTCGGCTCGCCGCGCCTGCCATCCGGATGTTCCCCGTCCGTCTCGTTGGGGGTACGGGGGTGGGTGGGGGACCGTGCGGGGCCGCTAAGGGGTTTTCCCCGATGCCGGCAACCCCCAGCAGGCCACATCGTGGTTCGTGAACAAGTCCGCGAAATTCGTTTGAACCAAACCGGTCCGATTTACGTATCGAATCCATTCGGCTGGTCAGTGAGAGGGGAAGCCGGAAATGTCTTACCAGGTCGGAGTGGATTTAGGGGCAACATTCACCGCCGCGGCGGTGTGCCGTTCCGGGCGTGCGGACGTGGTCGCGTTCGCCCCCCGTGCGGCGTTCCTGCCGTCCGTGGCGTTCGTGAACCCGGACGGTTCGCTGGTGTTGGGGGAGGGTGCGGAGCAGCGTGCGGCGATCGAGCCGGACCGGGTCGCGCGGCAGTTCACCCGCCGGGTCGGGGACGGCACGCCGTTGCGCCTCGGCGGGGTCTCGATGACCGCCGACGCGCTCACCGCACGGTTCGTCGCCCACACGGTGGGCACGGTCGCGGGCATGTGGGGCGGTCCGGCCGCGGGGGTGGCGCTGACGCATCCGGCCGGCTGGGGGCAGCACCGGCT
>DATMEB010000259.1:0-5413 GCA_035557095.1 Nocardioidaceae bacterium | reverse complement strand
ACCACGTCGGCGGCCCGGGTCACGTCGGTCTCGCGCAGCTCGAGGGCGACCACGAACCGCGCCGCCTCGATGGCCGCGCGGGTGGCAGCGGGGTCGGCGGTGTCGTCGGGATCGACTCCACCGATGACCAGCCCGCCGAGCTCGCCCGCGGCCAGGGCGGCCACGATCGCGTCGGCGTCACGGCCCTCGGTGTCGGGCAGGTGGTCGACGCCCCACGTGGTGGCGACGTCGACGCGGGCGGCAGCGTCGGCGACCGGGCGGCCGCCGGGCAGCAGGGTCGGCAGGCAGCCGGTCTCGAGCGCGCCCCGGTCACCGGCGCGACGCGGGACCCACGCGAGCCGGGCACCGGTCTTCGCGGCCAGTCCGGCCGCCGCCGTCAGGGCGCCGGGCGAGGTGGCCAGTCGCTCACCGACGAGGATCACGGCCGTGTTGTCGACGCCGTACTCGCCCTGCTCGACGAGCGCGCGGAGCGCCGCGGCCTCGTCGCCGGGCCGGGTCGCGATCAGCTGGCCGTTCATCTTGCGCAGCCCGCGCGAGGTGTACGGCGCCAGGGACACGACGCGGGTGCCCGTGCGGGACGCCTTGCGCAGCCGCAGGAAGATCGCGCCCGCCTCGTCCTCGGGCTCGAAGCCGGCGAGGACGACGGTGGCGGCGCTCTCGAGGTCGGCGTACGAGACGGGCCGGCGCAGCACGACCTCGGCGGCGAGGAAGCGCGTCTCCTCCTCGGAGATCGGCCGGGCCCGGAAGTCGATGTCGTTGGTGCCGAGCGCCACCCGCGCGAACTTGCTGTAGGCGAAGGCGTCCTCCGCGGTGACGCGGCCACCGGTGAGCACGGCGGACGCGCCGGCGTCGCGCAGGCCGCGGGCCGCGACGGCGAACGCCTCGGGCCAGGAGGCGGGCCGAAGCGACCCGTCGTCGTCACGCACCCGGGGGTAGGTGATCCGGTCGGGCGCGTCGGCGTACTTGAACGCGAACCGGTCCTTGTCGGTGATCCACTCCTCGTTGACCTCGGGGTCGTTTCCGGAGAGGCGGCGCATCACCTTGCCGCGCCGGTGGTCGACCCGGATCGCCGAGCCGCAGGCGTCGTGCTCGGCCACGGCCGGGCTGGAGACCAGGTCGAAGGGCCGGGAGCGGAAGCGGTACTCCGCCGAGGTGAGCGCGCCGACCGGGCAGATCTGGATCGTGTTGCCCGAGAAGTAGGACTCGAAGGGCTCCTTCTCGTAGATCCCGACCTGCTGCAGGGCACCCCGCTCGATCAGTGCGATGAACGGGTCACCGGCGATCTGCTCGGAGAACCGCGTGCAGCGCGCGCAGAGCACACAGCGCTCGCGGTCGAGCAGCACCTGCGCGGAGATGTTGATCGGCTTGACGAAGGTGCGCTTCTGCTCCATGAACCGGGTCTCGCCGCGCCCGTTGGACATCGCCTGGTTCTGCAGCGGGCACTCGCCGCCCTTGTCGCAGATGGGGCAGTCGAGCGGGTGGTTGACCAGCAGGAACTCCATGATCCCCTGCTGCGCCTTGTCGGCCACCGGCGACGTCGCCTGCGTCTTGACCACCATGCCCGGTGCGACCGGCAGCGTGCAGGACGCCTGTGGCTTGGGGATCGGGCGGCCGTTGCCGGCGTCGGGGATCTCGACCAGGCACTGGCGGCACGCGCCGACGGGGTCGAGCAGCGGGTGGTCGCAGAAGCGCGGGATCTGTACGCCGATGAGCTCGGCGGCGCGGATGACCAGCGTGTGCTCGGGGACGCTGACCTCGACGTCGTCGATCGTGACCGTGACCAGCTTCTCCAGCGCCTCGGCGTCCGGGCCGCCAGCCCCGTCGGCCTCGCGCTGGCCTGGGCTCTGAACTGTCATGCGTGCGCTCCCGCGGTGGCGAAGAGGGTCGAGGCCGCAGGGTCGAACGGACAGCCGCCCTGCTCGAGGTGGGCGAGGTACTCCTGGCGGAAGTACTGGATCGAGGACGTGATCGGGCTGACGGCGCCGTCGCCGAGCGCGCAGAACGCACGCCCGAGGATGTTGTCGCACTGGTCCAGCAGCAGTTCGAGGTCCTCCTCGCTGCCCTGTCCGCGCTCGAGGCGCTGCAGCACCTGCACCAGCCACCACGTGCCCTCGCGGCAGGGCGTGCACTTGCCGCAGGACTCATGCTTGTAGAACTCCGTCCAGCGCAGCACCGCGCGGAGGACACACGTGGTCTCGTCGAAGATCTGCAGGGCCTTGGTGCCGAGCATGCTGCCCGCGGCCCCGACCCCCTCGTAGTCCAGGGGTACGTCGAGGTGCTCGTCGGTCAGGATCGGCGTCGACGAGCCTCCGGGGGTCCAGAACTTCAGCTGGTGTCCCTCGCGGACGCCGCCGGCGAGGTCGAGCAGCTCGCGCAGGGTGATGCCAAGCGGCGCCTCGTACTGGCCCGGCCGGCGTACGTGACCCGACAGGGAGTACAGCGTCATGCCCTTGCTCTTCTCGGTGCCCATCGAGGCGAACCAGTCGGCGCCGTTGTCGACGATGCACGGCACCGAGGCGATCGTCTCGACGTTGTTGACCACGGTCGGCGAGGCGTACAGCCCGGCGACGGCCGGGAACGGCGGACGCAGGCGGGGCTGGCCGCGACGTCCCTCCAGCGAGTCGAGCAGCGACGTCTCCTCGCCGCAGATGTACGCGCCGGCGCCGGCGTGCACGATCAGGTCGAGGTCGAAGCCGGTGCCGAGGATGTCCTTGCCGAGGTAGCCGGCGAGGTAGGCCTCCTGCACCGCGCGCTGCAGCCGGCGTACGACGTGCAGGACCTCACCGCGTACGTAGATGAACGCGTAGTTGGCCCGGATCGCGAACGAGGAGATGATCGCGCCCTCGACCAGCGTGTGCGGCGAGGCCAGCATCAGCGGGATGTCCTTGCAGGTGCCCGGCTCGGACTCGTCGGCGTTGACGACGAGGTAGTGCGGCTTGCCGTCGCCCTGCGGGATGAAGCCCCACTTCATGCCGGTCGGGAACCCGGCGCCGCCGCGACCGCGCAGCCCGGACGCCTTGACCAGGTCGATCAGCGCGTCCGGCTGCCGCTCGAGCGCGGACTTCAGCGCGCGGTAGCCGCCGCGGTCCTCGTAGGCCTGCAGCGTCCAGCACCGGTCCTGGTCCCAGTTGTCGCTGAGGACCGGAGTGAGCACGGAGGGCCCTGACGACATCGCGGTCTCGGTCACTGTTCCCCCCTGGTGGAGTGCTGTGCTGACTGCTCGGCGTGTTGCGGCTCTGGTGCGCGCCAGCCGCGCTCGCGGGCGATCTGCAGCCCCACCAGCGTCTCCGGGCCGGCGGCCGGACCCTCGTCGGCGAGGTCGTCGGGGAACCCGGCGAGGACGCGCTCGGCCTCGCGCCAAGTGCAGATCCGCGGCCCCCGGGTGGAACGTACCTCGGCGCCGGAGCGCAGGGCGTCGACCAGCTCGACCGCGCTCTCCGGGGTCATGTTGTCCATGAACTCCCAGTTGACCATCATCACCGGCGCGAAGTCGCACGCGGCGTTGCACTCGACGTGCTCGAGCGTGATCCGGCCGTCGTCGGTGATCTCGTCGTTGCCGACGTCGAGGTGCTCCTTGAGCCGCTCGAAGATCACGTCACCGCCCATCACCGCGCACAGCGTGTTGGTGCAGACGCCGACGTGGTAGTCGCCCACCGGGCGCCGCTTGTACATCGTGTAGAAGGTCGCGACCGCCGCGACCTCGGCCGCGGTCAGGCCGAGCATGTCGGCACAGGTCTCGATCCCGGTGGGCGTGACCTGGCCCTGCACGCTCTGCACGAGGTGCAGCATCGGCAGCAGCGCGGAACGGGCCTGCGGGTAGCGTGCCGCGATCTGCCGCAGCTCGCCGATGGTCTCGGCGTCCAGGCCCGCGGCCTGCACCTCGCCGGGGGTGTTCTCGAACCCTTCCTCGGTCATCGGTCCACGCCTCCCATCACCGGGTCGATGCTCGCGATCGCGACGATCACGTCGGCGACCATGCCGCCCTCGCTCATCACCGACGTGCACTGCAGGTTGACGAACGACGGGTCGCGGAAGTGGGCGCGGTAGGGCCGCGTGCCCCCGTCGGAGACCACGTGACAGGCCAGCTCGCCGCGCGGCGACTCCACGGTGCCGTAGGCCTGGCCCGCGGGCACCCGGAAGCCCTCGGTCACCAGCTTGAAGTGGTGGATGAGCGCCTCCATCGACTCGCCCATGATGTGCCGGATGTGGTCGAGCGAGTTGCCCATGCCGTCGTTGCCCACCGCGAGCTGTGACGGCCAGCCGATCTTCTTGTCGCCGATCATCACCGGGGCGCCCTCGAGGTCGGCGAGCCGGTCGGCGCACTGCTCGATGATGCGCAGCGACTGGTGCATCTCCTCCAGCCGGATGCGGAACCGGCCGTACGCGTCCATCGTGTCCCAGGTGACTACGTCGAAGTCGTAGTTCTCGTAGCCGCTGTACGGCTGCGTCTTGCGCAGGTCCCAGGGGTAGCCGGTGGCCCGCAGCACGGGTCCGGTCGCCCCGAGCGCGAGACAGCCGGCGAGGTCGAGGTAGCCGACGTCCTTGAGCCTGCCCTTGAAGATGGGGTTCTCGTTGCACAGGGCGGCGTACTCGGGCAGCCGCTTCTTCATCAGCTTGATGAACTCACGGATCTGCTCGAGCGCACCGGGCGGCATGTCCTGGGCGACCCCGCCGGGGCGGATGAACGCGTGGTTCATCCGCAGGCCGGTGATCAGCTCGAACAGGTCGAGCACCAGCTCACGCTCACGGAACCCGACCGTCATCACCGTCAGTGCGCCGATCTCCATGCCGCCCGTGGCGATCGCGACGAGGTGCGAGGAGATCCGGTTGAGCTCCATCAGGAGCACCCGCATGACCTGTGCCTTCTCAGGGATCTCCTCCTCGATGTCGAGCAGCCGCTCGACCCCGAGGCTGTAGGTCATCTCGTTGTAGAACGGGGAGAGGTAGTCCATCCGGGTGCAGAAGGTGACGCCCTGCACCCAGGTGCGGAACTCCATGTTCTTCTCGATGCCGGTGTGCAGGTAGCCGATGCCGCAGCGGGCCTCGGTGACCGTCTCGCCCTCGAGCTCGAGGATCAGGCGGAGCACCCCGTGGGTCGACGGGTGCTGGGGACCCATGTTGACGACGACCTTGTTGTCGCCCTCCTCGGAGATGCCCTCGGTGATCGAGTCCCAGTCCTGACCGGTGACCGTGAAGACCCGCCCCTGGCTGGTCTCGGACTGCGGTGCGTAGGCATCCTGTTCGGTAGTCATGAGTAGGCCCTCCGCTGGTCGGGAGGAGGAATGGTGGCTCCCTTGTACTCCACCGGGATTCCCCCGAGGGGGTAGTCCTTGCGCTGCGGGTGGCCCGGCCAGTCGTCGGGCATCTGGATGCGGGTGAGGGCGGGATGTCCGTCGAAGACCAGCCCGAAGAA
>DATMEB010000258.1:0-26570 GCA_035557095.1 Nocardioidaceae bacterium | reverse complement strand
TGCGGCGGCACGAAGGACACCGACGCCATCGGCAGCTCCCGGGCCCTGCCCGCGAGCTGCAGGAACGTGTTGAGCTCGGCCGCGGGCACGTCGGTGGTGACGATCTGCTTGCTGGCCGTGGCGATGTCCTGGAACCGGGTGAGCACGGTGCGCGGGCTGAGCTGGGTGAGCATGGCGTTCATCACACACTTCTGCCGCGCCATCCGCGAGTAGTCGTCCGACGTGGCTCGGCTGCGGGCGAACCACAACGTCTCGAAGCCGTCCAGGTGCTGGCGCCCGGGCTCGATCCAGCCCTTGATCGGTCCGCCCACGCCGCCGATCGGCAGCCGCTCGGGCACGGTCAGGGTCACCCCGCCCACCGCGTCGACGAGGTCCTGGAAGCCGCGCAGGTCGACCATCGCGTAGTAGTTGATCTTCAGCCCGGTGACCTCCTCGACCGCGCGCTTGGTGGCGTACGCGCCGGCGTCGTCGACGTCGTCGGGGAACAGGTCGCCGTCCTGGCGGTCGGCCTCGGTGGCCCAGGTGTAGAGGGAGTTGAGGTAGCACCCCTCGCAGTCGAACCCGCCGGGGAACTCGTCGTACATCGGGGTGTCCTCGGGGAACGGCACCTCCTCGAGGTTGCGCGGGAGGCTGAACAGCACGGTCCGGCCGGTGTCCTCGTCGATGCTGGCGACTGTGAGGCTGTCGGGCCGCAGCCCCTGCCGGGCCGCGCCGGCATCCCCGCCGAGCAGCAGCACGTTGTACCGACCGCTCTCGGTGGCCGACACGGTGCCGCTGCCGAACAGGTCCATCACCAGCGACCGGTGCACCGCCACCAGGTGGGAGCCGAACAGCAGCGAGCCGGACACCGCCACGCACAGCAGGCTGTTGAGCGAGAACACCGCGAGGCGCTGTCGCTGCGCGAGCCCGAGCGGGTCGCCGATGCGCCAGGCGTCGAGGAACAGCGCCGCCCAGCCCAGCGCGAGCAGGACCAGCAGGATCCGCAGCGCCCCGAGCACGAACGAGCTGAACAGCAGCGCCGAGATCCCGCTCGGCCACGCCTTGGCCAGGATCGCCAACAGCAGCGTTGCCCCCACCAGCGTCGCCACCGTGCGCAGCGCGATCCGTCCCCACCGGCTGTTGCCCGCCACCAGCTGGGCCGAGCCGGGCAGGACCAGCGTCAGGAGCAGCAGGGCCAGCGCGCGGCGAAAGCGCACCCGCACCGGGCCGGCCTGCTCGTCGGGGCGTGTGCGCCGGCCGGGGGGCGGCGGCACGGCTGCGGGCATGCGTGTCCTTCCCGGGATGGATCGGAGGGTTTAGTCCGAGTATCAGCCGCCACATCAGCCACACCTGTGACGGCGCGCCGACGTGTGCGGTGATCGCCGTCGCTCCGGGTAGCCTCTCCGGCATGGCTGACCGCCCCAGGGACCCGGACAACGGTGGGTACGGCTGGCTCTACCGCCCTCAGGAGGAGGACGACGAGGCCACCCGGCGCATCCCCGCGTCCCGTCGCGACTCCGCCGGGCGCCACTCCGGCCACTCCTCCGGCCGGCCCGGCTACTCCGACTACGCCGGGTCCCCCGGCGACGACCCCGAGCCCACCCGCCGGATGCCGGTCAGCGGTCGCCCGCCCGGCGAGGAGCGCACGCGGTCACGCCCGCCCACACCGCCGCCGCCTCCGCCGCCGACCCGGGCCGCACCCGGCGGCAGCCGTCGCGCACGTCCCCGGCCGCGCTGGGGCAGGATCGTCATCTTCGCCCTGCTGGCCTGGCTGGTCTTCCTGATCGTGGTGCCGATCTGGGCGGTCTCCAACATCGAGAAGGTCGACGCTGAGCCCGGCGGCCAGCGACCGGAGTCCACGCCGGGCTCGACCTACCTGCTCGTCGGGTCCGACAGCCGCGAGGGCCTCAGCCGCAGCGAGCGCCGCGAGCTCGCCACCGGCAACGTCGGCGGCCAGCGCACCGACACCATCCTGCTGCTGCACGAGCCCCTGTTCGGCGGCGAGACCCTGCTGGTGAGCCTGCCCCGCGACTCGATCGTGGACATCCCCGGGGTCGGGTCCGGCCAGAAGATCAACTCCGCGTTCGCGGTGGGCGGGCCGCGGCTGCTCGTACGCACGGTGGAGTCCGAGACCGGGCTGAAGATCGACAACTACGTGGAGATCGGCCTCGGCGGGTTCGTCAATACCGTCGACGCGGTCGGCGGCGTGCAGATCTGCCCGAAGACCGCGATGAAGGACAAGCTGGCCGGTCTCGACATCGAGAAGGGCTGCCAGGAGGCCGACGGGGCCACCGCTCTCGGCTACGTGCGGTCACGACACGTCAGCGCCACCGGCGACATCGACCGCGGCCGGCGCCAGCGTGAGGTGCTCGGGCAGGTCGCGAGCAGGGCCGCGTCGCCGTGGACGTTCATCAACCCGTTCCGCTACTTCGCGCTGAACAAGGCAGGTTCCGACTCGCTGCGCATCGGCGACAACGTCGGCCCGATCGACCTCGCCCGGTTCGCGTGGGCGATGCGCAAGGTCAGCGGCGGCAACGGCAAGACCTGCTCGGTCCCGATCGTCGACCTCGCGGTGAACTGGGACGACGAGCGCGCCAACGCGATGTTCGACCTGATCCGCGAGGACAGCACCGACGAGATCGGCCGCCGGCTCTGCACCAAGACCGGCCTTCCGCGCTGACCTGACCCCCGCCTGACCCCGGCGTGACCCCCGGCGTGACCCCCGGCGTGACACCCGGCGTGACACCGGCCTGACGCCCGGAAACCCTCTTGCACCGCTGGTGGCGGCGCGCTACTGTATCGATCCAGAACTAGATCGATACAGAAGGGATCTCCGGTGGGCCGAGTGACTCTGCAGACGGTGGCCGACGCCGCCGGCGTCTCGCGCAGCACCGTCTCCAACGCCTACAACCGCCCGGACCAGCTCTCCGCGGACGTGCGGCAGCGCGTCATGGAGACAGCTCGCCGCCTCGGGTACGCCGGCCCGGACGCGGCCGCGCGCTCCCTGCGCAGCGGGCGCGCATGGGCACTGGGCGTGTTGTTCACCGAGACCCTGTCGTACGCCCTCTCCGACCCGTACGCCGTCGAGTTCCTGCGCGGGGTCGCCTCGGTCGCCGAGGCGCACGCCACCGGGCTGCTGCTGGTCCCGCTCGACGAGGTCGACCTCGAGGCCGCGTGTGCGGCCACCAGACAGGCCGTCGTGGACGGGTTCTGCCTGGAGTGCGTGGACGAGGCCAGCCCGGTCGTCGACGTGATCCTCAGCCGCGGGCTTCCCGTGGTGACCACGACCCGGCCCGCGCAGCGAGACCTTGCCTTCGTCGGCATCGACGAGCGGCTGGCCGCCCGCAGCGCCGGCGAGCACCTGGCCCGCCTGGGCCACGAGCGGGTCGCGGTCGTGGTCGACGGCAGGCCGCCGTTCGGCGCCGACGGCGTACTGACGCTGGAGCAGGCCGTGGAGCAGGCCGTGGACCACAACGCCGCACTGCGGCTGCACGGGTTCGACGACGGGCTGCCGGCCGCCCGGCTCGAGGTGGTCGCCGCCGAGCGCAACTCCCGCACGCAGGGCCGGGAGGCCGCGGCACGGCTCCTCGACCGGCACGACCGTCCGAGCGCCGTGCTCGCCGTCAGCGACGTACTGGCCCTCGGGGTTCTGGACGCCCTGCGGCAGCGCGGGCTGACCCCCGGCCAGGACGTGTCGGTGGTCGGCTTCGACGACATCGACCCCGCCGGCGACGCCGGGCTCACCACGGTCCGGCAGCCCGTCTACGACAAGGGCCGGTTCGCCGGCCTGCGCCTGCTCGAACCCGGCTCGCTCACCGACGAGCCGGTCGTCCTCCCCACCGAGCTCGTCGTCCGGGCCAGCACCGGCCCGGCACCGGCCTGACCGACCCGGCCTGACAACTGGCCATACACAGCCACAGCGAAGGAGAAAGCGATGTTCCCCATCGCCACCGAGATCGCAGTACGCGTCACCAGGGACCACGCGCAGTCCGCACTTCCCGACGCCCCGGTCATCGACGACACCGTGGCGCCACCGCGCCCCCGCCACGAGCGGCGCATCCGCGTGGCGCGTGCGCTACGACGCCTCGCCGACCGGCTCGAACCGGCCGTCATCGAACGGCCACAGCCGAGCCGCGGAACCGCCGGTAGCTGCTAGGACGCGGCCGGGACGCACAGACCGGCTCTGCACGCCCCGGGAGCTCGTTCGTGGGATGCTGCCGACCATGAGATCCGGTCAGCCCTGGCGAGACCCGGACACGATCCGCTGGATCCTCGACGAGTGCGAGACCTGGGCGGTCGTGGGCCTGGGTGACAACCCGTTCCGGGACGCGCACCGGGTCGCGCACTTCCTGCAGCGACAGGGCAAGCGGATCGTGCCGGTGCACCCGGACGCCGCGACTGTGCACGGCGAGAAGGGCTACGCGGAGCTCGGCGACATCCCGTTCGAGGTGGACTGCGTCGACGTGTTCCGCCGGGCCGATGCCGCCGGGGAGTTCGCCGACCGCGCGGTCGACCTCGGGGCGAAGGCCGTGTGGTTCCAGCTGGGGGTCGTCGACGAGGCGGCGTACGCCCGCACCACCGCGGCCGGACTCGACATGGTGATGGACTGCTGCCCGGTGATCGAGTGGCCGATGTATGGTCCCCCCGCATGACCCCACCGCAGCAAGGCGACCGCGGCACACCATCACCCGGCGCGAACCTGGAGCGGGTCGTGCTGCACGTGGGTCTGTACAAGACCGGCACGACGTACCTGCAGAACCTCCTGCGTGAGAACCGGCGATCGCTGCGCCGTTCGGGCATCTACCTTCCGCCTCGTCGGCGGGAGGTGACGTTCGCAGCACTCGACCTCATCGACCGGCAGTTCCGCGGGACGAGGGACGCCCGCGTGCCCGGAGCCTGGGACCGGTTGGCCGCCGCCGTGTACGACTCGGGTCTGCCGACCGCGATCATCTCCGAGGAGCGGCTCAGCGTCGCCACGCCCCGGCAGGTACGCCGGGCGGTCGCGGCGTTCGCCTCGGCGCAGGTCGACGTGGTCGTCACCGTGCGCGACCTGTCCCGGGTGCTGGTGTCGCACTGGCAGGAGGAGGTCAAGAACGGCGCGACGTGGACGCTGCCGGAGTACGCCGACGCACTACGCGACCCCGAGGGTGCGGGCAGCCACCCCGCACGCGGGTTCTGGATGCACGAGGACGTGACCGCGGTCCTGCGTGCGTGGGGCTCCGCCGTCCCGGTCGAACGCATCCACGTGGTCACCGTGCCTCCAGCGGGCGCACCGTCGGGGCTGCTGGCCGAGCGGTTCGGCTCGGTTGCCGGGTTCAAGCCGCGCGACGTGGCCCGCGAGGGCGTCTGGACCAACGAGAACGTCGGCGCCGTGGGCACCGAGCTGATCCGCCGGCTGAACGAGCGCATCGGCGACCAGATGCACGGGATCGAGCACGAGCGCGGCGTGAAGATCCCGCTGTCGCGCGCCCTGGCCGCGATGTCGAGCAAGGGCGCTGTCGCCGTTCCGGCCGAGCACCGGGAGTGGGCGGGGCAGACCGCATCGACGTACGTGCAGGAGATCCGGGCCGGGGGCTACGACGTCGTGGGCGACCTCGACGACCTGCAGCCCATGCCGGCGGTCGGTGAGGCCGGACAACCGGGCGAGCCCGGTGACGCCGCGCTGCTCGAGGCCGCGCTGGAGGGGCTGTCGGCGCTGGTGCTGCGTCAGGGCAAGGTGCTGGCGGCCGCGGACCGCGTGGCCTCGGCGCAGCGCGGTGATCTGGCCGGGCGGCGCACGCGGATGGTCACCCGGGCACGCAACCTGTCGTTCCGGGCCAAGCGCGCGGCGGCCGACCTCGCCGGGCGCTCCCGGACCGGCCGCCGCCTGACCGCGGCCTACGTGCGCCGGCGCGCCGGCCGCTGAGCCGTTCCCGGATGTCCGGCGTCAGCGGGTGAACCCGACGCGGGACTCCCCCTGGTGGCCGGCCGCGTCCCGGACCGTCGCTCCCTTGGCACGTGCCTTCTCGCCGAGCTGCTGCTGGAAGTCGACCATCCTGGTACGCAGGGCCTCGTCGCCGGCGGCCAGGATGCGAACGGCGAGCAGCCCGGCGTTGCGCGCGTTGCCGACGGCCACGGTGGCGACCGGAACCCCGGACGGCATCTGCACGATCGACAGCAGCGAGTCGAGCCCGTCGAGGTGGCGCAGCGCCACCGGGACGCCGATCACCGGCAGCGGCGTGACCGCGGCCAGCATGCCGGGCAGGTGCGCCGCCCCGCCGGCACCCGCGACGATCACCTGCAGGCCGCGCTCGTCGGCCGTGCGGCCGTAGTCGAGCATCTCCTGCGGCATCCGGTGCGCGGAGACCACGTCGGCCTCGAACGGCACGTCGAACTCGCGCAGCGCCTCGGCGGCGTCCTGCATCGTCGGCCAGTCGGAGTCCGAGCCCATCACGATGCCCACCCGGGCGCCGGTCGCCTCAGTCACTGGCCTTGCTCACGCTTCGGTCGCTCATGGCTGCTCCTCGTCCTCTGTGTCGTCGCCACGAAACCACGCCGCCGCGTGCCGGGCCCGCTCGCGTACGTCGGCGAGGTCGTCGCCGTAGGCCGTCACGTGACCCACCTTGCGACCGGGGCGAACCTCCTTGCCGTACAGGTGCACCCGCAGTCGCGGGTCGCGGGCGAACACGTGCGGGTAGCCGTCGTAGAGCTCGCCGACGTCGCCGCCCAGGATGTTGACCATCACGGTCCAGCGGGCCCGCGCCTCGGGTGACCCGAGCGGCAGGTCGAGCACCGCACGCAGGTGGTTCTCGAACTGCGAGGTCACCGCACCGTCGATGGACCAGTGCCCGCTGTTGTGCGGGCGCATGGCGAGCTCGTTGACCAGCACCCGCCCGTCGCGGGTCTGGAAAAGCTCGACCGCGAGTACGCCGACGACGTCGAGGTCGCCGACGACCTTCAACGCGATCTCCTGCGCCTGCGCGGCGAGGTCGTCGGTCAGGTCCGGCGCGGGCGCGACGACCTCGTTGCACACGCCGTCGACCTGGATCGACTCCACGGTGGGGTAGACCGCACACTGCCCGGAGGGCGAACGGGCCACCATGATCGCGAGCTCGCGGGCGAAGTCGACCCGTTCCTCGGCGAGCAGGCCGATACCCGACTCGACCACCGGCGCCGCCTCCTCGGCCGACGAGACGAACCACACACCCTTGCCGTCGTAGCCCCCCCGGGTGGCCTTGAGCACGACCGGCCAGCCGCCCACCTCGTGGGCGAAGGCCTCGACCTCGGCCAGGCCGTCGACCAGGCGATGTCGCGGTGCCGGCACGCCGAGCGAGTCCAGCCGCGCGCGCATCACGCCCTTGTCCTGGGCGTGCACCAGCGCGTCCGGGCCGGGCCGGCAGGCGACCCCGTCGGACTCCAGCGCGTGCAGGTGCTCGGTGGGCACGTGCTCGTGGTCGAACGTGACCACGTCGCAGCCCGCGGTGACCTCGCGCAGCGTTGTCAGGTCGCGGAAGTCGCCGACGACCGTGTCCGGGACCACCTGCGCGGCGGACACCCCCTCGCCCTCGGCGAGCAGGCGCAGCGGCACGCCCAGAGCGATGGCCGCCTGCTGCGTCATCCGCGCGAGCTGGCCGCCACCCACCACTGCCACCGTCGGTGTCGTCACGCAGCGAGGGTATCCAGGAGCACGCGGGTAGGCTTCGGCTAGGGCGTGTCCTGTGGACCTCGTCCGTCGTGAGCGTCGTCTGGCGGAGTGCACCGCAAGGCGGAGGAGCGATGGCGATGCGCAGCATCGTCGAGCGACGACAACGCCGCAGGGTGCCCGCCAGGCGGCGCGTAGCAGGACAGCAGGTTCACGGGACACGCCCTGGTCCCGTCCCCGTCCGACAGGTGGGTTGTGTCGCCGTCCCGGTCCCGGCCGACTCCACGGTCGCGGTCACAGTCGCACTCGCCGCCTTCGTCATCGCGGCCGCGCTCGTCTCGCGCGCGGGGGCTCCTCGACGAGCTGCTGAAGTTCGGCGTCGTCGGGGCGATCGCCTTCGTCGTCGACGTCGCCCTGTTCAACGCATTGCGGTTCGAGGGCGAGATCTGGTCCGGGCCGCTGTCGCACAAGCCGATCACTGCGAAGGTGATCTCGGTGGGTGTCGCGACGCTGGTGACGTACGTCGGCAACCGGCACTGGACGTGGCGCGACCGCCCGCGGCACGGCCTACCTCGTGAGCTCACGCTGTTCGTGCTGCTCAACGGCGTGGGCGCGCTGATCGCCGTAGTGTGCCTGGCGGTCTCGCACTACCTGCTCGGGTTCACCAGCGCGCTGGCCGACAACATCTCGGCGAACGTGATCGGGCTCGTGCTCGGCACGGCGTTCCGCTTCTGGTCGTACCGACGATGGGTGTTCCCCGAGGCGCCGGCGAGCTCTCCCGGCACCGGAAGAAGCTAGGACGAACGGGCCTCGGCCTCGGGCCCGACCTCGAACCGCAGCCCACGGCCGCGGACGGTGGTGATCAGCCTGGGGTGGCGGGCGTCGTCCCCCAGCTTGCGGCGCAGCCAGCCGACGTGCACGTCGATGGTCTTGGTCGAGGTCCAGAACGACGTGTCCCACACGTCGTGCATCAGCTGCTCACGTGAGACGACACGTCCAGCGTTGCTGATGAGCGCGTACAGCAGGTCGAACTCCTTGGCGGTGAGCTGAAGGTCCTCACCTTTGAGCCAGGCCTTGCGCGCGGACGCGCTGACCTCGACCCCCTGAACGTTGCACATGTCCCTAAGTAAAGCGTGCAGGAACTCTGCGGTAGTCGCTTTTCGGGAAATGCCCGCGTTCCCAGACACTCGGGCATCGGGCGTGATACACGGGGTGACCGGGCCGACACGCAGCGCTGAGAGTCACACCCAGCGACGGCGTACGGCGATCGGCTCGACCGACCCGAAACCGTGCAGCGGCCGGGGTGTGAGCCCGCGCACCTCGAACTTGTCCCTCGGCAGCCGGACCGCGGTGTCGTGGTCGATGATCACGCGGTTTCGCCGAGCGACCGAGGTCAGCCGGGCCGCGAGGTTGACCGGCGAGCCGAACACGTCGCCGAGCCTGGTGACCACGGGCCCGCTGGCCAGGCCCACGCGTACGTCGGGAAGCTGCTCCTCGACCGCGATCGTGTCCACGATCTGCAGCGCGGTCTCCACGCCGGCGGTGGCGTTCTCGGTCACGAACAGCACCGAGTCGCCGAGCGTCTTGATCACCCGCCCACCCAGCCCCGCCACGATGTCGGTGGCCTTGGACTCGAACGTCTCGACCAGGTCGCCGAGCGTGTCCTCGTCGAGACCGTTGGACAGCTTGGTGAACGACACCAGGTCGGCGAAGCCGACCGTGAGGTGCACGGTGAGCAGCTCCTCCGCGGCGGCGCCGAGCGCCTCGACCCGGCCGACGGCCGCGGCCAGGTGCCGTCGCCACGCGTAGACCAGCAGGCGCTCGAAGGCCGGCTCGACCTCGTGCGCCATCTGGAACGCCGTGAACAGCCTGCTGCCGCTGGCGTCGTCGCCGGCCTCGACGCTCTCGACTCGCTCGGCGAGCGTCGCGACCTGCCAGTCCGCCAGCCGGGCCACCGTCTGCCCCACCGCCCGCGTGAGCTTGACCGCGGTCTCGAAGTCGAGGATGTCGCTGTCGGTCAGCTTCCCGATCACCGTCAGCGCGTCGAGGTCGGCGTCGGTGAACGCAGGGTCATCCCCGGCGTCGGCGAACCCCAGCGCCCTCCACAGCCGGCGGGCATCGGCGAGGCTGACGCCCGCGGACTCCGCGACCTCGATGCTGGTGTGCCGCGGCAGGTCGCCCAGGATCGCGCGCTCGAGGTCGTCGCGATCGAGCGCCGATCGTGACGAGTCCGACCTGCCGGGTTCGCTCAACGTCGTCGCCTCGCCTCGGGCTCGTACGGCTCGTCCCACGAGTCGTCGCCGTCGTCGTAGCCGTCGTCATGACCGTCGTCGTAGCGGTCGTCGTACTGGTCGGGACGACGCGAGTGCAGCAGCTCGCTGATGGACAGGTGCAGCTGCTCCACCGAGGGAACGTCGGGCAGGACCACCTCGCCGCGTTCGCTGGCGGCCGCGACGATCAGCGTGCCGCAGCCCAGCACCCGGTCGATGAGCCCGTGCTCGTAGAAGACGTCGTTGATCCGGTACAGCGGGATGTCGTGACCGACCCGCGTCAGCACGCCGTGCCGGGTGATCAGCCGCCGGTTGGTGACCGTGTAGGACGCGCTCAGCCAGTTCAGGAGCGGCCACACCACCCAGTACGCCACGGCTGCGGCGCCGACCAGGAGGACCACCCAGGCCAGCACCACGAGGTCGGAGGGGACCCAGGGGATCACGAAGCCGGTCACGCCACAGATCAGGATGAAGACCAGGATCGGCCGCAGCAGCGCCTTCACGTGCGTGCGCGTGCTCGCGACCACGTACTCACCGTCGCCGAGCAGCCTCGGTGAGATTCCCATGTCGCCTCCCTCGCGGTGATCCGGACGCACGCGGACAGCCAGATGTTGTCATGCGTACAAAGGTCGACGCTCGCGCGCCTGACAGAGTTCCCACCCCATGCGGCCGGTTGTGGCCGCGCCGGCCCGCGTCGACCCCAGTACGTGACCGCGCGTGAGCGCACAGTGCTGAACTCACGGCTCGTCTCCCACCGTGCCACGTCGCCGGGCAAATGCGAAGGACCTCGCCTCCCCCGGTGGCGCGCGGATTCACCCCATCCGCAGCAGGTCGGCGCAGCAGGTCGGGCGGGAGGTCAACGCACGTGCACCACGTCACCGGCCCCGACGACCTCCTCGCGACCGTCTGTGCGCACCACCAGGCGCCCGCTGGCGTCCATGCGCACGGCCTCGCCGCGCAGGGAGCCGCCCCCGGGCAGGGCCACCGCGACCTCGCGGCCCAGCGTCGAGCACCGGCGGGTGTAGGACTCGGCCAGGCCCGCCTCGGGGTCACCCGAGCTCTCGACCCACGCACCGAACAGCGAGTCGAGCACGCGCAGCACCTCGCGCAGCACGACCGTGCGGTCGGTGGTCGTCGCCTGCTCCAGCAGCAGAGAGGTGGCCTCCGCCGTGGGCGCCTCGTCCCGCCGGAGCGTCACGTTGAGGCCGATCCCCACCACCGCGAGCGACCCGGCCGGCGCCTCGACGCGCTCGGCCAGGATCCCGGCGAGCTTCCGGCCGCCCACGAGTACGTCGTTGGGCCACTTCAGGTCCGCGTCGACCTCGGTCGCGCGGCGTACGGCCTCGACGACGGCGACCCCGGTCAGCAGCGGCAGCCACGGCCAGTGCTGCGTGGGCACATCCCCGGGGTCGAGCAGCACCGACAGCGTGAGACCGGAACGCGGCGGGGAGGTCCAGATCCGGTCCAGGCGTCCCCGGCCGCCGCTCTGGTGCTCGGCCACCAGCACCAGACCGGACGCGGACCCGCCACGGGCGAGCCGCGCGAGCTCGCTGTTGGTGGAGGCGGCCTCCTCGAGCACGACCACGTCGCGCCAGCCGGACTCCGGGCGGACCAGTGCCCGGCGGAGCGCCGTCGCGTCGAGCGGTGGCCGGTTCAGATCGCCGTACGCCGAGTTCACTCGGCATAGCGTAGGACTACTCTGAGCGCCGTGACTGAGAACGCGACGGCACAGGAACCGGGCCCGCAGGAAGAGCCCGAGGTCGACATTCACACCACGGCGGGCAAGATCGCCGACCTCGACGCGCGCATCGACGAGGCCGTGAACGCCGGCTCCGCGCGGGCGGTGGAGAAGCAGCACGCGAAGGGCAAGCTCACTGCCCGCGAGCGGGTCGAGCGACTGCTCGACGAGGGCACGTTCGTGGAGATCGACGAGTTCGCGCGGCACCGCTCGACCGCCTTCGGGCTGCAGGAACGTCGCCCGTACGGCGACGGCGTGGTCACCGGCTGGGGCGAGATCGACGGTCGTCAGGTGTGCGTGTTCGCGCAGGACTTCACGGTCTTCGGCGGCAGCCTCGGCGAGGTCTACGGCGAGAAGATCTGCAAGGTGATGGACCTCGCGATCCGCACCGGGTGCCCGGTGATCGGCATCAACGAGGGGGCCGGGGCACGCATCCAGGAGGGTGTCGTCTCGCTCGGCCTGTACGGCGAGATCTTCCGCCGCAACGTGCACGCCTCCGGCGTGATCCCGCAGATCAGCCTGATCATGGGCACCTGCGCCGGCGGGCACGTCTACTCCCCCGCGGTCACCGACTTCACCGTGATGGTCGACCAGACGTCGCACATGTTCATCACCGGCCCCGACGTGATCAAGACCGTCACCGGCGAGGAGGTCAGCTTCGAGGACCTCGGCGGCGCGCGTACGCACAACACGACGAGCGGCAACGCGCACTACATGGGCACCGACGAGGACGACGCGCTGGAGTACGTCAAGGCGCTGGTGTCCTACCTCCCGCAGAACAATCTCGAGGACCCGCCGGTCTTCGACGACCCGGCCGAGATGGAGATCACCGACGACGACCGGTCGCTGGACGCACTGATCCCCGACTCGCCGAACCAGCCGTACGACATGCACACCGCCATCGAGGGCGTGCTCGACGACGGCGAGTTCCTCGAGGTGCAGCCGCTGTACGCGCCCAACATCGTCGTCGGCTTCGGCCGCGTCGAGGGCCGGTCGGTCGGCGTGGTGGCCAACCAGCCGATGCAGTTCGCGGGCACCCTCGACATCAAGGCATCCGAGAAGGCCGCGCGGTTCGTACGCACCTGCGACGCGTTCAACGTGCCGGTTCTGACCTTCGTCGACGTACCCGGGTTCCTGCCCGGCACCGACCAGGAGTGGGACGGCATCATCCGCCGCGGCGCGAAGCTCATCTACGCCTACTCCGAGGCGACCGTGCCGCTGGTCACCGTGATCACCCGCAAGGCCTACGGCGGGGCCTACGACGTGATGGGGTCCAAGCACCTCGGCGCCGACATCAACGTCGCCTGGCCGAGCGCGCAGATCGCGGTGATGGGCGCGCAGGGCGCGGTGAACATCCTGTACCGCAAGGAACTGTCGGACACCGACGGCAATGACAACAGGGAGAAGCGCCGCCAGGAGCTGATCACGGAGTACGAGGACACGCTGGCCAACCCCTACATCGCGGCGGAGCGCGGCTACATCGACGCGGTGATCGCCCCGCACGAGACCCGCCTCGAGGTCGTCCGCGCGCTGCGGATGCTGCGCAACAAGCGCGCTACGCTGCCGCCGAAGAAGCACGGGAACATCCCGCTGTGAGCGAGCAGGAGGAGGCCGTGCCGCCGGGGCCCCGCCGTCCGGTGCTGCACATCGTCAAGGGCGACCCGACTCCGGAGGAGATCGCCGCGCTGGTGGCGGTCCTCGCCAGGCGCGGCGCCGGCGCGGCCCCGCCACCCCCGCCGAGCCGCTCGGAGTGGGCGTCCCACCACCGGCGGATGCGTCCCGACGTGCATCCCGCACCCGGCGCCTGGCGCGCCAGCGCGCTGCCGCGGTGACCGCACGGCACCGGCTGGTGCTCGCCTCGGCGTCGCCGGCGCGGCTGGCGACCCTGCGCGCTGCCGGTCTGGACCCTGAGGTCGTGGTCTCCGGCGTCGACGAGAGCGACATCGATGTCACGGCGCCGCGCGACGTCGCCCTGGTGCTGGCACGCAGCAAGGCCGAGGCGGTCGCGACCAGCAGGTCCGAGCCGACCTGGGTCATCGGCTGCGACTCGGTGCTCGAGCTCGACGGGCAGGCGTATGGCAAGCCGACCTCGGCCGAGGACGCCGTACACAGGTGGCAGCGGATGCGCGGCTCGTCAGGTGTCCTGCACACCGGCCACTGCGTGGTCGACTCCGCGACCGGGCGCAGCGACCAGGCGACGGAGTCGACGACGGTGGAGTTCGCCGACGTCACCGACGCCGAGGTCGAGGCCTACGTCGCGACCGGCGAGCCGCTGCAGGTCGCGGGCGCGTTCACGATCGACGGCCTCGGCGGCGCGTTCGTCCGCCGGATCGCGGGCGACCCGCACAACGTGGTCGGGATCAGCCTGCCGCTGCTGCGCGAGATGTTCGCCGCCCTCGGTGTGACGTGGACCGACCTGTGGGCGCCTACTCGACCGGGAGACCCAGACCGCGCGCGATGAGCAGCCGCTGCACCTCCGAGGTGCCCTCGCCGATCTCGAGCACCTTCGCGTCGCGGTAGAGCCGCGCGACGGGGTACTCCTCCATGAAGCCGTAGCCGCCGAAGACCTGCGTGGCGATCCGGGTCGCGGACACCGCCGACTCGGTGGCGTACAGCTTCGCGATCGACGCGGCCTGCTTGAACTCCTTCCCCGAGCCGCCGCCGTCCTTGACCGCCGCGGCCTTGTACACGAGCATCCGCGCCGCCTCCGCCATCACCGCGAGGTCGGAGATCTGGAAGGCCACGCCCTGCTTGCGCCCGATCGGCACGCCGAACGTCGTCCGCTCACCGGCGTAGTCCAGGCACTGGTCGAGGCACGCCTGGATGCAGCCGACCGCGAGCGCGGCGATCGCGACCCGGCCGTCGTCGAGTGTGGCCAGGAACTGCGCGAGGCCGCGGCCCCGCCTGCCCAGGAGGTAGGACTCCGGGACGCGCACGTCCTCCAGCGTCAGCGGGTGGGTGTCGGAGGCGTGCCAGCCGAGCTTGTCGTAGGCCGGGCCCACCGTGAACCCGGGTGTGCCGTTGGGCACGATGAGCGTGGAGATCTCGGCCTTGCCGTCGTCGGTCAGGCCGGTGCGCGCGGTGACCGTGCACACCGAGGTGATGTCGGAACCGGAGTTGGTGATGAACTGCTTGGAACCGTTGACGACCCACTCGCCGTCGCGCAGGTCTGCGCGGGTGCGGGTGGCGCCGGCGTCGGAGCCCGAGCCCGGCTCGGTGAGCCCGAACGCGGCCAGCCGGTTGCCCGAGACGAGGTCGGGCAGCCACCGCTGCTTCTGCTCGTCGTCGCCGAACGTGAGAATCGGGTTGATGCCCAGCCCCACCGCCGCCTCGAGCGTGATCCCCATCGACTGGTCGACCCGGCCGATCTCCTCGATCGCCACGCACAGGCTGGTGAAGTCGCCGTCGGCGCCGCCGTACTCCTCCGGCGCGGTCAGCCCGAACAGCCCGAGCTTGCCCATCGCCTGCACGGTGTCGACCGGGAAGAAGTGGTCCCGGTCCCACTGCGCGGCGTACGGCGCGATCTCGGCGGTGGCGAACTCGCGCACGCTGCGCCGGAACTCCTCGTGCTCACGCGACAGCTCGAAGCTCATGGGGACCTGGCCCTCCGGTCGGCGAAGACTTACGCTTACGTAAACGTAAGCCTACCCGAGCACACCGCACCGTCAAGGGAGAAGCCCATGCGCACCTGGTCGATCGCCGACCTCGCCGAGGAGTTCGGTGTGACCCTGCGCACGATCCGGTTCTACGAGGACCGCGGGCTGATCTCCCCGGAGCGGCGCGGCACCACCCGGGTGTTCCACGCCCGCGACCGGGTGCGGCTGGCGCTGATCCTGCGCGGCAAGCGGCTCGGCTTCTCCCTCGGCGAGATCGCCACGATCGTGGACATGTACGACGCCGAGCCGGGCGAGGCCGGCCAGCTGCGCTACCTGCTCGAGCAGATCGACGTGCGCCGCACCGAGCTCGAGCAGCGCCGCAAGGACATCGACGAGACGCTGGCCGAGCTCGCCGAGGTGGAACGGCGCTGCCACGAGGACCTCGGCCGGCTGCAGGGGCCGGCGCCCGGCTGAGCGGGGGGACTCTCGACGCGACCCGGGCTAGTGCGCCGGGACACTGGGCCCTACGGTGATCGTGACAGCACTACTGTCACGATCGCCGGCCACGACCACCGAGGACCGCATGCGCCGCTGGGACACGGCACACCGGATCGCGCAGCTCGACCCCGAGCGCGACCACGTCGAGATCTACCGGCTGTCGACGGGGTTCGAGTTCCCGTGGGACTACCGCCGGGCGCTCGAGCTGGCGCTGCTGCGCACCTTCGCGATCCCGAGCATCGCCTCGCTGCTCGTGGCCACACGCGAGTTCGAGCGGTTCACGCAGCGCCGCTACGACGACACCGCGATCCTGATGGGCGAGCTCGCCGCGCACGGCTACGACTCCGAGCGCGGGCGCACCGCGCTGCGGCGCATCAACAAGGCGCTCGGCCCCTACCTCATCGCCAACGAGGACATGCTCTACGTGCTGTCCACGTTCGTGCTCGACCCGGTGCGCTGGATCGACCGCTACGGGTGGCGCCGGCTGCTGCCGCAGGAGCGTGTCGCGGCGTACTGCTTCTACCGCGAGCTCGGCCGGCGGATGAACCTCCGCGACATCCCGGAGAGCTACGCCGAGCTGGAGCGGTTCAGCCGCGACTACGGCCGCACGATTCAGGCGACACCGGAAAGCCGGGCGCTGGCCGACCACGTGCTCGGGCTGGTCGCGACCTGGTTCCCGCGGCCAGTGCGGGGACTGGCCCGCCGGGTCACGCCCGCGACGTTCGACGCCGAGCTGCTGCGCGGCCTCGGGCTCCCGGCGCCACCACGGTGGCAGCGCGCGGGCGCGGACGGCGCGCTGCGGCTGCGCGCCGCAGTCGTACGCCGGCTCCCGCCGCGGCGGGTGGCGTCCTTCGACGACGGCTCGGTGCGGTTCCGCAGCTACCCCGGGTACCCCGACGGCTACGACCTCGGTGCGATCGGTGCGCCCGAGCCACCCGCGGACCTCGATGCGGGCCGTCGCGCCCGCGATGTCCGCCCGTCGGGCTGATGAGGGCCTCCTGCCGCTGCGCTCTAGACTGCCGAACAGCCGACTCGATGACAGGAGTACTCCGTGTCCCAGCCGCTGCAACGAGTGCTGATCGCCAACCGGGGCGAGATCGCGGTGCGCATCATCAGAGCCTGCAAGGACCACGGCATCGGCAGCGTGGCCGTCTACGCCGAGCCCGACCGGGACGCCCTGTTCGTCCGGCTGGCCGACGAGGCCTACTCACTCGACGGGGCCACCCCTGGCGACTCGTACCTCTCGATCGACAAGATCATCGAGGTCGCCAAGCGCAGCGGCGCCGACAGCGTGCACCCCGGCTACGGCTTCCTGGCCGAGAACGCCGACTTCGCCCGCGCGGTCATCGACGCCGGGCTGGTCTGGATCGGCCCTCCCCCGTCCGCGATCGACTCGCTCGGCGACAAGGTGCAGGCGCGGCACATCGCGCAGAAGGTCGGCGCCCCGCTCGTGGCGGGCACCGCCGACCCGCTGAAGGGCCCGGAAGAGGCCGTGGAGTTCGCGCGCGAGCACGGCCTCCCGATCGCGATCAAGGCGGCGTACGGCGGAGGCGGCCGCGGGCTGAAGGTCGCCCGCTCCGAGGACGAGGTCGAGGAGATGTACGAGTCGGCCGTCCGCGAGGCGGTCAGCGCCTTCGGCCGCGGCGAGTGCTTCGTCGAGCGCTACCTCGACAACCCGCGACACGTCGAGACGCAGTGCCTGGCCGACCAGCACGGCCACGCGGTCGTGGTCTCGACCCGCGACTGCTCGCTGCAGCGGAGGCACCAGAAGCTGGTCGAGGAGGCGCCGGCGCCGTTCCTGTCCGAGGAGCAGAACAAGACGCTCTACCAGTCCTCCAAGGCCATCCTGAAGGAGGCCGGCTACGCCGGCGCCGGCACCTGCGAGTTCCTCGTCGGCCAGGACGGCACGATCTCGTTCCTGGAGGTCAACACACGGCTGCAGGTCGAGCACCCGGTCACCGAGCAGGTCACCGGCATCGACCTGGTGCGCGAGATGTTCCGCATCGCCGCCGGCGAGGAGCTCGGCTACGACGACCCCAAGGTCGAGGGCCACTCCATCGAGTTCCGCATCAACGCCGAGGACGCCGGCAGCAACTTCCTGCCGGCTCCGGGAACGTTGACGCGCTGGCACGCACCGTCGGGTCCCGGCGTACGCCTCGACGGGGGCTACGACCAGGGCGAGACGGTCCCGGGGTCGTTCGACTCGCTGGTGGGCAAGCTGATCGTCACCGGCCGCGACCGCACGCAGGCGCTGGAACGGTCGCGCCGCGCGCTCGACGAGTTCGTGGTCGAGGGCATGCCCACCGTCATCCCGTTCCACCGCACCGTGCTCGACGACCCCGCGTTCGTGGCCGTGGATGGCCCGTTCAGCGTCCACACCCGCTGGATCGAGACCGACTTCGTCAACGAGATCGAGCCATACGTAGGCGAGGGCGCCGAGGACGAGGAGGAGCAGCCGCGCGAGAGCGTCACCGTGGAGGTCGGCGGCAAGCGGCTCGAAGTCGTCCTCCCGGGTGGTCTGGGCGCCGCACCCGCAGAGAGCGGCGCCAAGACCGCGAAGAAGCGCGGCAAGAAGAAGCAGGGCGGCGCCGCCGTCAGCGGCGACGCCCTGACGTCCCCCATGCAGGGCACGGTCGTCAAGGTGGCGGCTGAGGAGGGCGCCACCGTGGCCGAGGGCGACCCGGTCATCGTCATCGAGGCGATGAAGATGGAGCAGCCGATCAAGGCGCACAGGGCCGGCACGGTGACGGGGCTCGACGTCGAGGTCGGCGCCACGGTCAACAACGGCGCAGTGATCTGCGAGATCAAGGACTGACCGCTCCTCGACTACCCCGGGAAGGGGATCGATGTTCTCCAAGGTGCTTGTCGCCAACCGCGGCGAGATCGCCGTCCGCGCCTTCCGCGCCGCCTACGAGCTGGGCGCGAAGACCGTGGCCGTGTTCCCGTACGAGGACCGCCGCTCCGAGCACCGCCTCAAGGCCGACGAGGCGTACGAGATCGGAGAGCAGGGCCACCCGGTGCGCGCCTACCTCGACCCCGAGGGGATCGTCGCGACCGCCGTCTCCGCCGGCGCGGACGCGATCTACCCCGGCTACGGCTTCCTGTCGGAGAACCCCGCGCTGGCCGAGGCCTGCGCCGAGCACGGCATCACGTTCATCGGACCCTCCACCGAGGTGCTGCGGCTGACCGGCAACAAGGCCTCCGCGATCGAGGCGGCCCGCGAGGCCGGCGTCCCGGTCCTCGACAGCGTCGCGCCGTCGGCCGACGTCGACGAGATCCTGGCGGGCGCCGAGGGAATCGGGTTCCCGGTGTTCGTCAAGGCGGTCGCCGGCGGCGGCGGGCGCGGCATGCGCAGGGTCGACGACCCCGACGACCTGCGTGAGGCCGTCGAGGCGGCCATGCGCGAGGCCGAAGGGGCCTTCGGCGACTCGACCGTGTTCCTCGAGCAGGCCGTCGTCGACCCACGCCACATCGAGGTGCAGGTACTCGCCGACGGCACCGGCGAAGTGATCCACCTGTTCGAACGCGACTGCTCGGTGCAGCGACGGCACCAGAAGGTCGTCGAGATCGCGCCCGCGCCCAACCTCGACCCCGACCTGCGTGAGCGGATCTGTGCCGACGCGGTGGCGTTCGCGCGCGCGATCGGCTACCGCAACGCGGGCACGGTGGAGTTCCTCGTCGACGACCGCGGGCGGCACGTCTTCATCGAGATGAACCCCCGCATCCAGGTCGAGCACACCGTGACCGAGGAGGTCACCGACGTCGACCTGGTGCGCTCGCAGATGCGCATCGCGGCCGGCGACACCCTCGAGGACCTCCAGCTGCGCCAGGACCGCGTCTACGTCCGCGGGGCGGCGCTCCAGTGCCGGATCACCACCGAGGACCCCGCCAACGGCTTCCGCCCCGACACCGGCCGGATCACGACGTACCGCTCCCCCGGCGGCGCGGGTGTGCGCCTCGACGGCGGCACGACCTACACCGGAGCCGAGGTCAGCGCGCACTTCGACTCGATGCTGGCCAAGCTGACATGTCGTGGCAGCGACTTTGGGATCGCGGTCGGACGGGCGCGACGGGCGCTGGCGGAGTTCCGTATCCGCGGGGTGTCGACGAACATCCCGTTCCTGCAGGCGGTTCTGGCCGAGCCCGACTTCCAGGCCGGCCGGGTGACGACCAGCTTCATCGAGCAGCACCCGCACACGCTCACCGCACGCTCGTCGGCCGACCGCGGCACCAAGCTGCTGACCTACCTGGCCGACGTGACCGTGAACCGCCCGTACGGCGAGGTCCCGGCCGCGATCGACCCGCGCGACAAGCTGCCCAACATCGACCTGCACACTGCGCCGCCCGACGGCACCCGGCAGCTGCTCGTGGCACAGGGTCCCGAACGGTTCGCGGCCGCGTTGCGCGAGCAGAAGCGGGTCGGTGTCACCGAGACGACCTTCCGCGACGCGCATCAGTCGCTGCTCGCGACGCGCGTGCGCACCTCTGACCTGCTCGCGGTCGCCGGGCACGTGGCCCGGATGACGCCGCAGCTGTTCAGCGTCGAGGCGTGGGGCGGGGCGACCTACGACGTCGCGCTGCGGTTCCTGGCCGAGAACCCGTGGGAGCGTCTCGCGGCGCTGCGCGAGGCGATGCCGAACCTGTGCATCCAGATGCTGCTGCGCGGGCGCAACACCGTCGGCTACACGCCGTACCCCACCGACGTGACCAACGCCTTCGTCGCCGAGGCCGCCGCGAGCGGCATCGACATCTTCCGCATCTTCGACGCGCTCAACGACGTCGAGCAGATGCGGCCAGCGATCGAGGCCGTACGCGAGACCGGGACCACGGTCGCCGAGGTGTCGCTGTGCTACACCGGCGATCTCTCCAGTCCCGGCGAGAAGACGTACACACTCGACTACTACCTCGACCTGGCCGAGCGCATCGTCGATGCCGGCGCGCACGTGCTCGCGATCAAGGACATGGCCGGGCTGCTGCGTGCACCGGCTGCGCACACGCTGGTCACCGCGCTGCGCGAACGCTTCGACCTGCCGGTACACCTGCACACCCACGACACCCCGGGCGGCCAGCTGGCCACGCTCCTGGCCGCGATCGAGGCCGGCGTCGACGCCGTCGACGCGGCCAGTGCCGCCTTGGCCGGCGGCACCAGCCAGCCGCCGCTGTCGGCGCTGGTGGCGATGACCGACAAGGGCCCGCGGGAGACCGGCCTGGACCTGCAGGCGCTCTTCGACCTGGAGCCCTACTGGGAGGCCGTACGCCGGGTCTATGCGCCGTTCGAGTCCGGGTTGCCCGCACCGACCGGCCGGGTCTACCGCCACGAGATCCCCGGCGGCCAGCTCTCCAACCTGCGCCAGCAGGCCATCGCGCTCGGCCTGGGTGAGAAGTTCGAGCAGATCGAGGACACGTACGCCGCGGCCAACGACATCCTCGGCAATATCGTCAAGGTGACGCCTACGAGCAAGGTGGTCGGCGACCTCGCCCTGCATCTGGTGGCGGTCGGTGCCGACCCGGAGGAGTTCGCTGCCGAGCCGTCCAAGTTCGACATCCCCGACTCGGTGATCGGCTTCCTGAGCGGCGAGCTCGGCGACCCGCCGGCGGGCTGGCCGGAGCCGTTCCGGTCGAAGGCACTCGAGGGCCGCAAGCAGCCGCAGCGCTCGGAGCCGCTCACCGACGAGCAGCGGCACGGCCTGGCGACCGACCGCCGGGCCACGCTGAACGAGCTGTTGTTCCCCGGCCCGACGCGCGAGTACCTCGACCTCTGCGAGCGCTACAGCGACCTCTCGGTCCTGCCCACCCGGCAGTTCCTGTACGGCCTGCAGGCGGGCGAGGAGCACATGGTCGAGCTCGAGGAGGGCAAGAACCTCATCTTCGGCCTGGAGGCGGTCAGCGAGCCCGACGAGCGCGGCTTCCGCACGGTGATGTGCACGATCAACGGCCAGCTGCGGCCGCTGCCGGTACGCGACCGGTCGGTGTCCTCCGACGTGCCCACGCAGGAGAAGGCGGACCAGTCCGAGCCCGGCCACGTGGCCGCGCCCTTCGACGGAGTCGTCAGCCTGACCGTGCAGGTCGGCGACAAGGTCGAGGCCGGGGCCACCGTGGCCACGATCGAGGCGATGAAGATGGAGGCCTCGATCACCGCGCACGTCGGCGGCGAGGTCGAGCGCCTCGCGATCGACTCGACGGCCCAGCTCGAGGGTGGCGACCTCGTGCTGGTCCTGAACCCCAGCTAGCCGGTCGGTGTCGGCTCCCTAACGTCGGTGTCGCTGCTCCCTACCGGGAGTGCACCCGGTACCTCCCCCGGCGGTCGCGGGTGATGACGCCGCGGTCGAAGCGCATGCGCTTGCCGGCCTTCACCCGGAACACGTCGGTGGTGGGCAGTCCGATGCCGCGCGCCCACCCGGCCCGGCGGTACGCGCGCAGCCATCCGTGACGCACCTGCTGCACGCCGGTGGGCGGGTTGCGGTAGAGCCGGCGACCGTGCTGGTAGACCACCATGCGGCCGTCTCTGCCCACCCGCTTCACCGCGGTGCGGGGGTAGCCGAGGCCGGAGGTGGTGCCGCCCTCGGCGAGGTAGCGACGAAGGATCGGGCCGTACGTCTCCCGCGCGCCGATACGCGGGAGCCAGAAGATGCGGCCCTTGCGGAACCTCTGGACCGCACCGCGACCGCCGGCGGGGCGCTCGGGACCGGCCGGCCGGCCCACCACCGACGAGCGGGCACCGATCCGCTTCCAGCGGGCCATGATCGCGGTGTCCTCGATCTTGAACCAGTTCGAGCGCAGCCCGAACGTGAAGCGGAAGTCGTCGCCGCTGAGGACCTTGTCGCCGCGACCGCCGTCGAGTCGCATGCGCAGGACGCGACCACCCCAGTGGCCGTGGCCGTTGCGGCGTACGACCCGGATCGCGCGCAGCCGGCCGATCGAGGGGTAGCGACGTTCGATGGTCGCGGCGCTGATCCTCGTCCGCCAGCGGTGCATCGGGTTGCCGGCCCAGTTGTCCCAGGGGTCACGCACCGGCCGCAGGTACGGGTAGCCGCCGTCGCCGGTGAACCCGCCGCTCGACGACGAGAACTGCGTGAACGCCGGCTCGCCCCGGTAGCGCAGGATCTTCCGCGCGGTCCCGCGCACCGCGCGGTTGGTCGAGGTGAACTCCGCGGCCACACCGCCGTACACCTGGCACGACGTGGTGTCGCACGTCTGGTAGTACCGGCCGCGGTGGGCCGCGCGGTCCCGGGCGGCGTACGTCCGCGCCGCGACGGCCTGCGACCTCAGCGCCGCCTGCCGCCAGGATGCCGGCATCTCGGCGGGCACGACGCCACGCAGGTAGCGGTCCATCGTGAGCACGTTGACGGTGTCGCGGTCACTCGAGCCCGCGGACGGCCGGGCCGCGCGCAGAGTGCCGCGGTAGCGCCGCCCGACCTCACCGCTGCCGGACGGTACCCACAGCCTGATCGGGCTCTGCGCGAACACCTCGCCCTGGCCGCGAAGCCGCGTACGCCCCGGCACGGCCCACCGCCGCCATCGGCTGCCGTTGTAGAACTGCACCCGGCGGCTCGGAAGCACGCGCCAGCGATCGATCCGCGGCCGCGCGGGCAGCCGCCAGGTGCGGCCGTCGGCGCGGTCGCGCAGCGTCAGGCCGGGGGCCGGTGACACCTTCAGGTCAGACGTCGAGTCGGCGGTGATCAGCACGCGGATCCGGCCGCTCGTCGTGCCCAGCCGGGTGCCGGGGTAGTACCTGGCGAGGATCTGCCGGTAGGACTTGCCCTGCCGGGCCGCGCCCTGTGCGCCGTACTGCGACATCCCGTTGCCGTGGCCGTAGCCGTGCCCGCGTACGACCACGCGGTCGGTGATGGGCACGTAGTAGGTCTGGGCCTCGGCCGGCAGCGCCAGCAGGCCGGCGGCGACGACTGTGGTCCCGAGCCCGACGGCGCCGAGCGCCCTGGCTGTCCTCATGTCCCCCCGCTCTCGCTCATCGGGACCGGATGCGGGTACGACCGGTCGAGGTGTTCCAGGTGATGCGGCCGTGCTTGAAGTTCGCGGCCCACCCGTTGCCGGTGCGGTACTGGTTGCGCACGGGTACGCCGAGGCGCCCCTCCGCCAGGCCGGCGCGCGCGTAGCGGCGGTTGATCTTGCCCCAGACGACGCGTGCGCCGTAGGCGCGAGTCCGGTAGATGCGGCCGCGCTGGAAGGACTGGCCCATGCCGCGCGCGCCCCGGATGTCCCACGCGTTCGTGCGCGGGTAGCCGAGCTTGCCGCCGGCCTGCCCGTAGCGCCGGTAGCGGTGGAAGATCCGGCCGCGCACGGCGTGCGCGCCCGGCCGGTCGTTCCAGTAGATCCAGCCCTTGTCGAACTGCGTCTTGCGACCGCCCTTGACCGAGCCCGACTCGCCCCGGAAGGGCTGGCCCAGGTTGGTGCCGCGGCGCTTCATCTTGTGCCACCTGCGCGAGATGGGGGTCTCGACGGCGCCGATCCGGTCGGCCACGCGCCTGCGCAGCGTGGGCAGCCAGCGGTACACGAAGCGGCCGGGGCAGGCCGTGCTCATCGCGTCCCGGTGACCCGAGATCTTCTGGAACCGGCTGCCGGCGACCCGCGTCCTGGTCTTCGGGTAGCGGTAGTACGACCCGAGCTTCCACGCGACCAGACGCGTGACGCCACGACGCATCGCGCGCGTCGGCCGCCGCTTCTCGAAGTTGCCCATCAACGAGACGCCGACGGTGCGGACGTTGTAGTCACCGGCGTGCGCACCGCGTACCGGGGTGTTGATCCCGCCGGCGCGGCCCTCGAACGCCCGGCCGAAGCGGTCGAGGAGGAAGTTGTAGCCGATATCGCACCAGCCCTGCCCCTGCGTGTGGTACGCGTAGATGCTGCGCACGATCGACTTGGACTCCGACCGCCGGTAGTTGTTGCTCCCGACCGTGTGGTGGACGAACACCATCTTCACCGTGTTGGCGCGTCGTGGTGAGTCGCAGTGGCTGCGCAGCCGGGGGTTCGCTCCCCACTGCCTGCGCGTGATGATCCTCGGCTGCCTGGAGGCGACCGTCGTCGTGCTCGCCGCGCTCGCGTCGGTGACCACGGCGGGGGTCACGGTCAACGCGCCGGACCCGGCCGAGGACTCTCCCGGCCATTCGCCGGTCACGGCATCGGCAACCCCGTTGGTCGACGCCGTCGACGTCGACGACGCCGCCGGGGCGACGGGGTCGCTGCCGGGGTCGACCAGCGTCAGCCGCAGGTCTGCCGGCGGCCTGCCGGTCGCGCTGTGCACCCGCGTCTGCACACCGTCGGAGTCGCCCACCCACAGCGGCTCGGTGCCCTGCCGGGTGGTCGTCTCCTCACCTCCCGCCGGACCCTCCTCGGGATGGAAGTGCAGCTCCTGCCAGGGCGACCAGCCCTCGGCGCCGTGCGCACGGACCTGGACCGCTACGTCGGTGGGGGCGGTTCCGCTCTGCCAGGTCACGCCCACTAACGAGAAGGGACTCGTGGACGCACGCGCGAGCGAGGCCACCACCGGTTCGGTGAGCTCCTCGTGGCCGGCTCCGGACAGTGTCTGCGGTGCGGCTTCGGGAGCGGCGTCGCCGGTGGCCTCGCCACCGCTGACGCGGGGGACGCCGAGCTCGCGTACCTCGAGGCCGCCGGCCGGTGTCGCGGCCGGCACCGGCGCACGGCCAGACTGCGCGGCGGCCGGGTGGCCGGGAGCGGCTACCGAGGGCACCGCGAGCAGGCTCAGCCCGGTCGCGAGTCCGGTGGCCAGCGCGAGAGCGCCGGAAAACTGACGGGGTCTGCGGTCTGCGTGCTCGGTCCGAGGTCCGCTGCGCTCTCGCATCAGGAACTGCTCCTCAGCGTTGGGGGCTGGTGGGGCAATTGATATGGATGTGTCTACAGGGGGAAATGTTGACTCATATATCGGCCGGATGGGTCACAAACTCAAAACAAAAAGGTAAGAGTGCGCACTTTGTGTTAATTACAAACGCGTGATTTACAGGAATGTATTTCAGCCGGATCCCGTCCTGCGCCGCAGGGAAGTACGCTCTGAAAGCACACGGCTTCTGCGCGGAGGTTGGGCCATGGAACTGCTCGTCATACTGCTCATCGGACTGGCCGTGCTCGGCCTCGTGTCGGCCCGCCGCCAGCAGACCCGGCGGCAGGAGCTCGAGGCCCGCAAGGCCGCGGATCTGGAAGCGGTCAAGAAGACGGCCGACGAGGACGTCACCCGCTACGGCGAGGAGGTCACCCGGCTCGACACCGCCGTGATCGGCCACGACCTCGACGACGCCGGCCGGCAGGACTACCAGCGTGCGCTCGACTGCTACGAGCAGGCGAAGGCCGCGGTCGACGCCGTCAGCGAGCCGGAGGAGGTCAAGCACGTCACCGAGGTCCTGGAGGACGGTCGCTACGCAGTGGCGTGCGTGAAGGCGCGGATCGCCGGCGAGCCGCTCCCCACGCGACGGCCGCCGTGCTTCTTCAACCCCTCGCACGGCCCGTCGACCACCGACATCGAGTGGGCGCCCCCGGGTGGCCAGAAGCGCGACGTGCCGGTGTGCGCCGCCGACGCGGACCGGGTCGCGGCCGGCGCCGAACCCGACATCCGCACGGTCATGAACGGCCCCGAGCGGGTGCCGTACTGGCAGGGCGGCCCGGCGTACAGCCCGTGGGCACAGGGCTACTTCGGGTCCTACGCGATGTCAGGGCTGTTGCCCGGCTTCCTGATCGGCTCGATGCTGACACCTGGCCTGGGCTTCGGCGGCTGGGACAACGACCCCAGCGAGGCCGGCGGTGGCGACGGCGGCGGTGGCGACGGCGGCGGAGGTGACGGCGGCGGAGGTGACGGCGGCGGAGGTGACTTCGGCGGCGGCGATGGCGGCGGCGGTGGCGAC
>DATMEB010000257.1:0-34249 GCA_035557095.1 Nocardioidaceae bacterium | reverse complement strand
AATGCGCACCCTTCATCGCGCTCTCGGAATAAAGGATGCCGTTATTCGCGATGATACCGACCGGCATTCCGGAGAGATGCGCGAACCCAGTGACGAGCGTGGTGCCGTAAAGCGCCTTGAATTCCTCGAAATGCGAGCCATCCACCAGCCGCGCGATGATTTCGCGTACGTCAAATGGTTTGCGTTTGTCGGCCGGGATCACGCCATCGAGTTCGTTCGCTGCAAACGCCGGCTCTTCCGGATCACGCAGTTCGATCCCTGCCCCCGCCTCGCGCGGCAGCGTGCCGACGATATTGCGGACGATGCGAAGCGCATGGTCGTCGTCGGTTGCGAGATGATCGGCGACGCCGGATTTGCGCGCATGCACGTCGCCGCCGCCGAGATCTTCCGCGGACACGACTTCGCCGGTCGCGGCTTTGACGAGCGGCGGTCCGGCCAGAAAGATCGTGCCCTGTTTCTGCACGATCACGCTTTCGTCCGACATCGCCGGCACGTAAGCACCGCCCGCGGTGCACGAGCCCATCACCACCGCGATCTGGGCGACGCCGGCCGCGGACATTGTTGCCTGGTTGTAGAAGATGCGGCCGAAGTGCTCGCGGTCGGGGAACACGTCGGCCTGCATCGGCAGGAACGCGCCACCGGAGTCGACGAGGTAGATGCACGGCAGCCGGTTGTCGAAGGCCACCGCCTGCGCGCGCAGATGCTTCTTGACCGTCATCGGGTAGTAGGTGCCGCCCTTGACCGTCGCGTCGTTGGCCACGACCACGCACTCGCGACCGCAGACCCGTCCGACGCCGGTGACGATGCCGGCACTGGGCACGGCGCCGTCGTACATGCCGTCGGCGGCCAGCGGGGACAGCTCGAGGAACGGCGAGCCCGGGTCGAGCACGCGGTCCACCCGGTCGCGCACGAGCAGCTTGCCGCGTTGCAGGTGCTTGGCCCGGGCGGGCTCCGATCCACCCTGGCGCGCGACGACGAGACGTTCGCGCAGGTCCTCGACCAGGTCGCGCATGGCCGATGCCGTCATCGTCGCTCCGTCCCTTGCCGAAGTTAACAAGTGCTAACGTTAGCGATCGTTAACCAGATCGTCTACTCTTCTGTCCATGGCAGCGTCTCGCCGCGAGCAGATCTTGTCCACGGCGGCTGCGCTGTTCGCCCAGCACGGCTTCCACGGCGTGTCGGTGGCCGACCTCGGAGCCGCGTGCGGGATCTCGGGGCCGGCGCTGTATCGGCACTTCCCGCGCAAGGACGCCATGCTGGCCGAGATGCTGGTCGGCATCAGCGAGCGGCTGCTCGCCGAGGGCCGGCTTCGCAGCACCGGCACCGGGTCGGACCAGGAGTCGCTCACGGCCCTGGTGCGGTGGCACATCGAGTTCGCGCTGCAGCATCCCGACCTGATCGTCGTGCAGGACCGCGACTGGGCGGCACTGCCGGCACAGGCGCGCGAGCGCGTGCGCACGCTGCAGCGCGGCTACGTGGAGATCTGGGTCGACGTGCTGGTGACGCTGCGACCGGACTGGGACCGGCGTACGGCCAGAGCCGCGGCGCACGCGACGTTCGGTCTGCTCAACTCCACGCCGCACAGCGCACGGCTCTCGCAGGCTGCGATGGCCGGGCTGCTCGAGGAGCTCGCGCTGTCCGCGCTGTCGGCGCATCCTTCGCGTCGAGATTGCGCGAATGCCCCCGCCGACTGACGGCCACAGGTCTGCGGTCCGGGGCATTCGCGCGCAATCTCGACGCCAAAGAGGGGGAGCGTGTGGCCTCTACCCGATCGGGATCTCGAAGTGCTGGTAGTCCTTCAGGCTCGTCCAGTTGCCGCCCCAGTCGAAGCCGGCCTTGCGGAACGCCCTGGTGACCTTGCCGCCCCTGACGATCATGCCCCGCCGAACGTTGCCGCGGTCGAGGTACCTGCGCCCGGCCGCCGGCAGAACAGTGTTGCCGTTCACGTACGGGTTCTCGATCGTGTTGATGTCGATCGCCTTGCCGTAGGAGTGCACCGAGAAGCGCCCCGGCGAACCGGTGACCGGCCGGCAGTTGAACGCCGAGGTGTTGTCGGCCGCCATCGACCTGTCGTCGGAGCCGCCGTACCTCTCGATGCGCTTCATCCGACGGATCGGGAAGCCCGACGCGTACATCTTGCGGAACACCCTCACGACGCGGGGCGCGACGTCCTCGTGCACGACCAGTTGGCCCCAGTGCACCCTGCCGTCGAAGCCGCGGTGGGTCATGCGGATCGTGCGCAGGTCGCGGATCGGCACGGGACAGCCGCGCTTCCAGGAGACGCCGCGCATCTGCTGCGCGGTCCTGTGGTCGATCCGCGTGACCACGGCGAAGAACCCGGCCGTGCCGCGATCCGCGGGTGGCGGCACCGCGACCCCTGGCTGAGCCAGCGCGCACGCGGCCGACAGACCGCACAGTGCGGTCAGGAGGGATCGAGGCCAGAACATGAGCACTCCCCGTCTCACTGGATCACGGGGTCACCGGGTGTCCGAGAGGTCACCGAGGGTGAACCCGTCCTGTCACGGCAACTGTGCCACGAGGCGGACGCGGATGGCCACGGGCGGTGCCGAGGCCCGGCGACGGCTCAACGGGGCCCGCGGAACCTGCGCATGCTGTAGACCAGCAGCGCCCACACGAGGAAGCCGGAGACGATCAGCCCCACCCCGGTGCCCCATCCGCCGGCGGGCAGCTGGGGCCCGAAGATCCAGAACACCGGGATCCGCGGGTCGAGCCCCCAGACGACTCCGAGGCCGATCAGCCACAGGCCGCCGAACACCGTCATCGCGATCCGCCACCAGGCGGACACGCTGAACTCGGCGGCCTGGAAGGCCTTCTCGCGCACCGGGTCGACCCGGCGCTTGGCCCAGTTGTACTCGGTGGCCAGCACGACCATGCCTGCGAGCAGCAGCAGAAGGCCGGGGCCGGGGAGCACCAGCGCGGCGATGCCGCCGCAGACGAGCACCCACCCGAGTACGGTGACACCGACCTTCTTGTGCATGGGCTCCCTCCCGCGCCTAGACCCCGGTGACTCTAATCCCCGCGTGCGTCTTGTACCGCCGGTTCACCGCGATCAGGTTCGCGGTGAGCGCCTCGACCTGACCGGCGTTGCGGAGCCGGCCGCCGTAGATCCCGCGCATGCCCGGCACCGCGTCGGCCAGGGACCTGACGAGGTCGGTGTCCTCGCGCTCCTCGCCCAGCACGAGCACGTCCATCGGGATATCGGTGGCCTCGGGGTCGTTGAGCAGCACCGCCGACACGTGGTGGAACGCGGCGAGAACCCGCGCCTGCGGCAGCAGGGTCTGGGCCTGCTCGGCCGCACTGCCCTCGGGCACGTCGAGCCGGAACGGGCCCCGCTTGTCGAAGCCGAGCGGGTTGACCGCGTCCACCACCACCTTGCCGGCGGTTGCGTCGGCGACCGACTTCAGCAGGTCGGCGTGGCCGTCCCAGGGCACCGCGACCACGAGGACGTCGGCGGCGCGCGCGCACTCGAGGTTCTCCGCGCCCGCGGCGGACCCCCCGATCTCCGCGGCCGCCTCGTCGGCGCGCTGCGCCGACCGCGACCCCACGACCACACGCAGGCCAGCCGCGGACCACCGCCGGGCCAGGCCCTTGCCCAGGGGGCCGGTGCCGCCGAGCACGCCGATGGTCAGGTCGCGCAGTCCCTCTTCCATGGGCTAAGCCTGCCGCACGGTGTCCAGCACGACGGTTCAGGGTGGGCGGCTGCCCCGGCTGCGACTGCCTGAACGGCTGCGTAGAGTCGCGGCCATGGCCCCCACGATCGCCACCGCGCGCCGCCCCGACCGTTCCGAGCTCGAGGACTTTCTGCGCGAGCGGCACAAGGGACTCCTGGTGACCACCCGCCGCGACGGCGGGCCGCAGATGTCGCCGGTCGCGTGCGGCCTCGACCCGCAGGGGCGGATCGTCGTGTCCAGCTACCCCGAACGCGCCAAGTCGCACAACGCACGCCGCGACCCGGCCGTCAGCATGTGCGTGGTCTCCGACGACTGGAACGGGGCCTACGTCCAGGTCGACGGCACGGCCGAGGTGCTGGACCTGCCCGACGCGCTCGAGCCGCTGGTCGAGTACTTCCGGTCGATCTCCGGCGAGCACCCCGACTGGGACGAGTACCGCGACGCGATGCAGCGTCAG
Organism: Nocardioidaceae bacterium; assembly: GCA_035557095.1. GTDB lineage: Bacteria > Actinomycetota > Actinomycetes > Propionibacteriales > Nocardioidaceae > JALZDI01. Next base: position 30,100 of record DATMEB010000257.1, on the reverse strand, counting down.
GGCAAGTGCCTGATCCGCATCACCATCGACCGGTGGGGACCGATCGCCACCGGTGGCTTCCCGCCGCGCTTCGCCGAGGACTGATCGCCGGACCGGACTGGCCCTCGGCGCCCTCGGCGCTCAGTCGAATCGACCGTGCCGGCCCTCACCGGCCGCGAACCGGGTGGCGCCGGCAACGGTCTCGCTGTCGAGTGCGTAACTACCGTGCCGCCACTCGTTGGCCAGCGCGTCGACCATCGCCAGGCCGTCCTGCTCGTAGGCCGAGAGCCGGTCGTGTCGCATGCACGTCTGCGGGAACCGCGCGACCTGCTCGGCGAGCGTGACCGCCTCGGCCAGGGCCTGGCCCGGCGCGGACACGCGGTTGGCCAGGCCCATCCGCTGCGCCTCTGCGGCCTGCACCGGCCGACCGGTGAGGATCAGGTCCAGTGCATGCGACTGCCCGACCAGCCGTGGCAGCCGTACGGTACCGCCGTCGATCAGCGGCACACCCCAGCGCCGGCAGAAGACCCCGAACACCGCGTCCGGGTCGGCCACGCGCAGGTCGCACCACAGCGCGAGCTCCAGACCGCCGGCGACGGCGTAGCCCTCGACTGCGGCGATCACCGGCTTGGACAGCAGCAGCCGCGAGGGCCCCATGCCGGCGGGGCCCGCCTCGCCGGGCTCGACGAACCACGGTGTTCCCGCGGCCGCCGCCTTGAGGTCGGCACCCGCGCAGAAGGTGCCCCCGGCACCGTGCAGCACCGCGACCGCCGCGTCGTCGTCGGCGTCGAAGGCCGTGAACGTCTCGAGCAGGGCCTGCGCGTGCTCGCCGTCGACGGCGTTACGGACCTCGGGACGGTCCAGCGTCACGACCGTGACCTGTCCCTGTCGTTGCACCCGGACGGCCATGGCTCTCCTCTGGAGGTGTCGGACCTGGACAGCGATGCCACCGCACTCCGACGGTCGGGGTCGGCGGTGCTTGCAAATGCTAGGGCGGCTCCCTGCCCGCGAACGGCGTCGCGAGCACCGCGGCTGCACTGGCACCGAGCAGGACCGCCAGCGACACGAACACCCCGGCGACGCCGGAGACGCCCGCCACCAAACCGACCGCGCTCGGCAGCACCGTCTGCCCGAGACGGTTGCCGCTGAGCCGTACACCGAGCGCGGTGCCGCGGATCTCGTCGGGCGCGCGGTCGGCGACCCAGGCCAGCGTGATCGGCTGACCGAGACCGAGCCCGAAGCCGATCACGGTCATCGCGGCGTACAGCAGCGCGTGCGAGTCGAGGACGGGGACGAGCGCGAGCGCGGCTGCGGGCAGGACGATGCTCAGCACGAGCAGCCGCCGCCTGCCCATCCAGCGGATCAGCGGCAGCATGAGCAGCCGCGAGGCCATCGAGGCGGCCGCACGGGTCGCGAGCAGCAGACCGACCGTCTCCACGGACAGCCCGTGGGTCGCGCCGTACGCGGGGAGGTAGACCGCCAGCAGGTCGATCGCGGTCAGCACCGTGAGGCTCGCCGCCATCGCGTGCGGCATGCTCGGGATCCGCAGCACCTCGCCCATGGCAACCCACGCCGACGGCCGGTCGCCGGGACCGTCACCGGTCGGCACCTCGAGCCGCTCCGCCGAGTGGGCGCGCCGCCGCGAGTCGGCGAGCAGCAACAGCACAGCCACGAGGGTCGCGAGCCCGGCGGTGCCGGCAGCGACGGCGAAGACGAACCCGATGCCCAGACCCTCCTGCGCACCGCCCGCGGGTCCCGAAGATCCCGCGACGTTGCCGCTGCCCGCCACCAACCCGCCGACGGCGGGTCCGGCGAGCTGGCCCAGCGACACCACGACGGTGAAGAGCCCGAAGCGGGTGTCGCGGCGTAGCGGGTCGCCGCGGTTGGCGATCAGCGCCTGCGCGCCCACCACGGTCATGATGTGGCCCATGCCGAGCGCGGCCTGGCTCGCCGCCAGGGCGACCACGCTGTCGACCCACACCAGCCACAGCGCCACCAGCGCGATCACCGCGGAGCCGACGACCACGAACCGGGGTTCGCCCCAGCGGTCCACCCAGCGGCCGATGGGCACCGCGAGCGCCAGCGACAGCACGGCGTACGCCGAGGCGATGGCGCCGAGCTCGAACTCTCCGGCACCCAGCGCCAGCGCCTGGTAGGACACCATCGGACGGATCGCGTAGACCGCCGTCTGCAGCAGCACGCTCACCAGCAGGATGCGCGGAAGCCAGCCCCTCACGGCGAGTCGAAGGCCACGTCAGTCATCCTCTCCGGATCCCCAGCCAACCTTCGCGTCGAGATTGCGCGAATGGCCCGGCAATGCCCGACAGGAGCGAGACCGCGTTCGGGCCATTCGCGCAATCTCGACGCCAGGGAAGTCGGGGGATCGTGGGGTCGGTGATGCCGATCACGTTTGTGTGGTGCGCGAGGGGGGAGTTGAACCCCCACGCCCTCTCGGGCACACGGACCTGAACCGTGCGCGTCTGCCTATTCCGCCACTCGCGCGTCGCGCCGGTGAATACCTCCACCAGCGCCGCAAAAGACTAGCACGCACGGGGGGTCCCGCTCCCCGGCGGGAGAGGGGTGACTCGTGCCGGACGTTACGATCAAGTAGTGACCGCGGTCCAGACACGGGCCCCGGTGCGGTCAATCATGCGATCAGAGAGGAGGAGCCATGGGTGTCCTGCAGCGCTTCGAGCAGCGTCTCGAAGGCCTGGTCACCGGCGCCTTCGCTCGTGCGTTCCGCAGTGCCGTGCAGCCGGTGGAGCTGGCCGCGGCACTGCAACGGGAGCTGGACAACTCCGCGCAGGTCCTCAGCCGTGAGCGCCGGCTCGTCCCCAACGACTTCACCATCGAGCTGTCCGCGGCCGACAACGAGCGGCTGTCGGCGTACGGCGGAACGCTGTCCACCGAGCTCAAGGAGCTGCTGCGTCAGCACGCCGACCAGCAGCGCTACGTGTTCGCCGGTCCGATCAACCTCACGATCGACGAGAACGACGAGCTCAGCACCGGGCGGTTCCGCGTCACCAGCAAGGCCCAGGCCCAGGTCACCCCGGTCGAGGGTCAGCGGATGACCGAGACCGCCGTGCGCCGGGCAGCGGTGATCCTCGAGCTCAACGACATGAAGCACCCGCTCGACCCGCCCGGCGTGGTCATCGGCCGCGGCAGCGAGGCCGACCTGCGGGTCAGCGACCCGGGGGTCTCGCGTCGGCACGTCGAGATCCGGGTACGCCCCGACGAGGACGACGTGGTGGTCACCGTCGTCGACCTCGGATCCACCAACGGCACCCGCGTCAACGGCAAGCGCGTCCAGCACGCCACACTCGACGACGGCGCGCAGATCGAGATCGGTAGTACCAAGATGACAATCCGCAGCACTCGCGGCGGACAGACAGGCACGGCACAATCACCCCCCATGACCAATCCTCGACGGCCCGGCAGCCAACCCCCGTCCACGGACTGGCCGAGGTGACCTTTGTCTGAGTTCACGCTGACCCTGATCAAGTTCGGGTTTCTCGCCCTGCTGTGGATCTTCGTCCTCTCGGCCGTGTCCGTGATCCGCTCCGACCTGTTCGGCGCGCGCGTCGACACACCGCAGGCGGCCAACCAGGCGGGTTCGGCCAAGCGCGCCAAGCAACCGAAACAACCCAAGCAGCCCAAGCCCAAGCCACAACGCAAGCGCCGCGGTAGCCCCACCAAGCTGGTGATCACCGAGGGGAGCAACGCCGGCGAGACGCTTCCGCTGTCCGGTGAGACCATCACGCTCGGCCGCGGTGGTGACTCCACCATCCGACTCGACGACGACTACGTCTCCACGCGGCATGCCCGGTTCGTCACCAACGGCGAAGAGTGGTTCATCGAGGACATGGGCTCGACAAACGGCACCTACATCGGCAGCACCCGGGTGACCCGCGCGACCGCGATCACACCGGGCACCGCCGTTCGGCTCGGCAAGACCATCGTCGAGCTGAGGAAGTAGCGGCGTCGATGAGCTTCGCACTGCGATACTCCGCGACCTCTGACGTCGGGAGGGTCCGCAAGAACAACCAGGACTCCGGGTTCGCCAGCGATCAGCTGCTGGTGGTCGCCGACGGCATGGGCGGAGCCGCGGCCGGCGACCTGGCCTCGGCCGTAACGGTGCAGACCATGCGCCGGCTGCACGACCAGCATCCCGACGACATCCTGAGCGCCCTCGCCGGTGCGGTGCAGCGGGCCAACGACCGGCTCGGCGAGATCATCGAGGAAGACCCCAGCGTCGAGGGCATGGGCACGACCGTCACCGCGATGATGTTCGACGGCGACGTGATGGGGCTCGCGCACATCGGCGACTCTCGTGCGTACCTCCTGCGCGACGCCCACCTGCAGCAGCTCACCCAGGACCACACGTTCGTGCAGGGTCTGGTCGACGAGGGCAGGATCACCGAGGACGAGGCCCGCACCCATCCGCACCGCTCGCTGCTGCTGCGTGCGCTCGACGGCCGGCACGACGCCGAGCCCGACCTCACCACGTTCGAGGTGCGTACGGGCGACCGCCTGCTGGTCTGCAGCGACGGTCTGTGCGGCTACGTCGACGACGCGTCGATCGAGCGGGTGCTCGCGTCCGGCTCTCCCGACTCCGCCTCCCTCGAGCTGCTGCAGATGGCGCTGGCCGCCGGCGGTCCCGACAACATCACCTGCGTCGTCGCCGACGTGGTGGACGGCGCCGCGCCGGTCGACCCCGACTCGGCAGCCGCGGCCTTCGGACCGCTGCTGGTCGGCGCGGCCGCCGAGCAAGCGCGGGGCCGGATGAGCGACGACACCGCGACCCAGCCCGCCGTGGTCCGCGAGGGCGGCGCGCACGCGGCCGACGCCGGCGCCGACCCCGAGGAGCTGCGGTACGCCCCGCGTGCCCCGCGCCGGTTCCGCTGGCTGCGGCGCATCGTCGTGCTCGCGCTGCTGCTAGGACTGCTCGGGTTCGCCGGGAAGCTGGCCTACGACTGGACCCAGGAGCAGTACTACGTCGCCGACTCCGGCGAGGGTGTGGCGATCTACCAGGGCATCCACGCCGACGTGCCGCTGGTGACGCTGTCGTCGCTGCACGAGGAGAGCGGGCTGCCGCTGGCCCAGCTGCCCTCCTACTGGCGCAACCGCGTCGTCAACGGGATCGACGCCACGGGTCTGGCCAACGCGCACAACATCGTGCGTGAGCTGCAGGACACCGCCCGCGCCTGCGCGCAGGCGGGTGAGCCGCAGCAGACCAACCCACCGCAGTCCCCGCGGCCGGGCAGCTCGCCCTCTGCGCGCGACCGCAACCAGCGCAACGACGGCCAGCGCACCTCGGCGGGCCGGACGCCGTCGTCACAGGCGTCGCCGAACGGCAGCACCGGTGGACGCAACGGCGCGGCGGGACGTCCGGAGCCGAGCGGGTCCCCGACCTCCGGCACCAACCGGCCGTCGCCCACGCCGACGTCCACACCGCTGCCCGACGATCCCGACTGCGCAGGAGCCACGTCATGAGTGCCGTCCAGGCTTCGCCGGTCGCCGTCGTCCATCGCAAGCGGCGCGGCGCCGAGCTGCTGCTGCTGGTGATGGCGCTCGTGATCGGGATCGGCGCGTACGCGATGGTCGGCCTGGCCCGCGACGGCGAGGTGCCGTCCGACATCTTCACCTACGGCGGCGGCCTGACCCTGCTCGCGGTCGGTGCCCACCTGGTGGTGCGGTTCCTCGCGCCGTACGCCGACCCGGTGCTCCTGCCGGTGGTCGTCGCCCTCAACGGGCTCGGCCTGGCGATGCTGCACCGGATCGATGAGTCGCTGGTGGACGCGGGGTCGACGAGCGGTCCGTTCGCGCCCCCGCAGCTGATGTGGTCGGCGGTCGGTGTCGCGCTGTTCTGCGCGGTGCTGTTCGTGATCCGCGACCACCGTCGGCTGCAGGGGTTCACCTTCACCGCGGGGCTGCTCGGGATCTTGCTCCTGACCCTGCCGCTGCTGCCGGGGATCGGCAACGAGATCAACGGCGCCCGCATCTGGATCTCGCTGTTCGGGTTCTCCTTCCAGCCCGGCGAGGTCGCCAAGATCTGCCTGGTCGTGTTCTTCGCCGGATACCTCGTTGTCAACCGTGACGCACTGGCGCTGGCGGGCCGCCGATTCCTCGGCATCGACCTGCCCCGCGGTCGCGACCTCGGGCCGATCCTGCTCGGCTGGCTGGCCAGCCTGGCGATCCTGGTGTTCCAGCAGGACCTCGGCTCGTCGCTGCTGTTCTTCGGGATCTTCGTGGTCCTGCTGTACGTCGCGACCGAGCGGCCGGGCTGGCTGTTCGTCGGCGGGGCGTTGTTCGCCGCGGGCGCGTACTTCGGCTACACGGTGTTCTCACACGTGCAGGAGCGTTTCAAGGGCTGGCTCGACCCGTTCGCCGAGCCCGACACGTACTACCAGATCGTGCAGGCGCAGTACGGCATGGCGTTCGGCGGCATCCTCGGCCGGGGCATCGGCCAGGGCAGCCCGACCATCGTGCCGTTCTCCTGGTCCGACTTCATCATCAGCTCGATCGGTGAGGAGCTCGGCCTGACCGGGCTGATGGCGATCATCTTGATGTACGCGCTGATCGTCGAGCGCGGCCTGCGGGTGTCGCTGGTGTGCCGCGACGCCTTCGGCAAGCTGCTCGCGGTCGGGCTCGCGGTCAGCTTCGCGCTGCAGGTGTTCGTCGTCATCGGCGGCGTCACCCGGCTGATCCCCCTGACCGGTCTGACCACGCCGTTCATGTCCGCGGGCGGGTCGTCGCTGGTCGCCAACTGGGCGATCATCGCGCTCCTACTCCGGATCAGCGACCAGGCCCGCCGGCCCGCGCCGCAGATCAGCACACCCGACGCCGACGACGCCACCCAGGTGGTGAGGATGCGATGAACCGACCCATCCGACTGCTCTCCATCGGCTGCATCCTGCTGTTCCTCGCGTTGCTGCTCAACGCGAACTTCGTGCAGTTCGTCAACGCCGGTGACCTCAACGACGACTCCGGCAACAGCCGGGTCCAGGAGGCGGAGTTCTCCCGCGAGCGCGGCCCGATCCTGGTCGCCGACGACCCGGTGGCGCAGAGCCGGCCGGTCAAGGACCGGTTCGAGTTCCTGCGTACCTACTCCAAGGCCAAGCAGTACGCCCATCTGACCGGCTACTACTCCTACATCTACGGCTCGTCCGGGCTCGAGCTCACGCAGAACGAGATCCTGTCCGGCAGCGACCCCCGGCTGTTCGTCAACCGGGTGATCGACCTGGTCACCAGCCAGGAGCCGCAGGGCGGCAGCGCGTTGCTGACCATCGACCGGGCCGCGCAGCGGGCGGCTTACCAGGGACTGCTCGCCCTGCCCGGCACCGCCGAGGGTGCGGTCGTCGCGCTCGAGCCGGCCACCGGCAACGTGCTGGCGATGGCGTCGTCGCCGAGCTACAACCCCAACCGGCTCGCCGGCCACGACTTCGGCAAGACCGGCAAGGCGTGGAAGGAGCTCAACTCCGCGCCACGCGACCCGATGTTCAACCGGGCCATCCAGGGCCGGTTCCCGCCCGGCTCGACGTTCAAGCTCGTGACGGCCTCCGCCGCGCTGGAGTCCGGCGACTACACACCGGACAGTCCGGTCACCGGCACCGCCGTCCTCGACCTGCCGCTGACCACGACCAGCATGGTCAACGAGAGCGGCGGCTCGTGCGGTGCCGACACGATCACCCTGCGCACGGCGCTGGCCGTCTCCTGTAACACCGCCTTCGCCGACCTCGGCATGACCATCGGCGCGAAGCGGATCGGGGAACAGGCGCAGCAGTACGGCTTCGGCCAGGACGTGTTCGACGACCTGCCCGGCGACGTCGAGAGCGTGTTCCCGCGCAACCCCGACGAGCCGCAGACCGCGTTCTCCGCGATCGGGCAGTTCGACGTGGCGGCCACACCGCTGCAGATGGCGATGGTGGTGTCCGGCATCGCCAACGACGGCGTGGTGATGAAGCCGCAGCTGGTGTCCGAGCTGCGCTCGCCCGACCTGGAGACGCTGGAGGAGGTCGAGCCCGAGGAGCTCAGCCAGGCCACCTCGACGGAGACCGCCGAGCAGATGCAGAGCATGATGGTCTCGGTCACCAACGAGGGCACCGGCAGCACCGGCGCGATCCCCGGCATCGAGGTCGGCAGCAAGACCGGTACCGCGCAGTCCTCGGCAGCGCGCAACCCCTACGCCTGGTACGTCTCGTTCGCGCCGGCGAACAACCCGAAGGTCGCGGTCGCGGCGTTCATCGAGGACGGCAACGTCTCGCGCGACTCGATCTCCGGCAGCGGGCTGGGCGGCCCGATCGCCAAGTCGGTGATGGAAGCGGTGATCAACCGATGACATCGCTGGCGTCGGTCGGTGACGGGCGCTACGCGCTGGGGGAGCGGATCGCCACCGGCGGGATGGGCGAGGTCTGGCGGGCGACCGACACCGTCCTGGGCCGCGAGGTCGCGGTCAAGATCCTGCGCTCTGAGTACGCCGACGACACGACCTTCCGCGCCCGGTTCCAGGCCGAGGCGCGCAACACGGCCGCACTGCATCACCCGGGCGTCGCCCAGGTCTTCGACTTCGGCGAGATACCGGACACCGATGAGCAGCGGGCGACCGCGTTCCTGGTGATGGAGCTCGTGCCCGGTGAGCCGCTGTCGGCCGTACTCGCTCGCGAGGGCGCACTCGATCCGGAACGCGCGGCCGACATCGTGGCGCAGGCCGCTGCCGGCATCGACGTGGCGCACCGGCGCGGCATCGTGCACCGCGACGTCAAGCCGGCCAACCTTCTCGTGACCCCCGACGGCACCGTCAAGGTCACCGACTTCGGGATCGCCCGGGCCGGCGACGCCGTACCGCTGACCGGCACGGGCCAGGTCATCGGCACCGCGCAGTACCTGTCGCCGGAACAGGCCCAGGGCAACCCGGCCACGCCGGCCAGCGACGTCTACTCACTCGCCGTCGTGCTCTACGAGTGCCTCACCGGTGCCCGGCCGTTCACGGCCGGGTCGCCGGTCGCGGTGGCGATGCAGCATCTGCGCGACGAGCCACCAGCGCTGCCCGCGTCCGTGCCCGCGGGGCTCGCGGCGCTGTGCGCGAGCGCGCTGAGCAAGGACCCGGGCGACCGCCCGGCCACCGCGGGCGACCTGGCCGCGCGGCTGCACGAGCCCGGGCTGCTCACCGCTGCCGGGTCTGGGGCCCCCGCAACGGCGCCACCAGCCGCCGACTCGTCCGCGCCTGAGCGCACGGCAGTGCTGACCGGCACCTACCCGGCGCGGGAGCGTCCGCGCCGACGGCTCGGCCTGCTGGTCCCGCTCGCGGCCGCGGTGGCGGTGCTGCTCCTGGTCGGTGCCCTCGGGTTCGCGCTGACTGGCAACGACGACCCGCAGGCGGGCAGTGACGCGCCGTCCGGGTCGGGCGGTGGCGCCGCACAGCCGCAGCGGGTACGCGTGGATCCGGCCGACTACGTCGGACAGCCGTACCCCGCGGCGCGCAGCGCTCTCGAGGCGGACGGGCTGCGTGTCGCACGCAGTAAACAGCGCGGGGAGGACGGCGCACCTGGGACCGTGGCCTATGTGCAGCCGCACGGCAGTGTGCCCCCGCAGGCCACGGTCACGCTCGGAGTGTGGCGGTCACCGCCGCCGGCCCCAGCTCCGCCCGCGGAGGCCGACCCAGGCGTCGACCACCCCGGCAACGGCTCCGAGGGCAAGGGCCACGACAAGGGCAAGCCACCCAAGGGCCACAAGGACAAGCATGGCAAGGGGCATGAGCGCGCGGGTCTTCTCGGCGACCTGGGCAGAGACGGACTCTGACGACAGCGAGGACTGAGAGCTGACATGACCACCCAGCCACCCAGCGGCGGCGTCCCGTCGCGACCCCGGGTCGGGGGCCGCTACGAGCTGTCCGGACTGCTCGGGCGCGGCGGCATGGCCGAGGTCCGCGAGGGTCACGACATGCGCCTCGGGCGGACCGTGGCGATCAAGCGGCTGCGCTCCGACCTCGCCAACGACTCGACGTTCCAGGCCCGCTTCCGGCGGGAGGCGCAGTCGGCGGCGTCGCTGAACCACCCGGCGATCGTCGCGGTCTACGACACCGGTGAGGAGGACTCGACCGACGGCTCCGGCGTGCCCATCCCGTACATCGTGATGGAGTACGTCGAGGGCAAGACGCTGCGCGAGATCCTCCGCGAGGGGCGCAAGATCCTGCCCGAGCGGGCGCTGGAGATCACCGCCGACGTGCTCGCCGCCCTCGACTACAGCCACCGCGCGGGCATCGTGCACCGCGACATCAAGCCCGCCAACGTGATGCTGACGCCCTCCGGCGACGTCAAGGTCATGGACTTCGGCATCGCCCGCGCGGTCGCCGACTCGTCCGCGACGATGACGCAGACCGCGGCGGTGGTCGGCACCGCGCAGTACCTCTCACCCGAGCAGGCCCGTGGCGAGCAGGTCGACGCCCGCAGCGACATCTACTCCACCGGCTGCCTGCTCTACGAGCTGCTGACCGGCCGGCCGCCGTTCGTCGGCGACAGCCCGGTCGCGGTGGCGTACCAGCACGTGCGGGAGGAGGCGCCGCCCCCGTCCAGCATCGACCCCGAGATCACCCCAGAGCTCGACGCGATCTGCGCGAAGGCGCTGGCCAAGTCGACCACCGAGCGCTACCAGAGCTCGGCCGAGATGCGCGCCGACATCGAGCGCGCGCTGGCCGGGCAGCCGGTCACCGCGCCTGCGGCGGCCGCGGCCGCGCTCGGCGGGGCCACGGCCGCGACCTCGCAGTTCCTGCCCTACGGGACCGAGACCACCGACACCGCGACGGTGCCTCCGGTCGAGAAGGAGCAGAAGAAGAACCGGCGCCGCGGCTGGTTGCTGGCGCTGGCGGCCCTGGTGGCACTCGTGCTGCTGATTCTGGCCGCGCTGTTCCTCCCGAGGATGCTCAGCAGCAGCGAGGGCGACAACGTGCTCGTGCCCACCGTGTCCGGTGAGCGGCTCGACGACGCCGAGCGCATCCTGCAGCGCAGGGGTCTCGAGCTCGGAGAGGTGACCCGCCAGGCCGACGAGGACGAGGCCCGAGGGATCGTGCTCGAGCAGACCCCGGCGCCCGGTGAGGACAGTCCCCCCGGCGGGACCGTCGACCTGGTCGTGTCCAGCGGTCCCCCGACGGTCGCCGTGCCCGAGCTGGTCGGTCTGCAGCTGCCCGCGGCCCAGAACGAGCTCGGCGCACAGGGGCTGCGCTGGCAGACCAGCTACGAGGAGTCCGACTCGCAACGCAACGAGGTGCTGGCCGCCGACCCGGGGGAGGGCGATCAGGTACGTGAGGGCACCGTCGTGACCCTGGTGCTCTCCGACGGTCTCGAGGAGGTCCCCGACCTGGTCGGCCTCTCCGAGGACCAGGCCGCCGCCGAGCTCGACAGCCGCGGGATCGACTTCTCGACCGAGGAGGATCCCAACGCCACAGTGCCGGCGGGCATCGTGTCGAGGCAGATCCCCGAGGGCGGCGCCCGGGTCGACTCCGGGGACACCGTGGTGATGTTCGTGTCGACGCGCCCGGAGCCCACACCGACGCCGACACCGACGCCGACACCCACACCGACGCTCACACCGACGCCGACGTTCACCCCGACCCCGCCGGACGACGGCGGGCCGATCTTCCCGCCGCCCGAGGACCCGGACGAGGAGTAGCCGGGGTGCCGAAGGCGTCCTGACGCCGGGCCGGCTCTGGGGCCGACTCGGACCTGCGTTCAGCCGCGGTCGTCGACGGCGGTGACGTCGGTGGCCTGCGCGTACTCGAGGTTCACCGAGCCGTCGTAGCCGGGCAGGGTGATGTCGGCGAGCAGGTCGACGTCCCAGCCGATGTTGATCGGCGGGCGGGTGTACTGCAGGTAGGTCTGGACGTAGTCGGAGGCGTCCAGCGCCTGCTGCAGTGCGACCGGGTCGCCGACCGCGACGATGTCGTACGGCGGGGAGTACGGCACCCCGTGCAGCACCACGGTGTTGCCGACGCACTTGATGCCGGTGGTGGAGATCAGCCGCTGCCCCTGCAGAGTGATGCCCTCGGCCCCGCCGGCCCACAGCGCGTTGACCACGGCCTGCAGGTCCTGCTGATGGACGACCATCGCGTTGGCGTCGAACCCTTCGGGCACCGGCTGGTCGGCGGGAGCGTCCTCGAGGGTCACCTGCAGGCCCGAGCCGTCGACCGGAAGCATCCCGGCCGGCGCCCGAAGCTGGTCGGCACGCGTCTGCAGCCGGTCGATCGACCTGTCCTCGACCCGGGCGGTGAGCGCGTCGATGTCGTCCTCGATGCTGCCCGCGCGGCGCTGCAGCCGGTCGACCTGGTTGCTCTCGGTCTCGACCAGCTCGGCGAGTCCGGCCGGTCGCTGCGGCCGGAGGTCGAAGCCGTCGGAGGCCGAGGCGCTGGTGACGAACAGGAACCCCGCCGCGGCGAAGACGATGGGCACCACGAGCCGCCACCCGAGGGCCGAACGGCGCAGCGTGCCCCAGTCGACCAGGTCGCGCAGCCGCTGTGGCAGCGAGCGTGCGGCGTCGTCGGCCGACCGGCGCTCGCCGGGGTCGTCAGGATGCGGATCGGTCACGGGTGGTCCCACGCTGTGTCGTGCTGGTCAGGGGTTGACTACGCTAGCCGATGTCCCCAGGCGCTCCGCCTGACCGCCCGCGCTGTGATCGAGGAGCAATCGGTGCCCGAGTCGCGTTCGCGCAAGAAGGCCAAGAACCAGGCCTCGTCCGGTACGCCCATTCCGCGCAAGCCCAAGGGCGGCGGCCGCTGGGTGGCCCCGACGATGGTCACGTTGCTCGTGGTGGGGCTGTTGTGGATCGTGGTGTTCTACCTGGCCGGTTCCGACATCCCGGTGATGTCCGACCTCGGCTACTGGAACCTCGGGATCGGCATGGGCATGATCCTGCTCGGCCTGATCACCGCGATGAAGTGGGAGTAGTCGCGCAGCCTCGGCCGGGCCTGTGATTACACCGGTGTAGTTTCTCCACACAGTGTGGAGAACTTGTGGATAACCCTGGGTCGTCAGCCTGTCGCCGGCTGTGTTTCCAGTGGACGATACGTCTCTCTAGTGCGTGCGCTAGACGGGCGTATCGCGGCCAATCGCGTGCTGGGGAGCGGCACGGCTAGCGCGCGGGGTCACGGACCCGGCAGGCCGAGCCAGCCGGGTCAGACCACGACGAGCTGGCTCGTGCGCACGACGATCAGCAGCACACAGAGCGCGAATACCAGCACGAACGCCGCCACCTGCAGCACGGTCCGGTACTTGCGCGGCGCCCAGGCGATCGCCGCCCCGACCACCAGGCCCCCGACCAGTCCGCCGACGTGGCCCTGCCAGGAGATGCCGGGAACCAGGAACGTGAAGACCAGGTTGATGCCGAGCAGGCCGAGCAGCCAGGTCACGTCGTAGCCCCGCCGCACCGACACCACCAGCGCCGCACCCAGCAGACCGAACACCGCCCCCGAGGCACCGACCGTAGGGATGTTCGGGTCGGTGAGCCAGTACACCGCGACCGAGCCGGTGAGCCCGCTGAGCAGGTAGAGCGCGAGGAACCGGATCCGGCCCAGCGCCCCCTCCAGAACCGGACCGAAGATCCACAGCGCGAACATGTTGAACAGCAGATGCATGAACTGCAGGTGCACGAACATCGAGGTGAACAGCCGGTACTGCTCACCCTGCGCGACCGCGCCGCCGACTAGGACGGTCTCGACCGCGAGCGCGTTGCTGACCTGGAGCGCCAGGAACATCGCGACGTTGACACCGATCAGAGCCAGCGTGACGGCGTTGCCGCGACCACGCAGAGCGCCGCCGTAGACGGTGCGCGGACGCGGGGTCGAGGCCCGCCCCTGCTCGACGCACTCCGGGCAGTGGAACCCCACCGCGGCCTGCCGCATGCAATCGGGGCAGATCGCCCGCCCGCAGCGCTGGCAGTGGATGTAGGTCTCGCGGTCGGTGTGCCGGTAGCACCGCGGCACGGCCTTCGGGGCGGACCCGGGCTGCTCAGGCTGGTCGGGCCCCTCGGGCTGCGGACTCCCGGCCACACCACCGCTCATCGTCGACTCGGGTTACCGCTTGTCGATCTCGACGGTCTCGATCACGACCGCCTCGACCGGCCGGTCGCGGCCGTCGGTGGTGGTCGTGGCGATGGAGTCGACGACCTTCTGGCTGTCGGAGTCGACGACCTCGCCGAAGATCGTGTGCCGCCGGTTCAGGTGCGGTGTCGGGCCGGCGGTGATGAAGAACTGCGAGCCGTTGGTGTTGGGCCCGGCGTTGGCCATCGCGAGGAGGTACGGCCGGTCGAAGCTCAGCTCGGGGTGGAACTCGTCCTTGAAGTCGTAGCCGGGTCCGCCGGTGCCGGTTCCGAGCGGGCATCCGCCCTGGATCATGAACCCCTCGATCACGCGGTGGAAGCCCAGGCCGTCGTAGAACGGCTTGGTCTGCTTCTGGCCCGACTCGGGGTCGGTCCACTCCTGGCTGCCCTCGGCGAGACCGACGAAGTTGCGCACGGTGGTGGGCGCATGGTTGGGGAACAGCTTGATGACGACGTCACCCTTGTTGGTCTTGAGGGTGGCGTAGAGATCCTCAGCCACGTGTCTTGCCCTTCGTCTCAGGTGCGGCGCCACAGCACGCCGCACGCGGTGCCTTGCACATATATCGGTGCATCGGTCATCGGGTCACGACCATCCTGTCACGACCCGCAAGCCACACCGACACCCCTCGGCCGCCGCCGACGCTCGCGTGGCGGGCACGCCTCGTGCACGCCCGCACTTGCGTTGGGGGGTGCGGGACCGGTTGGCTGGGTGAGCAGGCAGGATTCGGGTAAGGCAGCAAAGACCGCCGTCTAGCACAGGCCGCGATCGACGTGGCGAGAGGGGAAACGATGCTCAGGCGCTCGAAGAAGAGCCGCGCGAGGGAGCTCGCCGACAAGGCACGCGACACGCTGGGTCCAGCGGCCGAGCAGGCGAAGGACAAGTTGGAGCCCAAGATCGAACAGGCACGCAAGCAGATGGCCCCGCACGTCAAGGACGCGCGCAAGGCGATGGCCCCGCACGTCAAGGAGGCCCGCAAGCACGTCGACCCCCACGTCAAGCACGCACGCGAGACACTGCAGCCGTACTTCGACGAGGCGGCCGAGAAGCTCGCGCCGCTCGTCGAGGAGGCCCGCGAGCAGGCCAGCAAGAAGTGGATCCCGGCCGCCGAGGACGCCGCCAAGAAGGCGCACGACCGGTTCAACGACGACGTCGTACCCACGCTGTCGGCCGCCGTGGCCGCGGCGTCGGCGGTCAGCGAGCCGTACCGCGAGGAGGCCAAGCAGCGCGGCGTCGCCACCGTCGCGGCGATGAAGGGTGAGCTGAAGCCGCCGAAGAAGTCGCACAAGCTGCGCAACCTGCTCGTACTGGTCGGGCTGGCCGGGCTTGGCGCGTTCGCGTACAAGAAGTTCGCCGGCGGCGACTCCGACTCGGCGTGGAAGAGCTCCTACGAACCGGCACCGGCTCCACCGCCCGCACCGTCGCGTCCGACGGCCGTGCCGGACCCGGACAACAACGACGCGGCCGCGGCCGCACCCGACGAGGCGCTGGCCGACGCAGCGGAGCAGCCGCACTCGCCGACCAACCCCGACACACCGCTGGAGAACCGCAACCTCAACTAAAGGTTCCGCACACCCACGCAGAAGCAGGATTGGCGCGTCACCACCCAGGTGGTGACGCGTCATTCATGTGCGCGGTGTCGTGACGCGGCCCGGAGTCAGCGGCGCGCGGCGATCCAGCCGTCGATGTGCTCCCACCAGGAGAACAGCCAGTCGATCTGCTCCTCCCGGCCCTCCGGGATCTCCTCGCGCTCGATGCGCCACCACTGCATCGTGATGGTCTTGTCCATCGGCAGCGCACGCCACAGGTCACGCAGGGTCAGCAGGTGGTCGAGCCCGGTGTGCGCGACCATCAGGATGTCGGCCTCGGCGGGAGCGGCCTCGAGCGCGGCCAGCACCCCTCCGGGCTTGGGCGCCAGCACGTGCTGCAGCTTCTCGGCGCGGGCGGCCATCGTGTCGTGACCGCGACGGCGCAGCGACTCGATCGCGCGTACGCGCCGGCGCGGGGTGAAGTTGCCGCCCTCGGGGAAGATCACGAACGCGTCGTTGGCGTCGAGGTCGGTCGCCAGCGCGGCGATCTCGTCCTCCACGTCGTCGCCGCCGGCGCCGGGAGCCGGGGAGATGAACCTGCTGGGCAGCCGGTTCAGGATCACGTCGACCGCGGGGTCCCACGCGAGGGTGTCCCGGAGTACGACGCGGGGCTCTCGCCGGTACCAGTTCATCAACGCGTGCAGCACGATGAACGAGTCGCCGGGACCGGCGTGCCGGCAGCACACCAGCAACGGCTCGCCGGGGAAGGCGTCCGGGGTGGGACCGTCGACGTCGATGGACAGCCGCAGCACCCGGCGGGCCTCGCGGTAGAACAGGTTGAGGTAGGTCTCGACGATGTCGTAGTGGATGCGCTCGAAGTACGGCGAGCGGATCTTCCAGCCGAACCCCGACGCGATCCAGAGCCCGAACAGCTCGAGCAGCATCAGGCTCTCCATCACCAGATGCAGGATCGCCACCCAGAACAGGCGCAGCGGCCGCAGGCGTCCGGTGACGATAGGCGACAGCGCGGCCGCGACCAGCAACCACAGCGGGATCGTGGTCACCAGCACGAACGTGAGCACCACGACCGCCGGGGCAAGCACGAGCCGGCGAAACCAGTGGAACCCGGCCCTCACGACCCGCCTCCCTGGCCCGTCGGGAAGTGCTCGGCTAGGTAGGCAATAGACGCCTCGTACGACCGGTCGATGCGGTGCTGCACCGAGGTGAAGTCGCGATGGGCGAGCATGGAGTCGTCGCGCGCCGACGTGCCCCCGGCCGGGAGCACGTGCGCCTCCACGCCGTCGGGCAGCGCCGCCATCTCGCGCGCGAACCGGTGCCTTCGCGCGATCTCGAACGACACCCGGGCCACCTCCCACGGACGCCGCGGTGCGGTCAGCGGACGGTCGATCCGGCCGACCTGCAGCACGAAGATGCGCACCGCACCGAGCTCGACCGCGCGGCCGACGGGGATCGAGTTGACGATGCCGCCGTCGAGGAAGTGCTCGCCGTCGACGACCGCCGGCGGCAGCAGCCCGGGTACGGCGGCCGAGGCGACGACCGCGTCGACCACGCGGCCGGTGGTGAACCAGTGCTCCGCTGCCCGCTCGATGCTCGCGGCACAGCACTGGAACGGGATCGCCAGGTCCTCGAACCGTGTCTCGCCGAGCTCGTGCACAAGCGCTTCACGCAGCGGCTTGGAGGAGTACAGGTGGGTGCCGGTGCGCATGGCCCGGCTGATGCGGCGGTGCGCGCGGTCGCCGTACACCTGCCGGCCGGTCGACGCCGCCTGCCACAGGCCGGTCAGCCGCTCGACCACGTCGGTCAGCGGAGTGGCCGCGACCAGCGAGCCGTTGAGTGCGCCGACGGAGGTGCCGATGACCAGGTCGGGTGCGAGGTCGTGCTCGAGCAGCGCGCGCAGCATACCGACCTCGGCGGCGCCGAGCACGCCGCCGCCACCGAGCACGAAGGCCGTGCGCGGGGCGGGGTCGGGCTCGGGCGCGGCCATCGGCGGCGGTCAGGCCGAGGAGGGCGCGTTCTCGTGCTGCTCGGCGGCCATCTGCGCGCGTACGCGGGCGGTGGCGCGGCGCTCACCGACGAACGACAGCACCGGCACGGTGCCGAGCACCAGGGTCAGGGCGGTGAACCCGAGCGGCCACCGGGCCTTGCGGGCCAGCAGCGCGGCCATCACCAGGAAGACCATGTAGAGCCAGCCGTGCGCGACCCCGAGGTAGGTCGTGACGACGTCGCCGAGATGCTGACCGCTGCTGCCCTCGGGGAGGAAGAGCTCCAGACCCCAGGCAGCGAACAGCACGATCAGCAGCACGCCCACGACGTAGGCCATGACGCGGTACCTGGTGAGTGCTTGTGCCACGCCGTCAGGCTACCCGGGGCTGTTCGCGGACCATCCGCCACCACATGAACAGCACGAACGCGGCGAACACCCACCACTGCACGGCGTACATCAGGTTGCGCAGCCCGGCGGTCAGCGACGCGTCCGGCTGCGGCGGAGTCGCCGCGGGCAGCGTCGACGGCGGCGACTGCTCGGTGAGCACGACGAACCCGCTGTACAGGTCGGCGCCGAAGTCGCTGATCAGCTGCGCGGTGCTCAGCGTGGGTACGACGTCGTCGCCGAGGTCGTCGTCGTTGCCGCGTACCTCCGAGGGCTGCAGCGACCCGACGACGCGCACGTTGCCGTCCGGCGGGGCGGGCCGAGCAGCGGTGCGGCTGTCCGGGTCAGCCAGCCCCCGCACGACGAGAATCGCCGACCCGGTGTCGGTGACCAGCGGGGTGACCAGCCACGGCGGTTCGCTGCCGCGGTCGACGACAAGCTGCCGGTCGGCGTACTCACCCTCGGCGCTGACCGGGCGGGAGTGCGCGCCGGCGGTGAAGGCCTGGTCGGGCCCCAGCAGTGTGTCCAGCGGTACGGGCGCGGCCTGGGTGGTCGCAGCCGCGTCGAGGTCCTGGCTCTGGTTGTAGGAGTCGAGCTGCCACAGGCCCATCGCGGTCATCGCGGCCGTCAGCACGACCGCCAGCACCGTCAGCCCCAGGTTCCTGGGCGTGAGATGAGCACTCAGCGCGCTGAGCCGGCCGGTTGTCATGTCGCCACGATGATCACACGCGCGCGAGCACCCGCGTCGCGTCGGGGTAGCGGTGGATTCGCGGCGGGTTCGTGCTGGCAGCTTCGAGCGCGGCGGGTCAGTAGAGGCGTGCGAGCTCGAAGTGCATCGGGTCGGTGTAGTCCCAGTCGCCGCCCCAGTCGAAGCCCCAGCTCTTGAAGATCGCCACGACGCCGCGGTCGATCTCGCCGGCGACGCCGCGCTGGTTGCCGGGAACGTTGAGGTCGAGCGCGATGCCCCACGTGTGCAGCGACATCGGGTTGCTGGGGTCGCTGGCGATGAAGCGCGGAACGTAGCAGCCGCCGTACTCGTCGGGATGGATCTCGCTGGCCAGGCCAGAGTCGACGATCTGCTGCAGTGCCGCGCGCAGCTGCGGAATCATCAGCTTGTGGCACGTCACCGTGCCCAGGATCGGGACGGTCTCGGTGCGGATGTACTCCGCGACCCAGGCGGGGTCGGGCTGGATGGACCCGTCGTCGGTGTAGGTGTAGGTGAACGTGCCGAAGTCGGCGCTGCCGCCGGTCAGCTGCGCCTTCTCCTTGGGCACCTTGCCCTGCAGTGACTCGGCGACGTCCTCGACCTTGTCGCGCATCTTGGAGATCTGCTTCCACTCCTTGGACTGCACGACCTCGTCGGAGACCTCCTGGATGGAGACCTGCTGGCCGCCGTCGCCGAACACCATGCCGCGCGCGACCGGGATCGACTTCCGCTCCGGCGGTGCGCTCGGCACGACCGGGCTGGGCTTCGGTGACTCCCGGACCACGGCCGAGGCGGCGTCCGGCCGGTCCTGGGGCTGCGCGGACAGCGTGCAGGCGCTCGCGAACACGGCTACCAGTGCCACTGGTAGCCCCCCAGCCATGGTGCGACGCTTCTGCACGATCTCCTCCCCGGCCCCTCAGCCTAGGCGCTTACCCCGGCGCGTGTCCGAGCAACCCTGGCCGTCCGTCTCGATGAGTGGACACAGGCGCCGCGCGGACACCTCAACCGGTCACCCGGCGACAGAACCGGCGGAACCGGGACACCGCGTTGGTCGAGACCGTCTGGATGCCGACCAGGGCCAGCCGGCGCCACAGGCGGGGGCGGTCGACGGTCATCGCGCCGACACCCAGCCCCAGGCGCCGGTAGTTGCGGACCCGCTCGGGGGTCAGCCGCCACAGCGGCATCATCACGCCGGACACCAGCCTGCGGGCCCGGCGCGGGCGGACCGGGCTCCAGGTGATCCACACCCGGTCGACCTCGGGCATCACCCGCCGGGCACGCCGCAGCAGGGTTCGCCGGGTGCTGGTGAGCGTGACCTGGGTCACGGTGCGGGTGCGCAGGAGCTGGAAGCGCAGCCGGCGCAGGCTCGTCGGGGTCATCCGCTTCATCTGCAGGACACCGTCGAGGCGCGAGCGGTGCCGCAGGTAGCGCAACGCGTTGACGACATACGGCACGCGGCCGCCGTCCTCGGTACGCACCCGTCGGATCTCGCGACCGGTCATCCGCGCGACGCGTCCGCTTCCGCGCGTCGTGCGACCGATCGTGCGGTCGTGCATGAGCACGATCTTGTTGTCGCGCGTGGTGCGCATGTCGGTCTCGATCGCGTGCGCACCGCGGCGTACGGCAGCCCGGAACGCGCCCATCGTGTTCTCGGTGCGCCGATGGTGGTAGCCGCGGTGCGCGACGACGCGCATCGCCTGGCACGAGGCCACCTGCGCATCGACCGCGGACGTGCGGGTCGCGCGCGCCTGGGTGGCGTGTGCGGGCATCGCGGCGAGCACGGTCGCGGCGGTGGCGACGGCAACGGGCAGCATGATCCACCGCGTCCACGCGGTCTTGTGGAACGTCAAGATCTCCCACCCCTGTGAGTCCCGAGACGAGCCGGGTTCGATATCCGACCCACCGGCGGCCAGCGGCAACCGATGCTTGCTCCTCCGGGCCGAGGCGGTCCCCATCCTGCGCGTCGCCGCAACGTCTTTGGCCCAGAACTCCTTATTTTTCTAGGGTTTTTGCAGTCTCAGCGCGACGTGCACGACACTTCACGCATAAGCCCACTGCGGTGTTGCGCAGAGCGCAGCGACACGCCCGAGGTGCGGCGCGCCTTCAGACGTCGAGCGACTGCGGGAGCGTCAGCGCGACCCAGATCCGGCCGAGCTGTCGCGCGGCGACCGCGGCATCGTCGGCGAGCTCCGCCTCCGCAACCTCCTCGGCATGTGCGCTGGAGCGAGACGGACGAGTCGGCTTGCGCCGGGGCTCGGGCAGCGGAGTGCGGCAGTGCTTGACGTAGCCGGGGATGTTGTTGCTGGACAGGGCGTCGACGCCGATCTTGGCCATCTCCCGGCGTGAGCGACGCTTCGTGGACGCCATCGCGGTGACTCCGAGACCGGCATCCTTGTAACGCTTGACCCGTGGCTCGGCGAGGCGGTCGAGCGGGATGATCACGCCGTGGGCGAAGCGGGCGGTGTAGCGCGGCCGCACCGGCTGCCAGGTGAGCCGCTTGCGGCGTACGTGCGGCATGATCCGCTTGGCCCGGCGCAGGTCCTTCACGTGCTTGCTGGAAAGCGTGACCTGGTTCATCACCTTGAAGTCGACGATCTTGCGGCGCAACCGGGTCATGCTCTTGCGCGTCATGGTCTTGAGCTCGAGCACGCCGGTGATGCGCGCGCGGTTGTGCAGGAAGCGCAACGCGGCGTCGACGTACGGCACGCGCTGGCCGTCCTCGGCGCGCACGTCGTGGATCTCGCGGCCGGTGAGCATGTGGACGCGGCCGCGCTCCATCGTCGTACGCCCAAGAGTGCTGTCGTGCATCAGCACGAGCCGGTGGTCGCGGGCCGTGCGCACGTCGGTCTCGATCGCGTCCGCGCCCGCGCGTACCGCTGAGCGGAAGGCCGCGACGGTGTTCTCCGTGTAGGCACGGTCGCCGCGGTGCGCCACGACGTACAGCGCGCCGCACGCCGGGAGTCGCGGAGTGCCGGTCTGGGCGTTGCCCGCGGTGCGGGTGTGCGGCGCGGCCTGCGGGGGCTGCGCGGCGTGCGCCGGATGCGCGATGAGCAGCGGACCGCACACGGTGAGAAGCGCGATCATCGCCAGCCGCCGACGGATCACGCGCGTCATACCTGTCACTGGTTCTCCGTTACTCCCCGAGACGTGCCGGGGCCATGATGCACCAAAGGCAAAATGACACAGCGCAGGAGAGCGGCGAGTCTCGAAAGTCGTTGCCCAGTTGGCGTGTGCACTCTCCACCAACCCGGAGCTGGACGTGTCCGGGAGAGTCAGCGCGGGGGATCAGAAGTCGGGGCCGTGGTGGCGGTGCCGGCTGGGCCGCGGGTGCGGCGCGTCATGCCCGTTGCGTACGACGAGCCGCACCGTCGGGCCATCGGGACCGTCGAAGATGTCGAGCCGGTCGCAGAGCCGGCGGGCGAGCCACAGCCCCATCCCGCCGGTGGGGATGTCGTCGCGACTGCCGGGCCAGATGTATCCGGCGAACGGGTCCGGGATGCCGTCGCCGTGGTCGCTGACCGTACAGATGAACTCGTCGGGCCCGATCCACAGTCGGGCGATGACCGGCGGCTTGCCGTACCTGATCGCGTTGGTGGCGACCTCGTTCGCCGCGAGGATGAAGTCGGCCGTCGGCTGGGCCAGGCGCGTCTTGTGCAGCAG
The DNA here is from genome assembly GCA_035557095.1 of Nocardioidaceae bacterium. GTDB lineage: Bacteria > Actinomycetota > Actinomycetes > Propionibacteriales > Nocardioidaceae > JALZDI01. The sequence goes on along the minus strand of DATMEB010000257.1, from coordinate 7,754 downwards.
CATGACCTCGAGCTCGAAGCGGAACCGGTCGAGGTCGGACAGCCCGTTGATCTCCAGGTCCGGGACCTTCGACTCCAGTGCCTCCGGACCGACCGGGGGACGCAGCCGGAGGAACTCCGCGGGCTCGACGTAGTCGAGGCTGGTCGTGCGGGTGCTGCCCTCGAGGACGGTCGGGTGGGTCAGCCGGGCGAGGGCGAGCGCGTCGTCGTCGAGCCGCCGGGTGTCGTAGGCGCAGACCGCCCAGACGGGGTAGTGCGTCATGGCGCGGTTGACGACCGCCTCGTAGCGACCCCACTCCATCCGGTCGGTCTGGCCGGAGTCGAAGGTCGTCTCGCCGACGAGCCGGACCCGGCGCGCACCGGCGCTCACGTAGGTGTCGACGATCTCCTGGTACGCCGCGATCGCGCCCGCGGAGTTGGCGTAGATGTCGCTGTGGGTGAGGTAGGCGATGCGCGGGTCGTAGCCGAGCTCACGCTGCAGCATCGCCGTCCCCGGCGGGGTGAAGCACAGCACCGCGCTCTCGCCGGACTCGAAGCCGGCGTACACGAACGGCACCACGGCGTCGAGCAGTTCGTCACCAGACTGGTGGAACAGCGCTTCGTGGATGAATGCGGTTGGGGCTGGCGCACCCATCTGTCGCCTCCGCGTGATGCGAAGTCGTTCTCGAGTATGTTGAAGCGCGCCCGAGAAACGCGCAGCGTGCCCGCTTTGTGTCCTGCAATGTTCAAGATACGCCCGCGTGGCGGTAGTTGCACCAGGTGATGGCCAGGGCTTTCGGGCTGGGTGGTTTCGGGGTGCTTGTGGGGGTTCTACGTGCTCACGGTTGCCTGGTCGGCCTCACGGAGCGTGTGCGACTGGTAGCGGGTCGTAGCAGGGGAGGGTCATCGCTGCAGACGTGGGTCGAGGAAGTCGCGCAGGGAGTCGCCCAACAGGTTGAAGGCGAAGACGGCCATCGACAGCACGATGCCGGGTGCGATCACCATCCAGGGCGCCAGCATCGTGTAGCGCACGCCGTCGGAGAGCATCAAGCCCCACGAGGGCGTCGGGGGCGGCGTCCCGATGCCGAGGAAGCTCAGCGCGGACTCCGCGATGAGCACCCCGGCGAACAGCAGAGAGGACATGGTCAGCAGTGGCGCCGCCATGTTCGGCAGCACGTGGCGGGTCATGATGCGCCAGGTTCCCGCGCCGGTGGCCCGGGCGGCCTCGATGTAGAACTCCTCCCGGATCCGCAGAGTCTCGGCCCTCGCCACTCGGTTGAAGGACGGCGTGATGACGACGACCAACGCGATGATGGTGCCCTGGATGGACGGGGTCAGCACGACCGCCATGAACAGCAGCAGCACCAGCGGCGGAACCGACTGGATAGCGTCCATGATCCGCTGGATCACGAGGTCCCTGCCCTTGCCGAGGAATCCCGACACGACCCCGAGAATCGTGCCCAGGGTCAGGCTGATCACCGTCGTGGCGACCCCGATGACCATCGAGGAGCGCGCCCCGTAGATCAGTCGGCTCAGGATGTCGCGGCCCAGGTCGTCCGTCCCGAGGAGATACCTGCCCGACGGGCTCTCCGAGATCCGCGTCCGATCCTGCATCAGCGGGTCGTACGGCGCGATCAGCGGCGCCAGCACGGCGACGAACACGATCATGACGATGAAGGCCAGGCTCAGCGCGCCGAGGGGCTTCGTTCGGAGGAACCTTCCGAAGGCGGTCAGCCACGTGGCCAGGGCGCGGCGCCGAGGCGGGACGTGGCCGGTGTTGGGGTCTGCGTTGCGACCCGCCGGCCGCACCGCGCCGTCAGGTCCCGTCGCACGCGGGATGACCTCGTTGCTCATCGGCCGGCCTCCCTTGCGGCTCGAATGCGCGGATCGACCAGGGCGTACATCAGGTCGATGACGATCATGGTGACGACGAACAGGCCTGCGTAGAAGATCGTGCACGCGATCACCACGGGATAGTCCCGGTCGAGTACCGCGTCGTAGAGGAGCTGCCCCGTGCCGGGCAGGGAGAACATCTGCTCGAGGATGACGGAGCCGCCCAGCACCGTACCGAGACTCACTCCCAGCAACGTGAGGACGGCGATGATCGAGTTGCGCAGGGCGTGCTTGAAGAGCACCAGACGCTCGGATGCCCCCTTCGCCCGGACCGTCCGGATGAACTGCGAGCCAAGGTTCTCCAGCAGCGAGGAGCGCGCCATCCGGGTGGTGCCGGCCACGGCGGACGTACCGAGCGCGATCGCCGGCAGGGCCATCTGCTGGAGCCAGGACCCGAAGTCCTCCGTAGGCCCGGCGTAGACGATCGGCGGCGACCAGGCGAACCACATCCCCAGGGCGGTGAGCAGCAGCAGGCCCACCACGAAGTTGGGTACGGAGAGACCGGCGACCGCGACGACGCGGATGGCGCCGTCGGTCTTCGTGTCGCGACGCACGGCCGCGACCAGGCCGAGGAGGAGCCCGACGATCGTGCTCACGGCCAGCACGAGGACGCCGAGCTGCAGGGTCACCGGGATGCGTGCCAGGAAGAGGTCGATCACCGGCTCGTTGGTGTAGAGCGATCTCCCGAAGTCGCCTTGGACCGCGCCACCCAGGAAACCTGCGAGCTGTTCGTACACCGGCTGGTCGAGTCCGAGCTCAGCGCGCAGCTGCGCCGCCTGCTGCGGCGTCGCCCCGGTGTCGGCCAGCATGAGGTCGACGGCGTCGCTGGGGATGAACGACATCACCACGAACACGAACACCGTGACGAGAACCAGCACGACGGCGCCATAGCCGAGGCGCTGCAGCGTGTACCTGACCATGGCTACCTGACCTCGGCGACGTCGAGCAGATGACAGGCCGCCGCGCGCCCGGTCGCGGGATCCGCGTGTTGACGCGGCGGTTCCGTGCTGCAGCGCTCGAAGGCGAGCGGGCAGCGGGTGTGGAAGCGACACCCGCTGGGCGGTGCGCTCGGGCTGGGAACCTCGCCCCTGGCCATCGCCCGTTCCTTGGTTCGTGCCGTCGCCGGGTCGGAGCCCGCAACGGCTGCCAGCAGCGTCTGCGTGTACGGGTGCCTGGGCGCTGCGAAGACGGCGTCGCTGTCGCCGCGTTCGACGATCTCGCCCATGTACATCACGCAGAGCTCGTCTGCCATGTACCGCACCACGTTCAGGTCGTGCGCGATGAACAGGTAGGAGAGACCGAGCTGGCGCTGCAGGTGCTTGAGGAGGTTCAGGATCTGCGCCTGGACCGAGACGTCGAGGGCCGAGACCGCCTCGTCGCACAGGATCACGTCCGGGTCGGTCGCCAGTGCCCGGGCGATACCGAGTCGCTGCGCCTGCCCGCCGGAGAACTGGTGTGGGTACCGATAGAGGTCGCGACCGGACAGTCCGACGGTCTCGAGAAGCTCGACGACCCGGTTGGTACGCGCCCTGCCGCGAGCGACCCGGTGCACCTGGAGGGGCTCTCCGACGATGTCCAACGCGGTCAACCTCGGGTTCAGTGACCCGAACGGATCCTGAAAGACCATCTGCATGCGCCGGCGAACCGCCTTGAGCTCCCGCCTCGGCTTAGCCAGCAGGTCTTCGCCGTCGAAGTAGACCTGCCCGGAGGTCGGCTCGATGAGGCGGTTGGCCAGCCGCGCAGTCGTCGACTTCCCCGACCCCGACTCACCGACCAGGCCGATGGTCTTGCCGCGGGGAACGCTGAAGGAGACCCCGTCGACCGCGCGGACCGAGCCCGAGCCGCGGCGCAGCGGGCCGTTCCGGACCGGGTAGTGCTTGACCAGGTCTCGCACCTCGAGGATCGGCGGCTCGTGCGCAGCGGCGTCCAACTGCGTGCGCGGGACGGCTTCAACGGACACTGTTTGCTCCCGACTTGGCTCCCGACTTGGCTCCCGACTCGGCTCCCGACTCGATCGGCGCGGCATGGCCGGACGAACTGTGCGCCGCCGCCAGCTCACTGTCCGACCGGTCGTGCAACCAGCACCGGCTGGCCCGCTGTTCCGTCAACGAGAGCAGCGGCGGCTCCTCGGCGGCGCAGGGCTCGAAGGCCTCGGGGCAGCGCGGGTGGAACCGACAGCCGGGCGGCACGTCGTGCAGGCTCGGCACCGATCCCCTGATCGCCGGGATGGCTGCGTCGCGGCTGATCGTCGGGGTCGGTATCGATCGCAGCAGCGCCGCCGTGTACGGGTTCTGCGGGTCGTTGAGTACCTGCTCGACGCTTCCGTGCTCGACGATCTGTCCCGCGTACATCACCACCACCCGATCCGCCATCTCGGCGATGACCCCCATGTCGTGGGTGATGAACAGCAGGGCGGTGTTGTGCTCCCGCTGCAGGCTGCGCATCTGCCGCAGGATCTGGGCCTCGACCGTCACGTCCAGTGCCGTGGTCGGCTCGTCGGCGATGAGGAGCGACGGGTTGCACGACAGAGCGATCGCGATGACGACGCGCTGCTGTTGGCCGCCGGACAGCTCGTGAGGATAGGAGCCTGCCCGGCGCTCGGGGTCTGGAAGGCCGACCTCCCGGAGCAGGTCGACGGCGCGCGCCCTCGCCGCCGAAGCGTTCACGTCGCGGTGGATTCGTATCGCCTCGGCGACCTGGTTTCCCACCGTGTAGAGCGGATCGAGCGCAGCCATCGGGTTCTGGAAGACCATGGCGATCTGCTCGCCCCGGATCTCCCGCATCTGCTTCGGTCCGAGCCGCGTGATGTCCTCCCCGCGGAACCGGATCGACCCCTCTTCGATGCGTCCGCCGTCCAGCAGGCCCATGATCGACAGCGCGGTGACGCTCTTGCCCGAGCCGGACTCACCGACGATCGCCACCGTCTCGCCCTCGGCCACGGTGAAGGACATGTTGCTGACACCCTCGACACGACCGTGCCGTGTGGAGAAGCCGACGCGCAGATTGCTCACTTCGAGCAGAGGTGCCCCGGGCATGTTGACCACTCCTCGTTGCTCGATGCCTCGCCCCACTCGTTGCGGAGCACGGCAGGCTCAGCCGGCTAGTCGCTCACCCACACGTCGGCATAGCTGTGACCCCGGTAGATGGGCGACTGGAAGTAGTCCTGCACGCGACCGCTGGTCACCCAGAACTGGTAGTACTGCACCGGCAGTGCCGCAGCTGCCACCTCGGTCTCCATGTACCTCTGGATCTCGCGGTAGAGCTCATTGCGGGCCTCGGGGTCGAGCACCCTGCGTGACTCGGCGATCATCTGGTCGACCTTGGGATCGGAGATGGCCGAGTAGTTCTCCGTCGAGGCGCTACGAAGGTCCTGGATCGTCTGGTCGGGGAAGATCACGGAACGCACGGCCTTGCTGAGCCCGAACTGGTGGCCCTGGCGTCGCAGGATCGCCGTACCCGGGTCGAGAACGTTGATCTCCGCATCGATCCCGACCTTTGCCAGGTCGGCGACGATCCACTCCCCTTCGCGCACATCGGCGTCGCTGAGCTGCTGCACCAGCAGGTCCGTCGTGAACCCGTTCGGGTAGCCCGCCTCGGCCAGCAGCTCGCGGGCGCGCGCCGGGTCGTAGGGCCGGACCGCCTGCACCTCCGCACCGGTCAATGCAGCGTCGGTGATTTCTGGACGAAGCAGCGACGTGTAGTTGATCCTGCCGCGCGTCTCCCTGCCCATGGTCTCCCAGTCGACCGCCAACATCACTGCTCGCCGAACTCGTGGGTCGGTGAACGGCTTCCGGTTCGTGTTGATGTTGAAGCTGACGAGGGAGCTGGGCTGCTCGATGACGGTGAAGCCGTCGTCGTCGCGGAAGAGGCTCTCGACGACATCGAACGGCAGGGACCCGACGTCGAGCCGGCCACTGCGCAGGGCGGCGGTGACCGCCGTGGCGTCGCTGATGACGGGCATCCGAATCTCGTCGAGGTAGGGCTTGCCCTCCTGGTAGTAGGTCGGATTCCGTTCGAGCACCCACTCCACGTCCGGCTTGTGGCTGCCCACCACGAACGGACCGGTTCCGATCGCCTTGGTCGCCATGTCGTACTGCCCCTCGACTCCCTCGCGCGGGAGGACCACGTTGAAGTGGTGCGCCATGTACTCGAGGAAGGGCGCGTACGGGTGCCTCATCTTGAAGACCACGCGGTAGTCGCCCTTGGCCTGGATGCTCTTGACCGGCTCGACCATCCACTGGTGCGGCGACTGGCTGGCCTGCAGCCCTTCGAAGGTGGCCACCACGTCGTCCGCGGTGAACGGCCGGCCGTTGACCGGTGGGATGTCCTGCCACCTCACGTCGCGCCTCAGGTCGAACGTGTAGGTCAGCCCGTCTTTCGACACCTTCCAGTCCGTGGCCAGGTCAGGAACGATCTCGATCCCGGTCACCCCCTCGCCGGCGCGCAGGTCCACGAGCTTGCTGTAGACCGTGCCGGAGAGCACCTGCATCAGGGACGGGTCGTCGCTTTCCATGAAGTTGAGGCCCGCCGACGGTTCGAACGGCAGCTGCACGGTGATGCTGCCGCCGCGTTGAGGCTTCCCCGGGTCGCCCCCGCTCCCACCGCTGCCGCCACTACAGCCGGCGGCGGCCAGCAGCAGCGCAATGACGGGAAGGACGAGCCAGAGGTTGCGCTTCCGGTCCGCGGTCGCCTTGTTACTCACGTCGGTGGTCCCCAGCTCCTGTGAGGCGAAGGTCTGTAGCCGACGGTCGACGGCGAAGCTCGGTCGTCGGCCATGGGCCAGTGACTCAACGGCGTGAGTCGACCTCGCTCAGATCTAGCGAAGGGGCGTCTCGAGCGTCCATGGTGCTTTCGCGACGTGAAAGACAATTCGGGAATGGGGGGTATGGGGTGACCGGGGACGGGTTCGTTATTGGTGGAGACGAGGAGACTCGAACTCCCAACCCCCGCCTTGCAAAAATAACTAGATTACTCCAGTTTCGTCACCTGAGGTCCCATTCACGCTCAGGTTCGTCCTCCCTGGCTTCGCGAGCGCCGTGGCGTCCCGGCTCCTTGGCTACATCCTTGGCTACATCTCGCGGTGGAAGGGATGCCTGTAGCTGTCAGCCGACCAGCCCTGATCGTGGGATTGCTGGTGTCACCCGGCTTGTCACCCAGAGTTCTTACTCGTTTACGGCGCGTCGCCTAGGTCTTGGCGGCTGTCGCCGCGATTTTGTACGCGTTCGTGTTCACACCGCCTGGGGGGTGCGGCACGAAACGGGTGCTGCACCTCGTGGGGATCTTGAGGAGGTGCAGTGCCATGAGCCGCTCATCTGACCTGATGTATGCCGCTCCTAACATCAACTCCGACGGCATCGTCCAGTGGGGCGTGCAGAACATCGTTCCGATACTTCTGCTGGTGGTGGGGATCGGGATCATCGCCAGCGCCCGCAAGGGGCGGATGAGCGAGAACGCGATGACGATCACCAACGTGATGTTGGGGTGTGCGGTGATCGCGGGGGCGGCGTTGTTCTACGGGTTCGCCGACAACATCGCGAACTTCGTCTTCCAGAGCTGATCGCTGGTGCGGCTGCGTCCTGATGACGAGGTCTATCGCGTAGACGCGGTGTGGCTGGGTCCGGCCGGCATGACGTTGCCCTGGTCGGCCCGCTACTCCGCCTACGGCATCTGGCTGCTGCTGTTCACGGTGCTGCTGCTGGTCGAGGCGGTGCTGCCGATGCGGGTCAGTGTGCCTCCGGTGTGGGAGGTCGTGCTCAGCGTGCTCGCAACGTACGCGGTGACCACTTTCATCGACCACGAACGGCCCGTGCGCAGCGTCTGGCAGCTGGTGCGGGCCGAGACCACCGCCCCGCGTGGGGCTGAGCTGCGGCGACCGATCCGGTT
>DATMEB010000256.1:0-3610 GCA_035557095.1 Nocardioidaceae bacterium | reverse complement strand
CCAGTGTGACAAAGGGCCGGCCTCCTTGCGGAGGCCGGCCCTTCGTGTCACTCGTCACGGTTTCAGGCGCCGCGCAGCGTGCCCGCGTGCCAGTCGTTGGTCCAGACCAGCTCGGTGTGCACGTCCTCGCCCTCGTTCGGCGCGTGCAGGACGCGACGGCGCTGGTTCCCGTTCCAGCCGCCGAAGATGCCGACGTGGTAGACGTCACCGCCGTCCTCGAAGAACATCAGGTCGCCCTTGCGCATGTCCTCCTTGGCGATCGTGCGCGCCCGGCCTGCCTGCGCGTCCGTCGTACGCGGCATCTTGATGTTGGACTTGCCGTAGGCGTACTGGACGAGCCCGGAGCAGTCGAACGAGCCGGGCCCGTCGCCGCCGTAGGAGTACGGGTCGCCCTTCTGGTTGCGCGCGACCTCGAGCGCGTTGTGGATCTTCTCCTGGCGCTGGCTGGCGGCCACGGCGGGGCCGCCGATGGCAACACCGGTCGCGAGGGCGGTGGGCACCGTGGCACCTAGCGCGGCAGCACGCTTCCAGGTCTTCGCAGCGCTTTCCTTGATCGCCCGATGCTTGGGCACATAACGGTTCGCAGGCATGCAGAAATATCCCTTCCCACGCCTGTGAGGTCAGCTGTCGGGTTCGAGCGAGAAGGTGCTCGGCCGCTTTACGGCGACTTAACCCCTAGCGCCACACGAGCCTGGTTCGACTCGATGACGCACAAGTGGGTCCCCCACTCCTGCCCCCTGCTTCTTATAAGTGGGACCGGCCAGGCGGGCAGGACTCGGCGTACCCGGCGCGGTTCTTCGCTTGCCCGGCGAGAATAAGCATGGATTTCGGCCCACTTCAAACGGCGTCGGCGACAATTTCGGGTCCGATTTTTCCGTTACAGGAATGCCCTGTGGGGTGCGTCACCTTTGCGCGGGAGATTGGGGGCCGACGACCGGCCCGAACCGCTGCCGGCAGTCGGCCCCGGCGCAGTCCTGCAGCGCCATCAGGCGCCGCCGCAGATCGGCCTGCGCGGCGGCGTATCGGGGGTCGCCGGCGACGTTGCGCAGCTGGTACGGGTCGAGGCGGCGGTCGTACAGCTCCCGCTCCCCCGTTCGCCGGTACTCCATGTACGTGTAGCGCTCGGTGCGCACGCCCCGGTAGATCCACTCGTCGCCGCTGTTCGGCAGCCGGGGGCCGCCCTGGATGAGCAGCGTGTCCCAGCCGCGCGCGTCGCCGCCGGCGATCGGCAGGATGCTGCGGCCGTCGACGTCGAGCCCGGGGGTGGCGCCGGCTGCGTCGGCGATCGTGGGCGCGAGGTCGAGCGTGCCGACGGTCTCGGTCGACCGTGACCCCGCGGGTACGCCCGGGCCGCGCATCATCAGCGGCACCCGCAGCGACGGCTCGTAGCCGACGATCTTGCCGGAGAAGCGGTGCTCGCCGAGCAGGTAGCCGTTGTCGGAGGTGAAGATGATCAGGGTGTCGTCGAGCTCGCCCGCCTCGTCGAGTGCCGACACCGTGCGCGCCACGGCGTCGTCCACGGGCTGCAGCGACTCGATGCGGCGCTGGAACAGCTCGGTGAGGTGCCGGCGCTCGCCCTGGCCGAGCCGCGGTCGGCTGCCGATCCACTTGGGCTTGTCGCTGACGTCGGCCTCGTTGTACGCCGGGCTGCGTCGCTGCGGCAGCCGCACCTTGTCGAACAGCCCGTCGGAGGACATGCTCGGCGTCGGCGACTCCCAGCATCCCTGGGCGCTGTAGTCGGCCGGGCAGGCCGAGTGCGGTGCGAGATGGGACTGCCAGAGGAAGAACGGCTGGTCGTCGCCGGACATCTGCGCGACCAGATCCTCGGTCTCGTCGGCGTAGTACTCCGTCTGGTACGAGTCGGTGTACTTCGTGACCCGGCCGTCCTCGTTCATGGCGTAGTCGTAGTAGTCGTAGACCCCGCTGTCGACCGCCGACCGCCAGTGGTCCCAGCCCGGGGGGACGTCATGCGGGTCGAGCAGGCCGTACTCGTTGAGGTACTTGCCCATGAAGGCGGTCTCGTAGCCCGCGTCCTGCAGCCACACCGGCAGCGTGTTGGTGTTGTCGAGCTTGTAGTAGCCGCCGGAGGGCCAGAAGTTGCTGCGCACGCCGTTGTTCTGCGCGTACTGGCCGGTGAGCGTCATCGCCCGCGCCGGGCAGCACAGCGGGTGCGGCGAGATCGAGTCGGAGAACGTCGCGCCGGGACCACCGAGCAGTGCCCGGGTCTTGGGCATCCAGCGCATCTCGTTGACGTTCTGGTCGTCGGTGGTGATCATCACGATGTTGGGCTGCTCACCTGGTGTGGGTGCGCCCTTGCGGGTCAGCTGCCGGAAGCGGGGGGTGCCCTGGAGCAGCTCGGGGTTGAGCGCCCACTGCGGGGAGAGCTGCCACTGCGGCTCGTCGTAGCCGGGCGCCGGGTCGTCCGGGTCCGCCGGGGCTGCCGGCTCCGGGCCCTGCGGGGCCTGGACGCCCGGCTGGTCGCCCGGCTGGTCACGCAGGGCCTGCAGCGCCGACCTGCCCGAGGTCTGTACGTCGAGACCGTCGTTGCTCCGCACCGCACCGCCGTTCTCGGCGGTGACGCGGGACGTGGTGGCGCTCATGCAGGCGCCGGTCACCAGGGCCACCAGCACGCAGAGCGCGACGACCGCACTGCGTCGTTGGTGCACGGTGGGACTCCCCTGGAATGGACGAAGGCGCGACGCTCGAGTTTACGGGGCGTGTCCGAGCGCCCCGGCCGACCCTGGTGTGGGAGTCACCACACCGGTCGGCACACACACGGCTCGCGGCCGCCGGCGGGTGCCGACGGCCGCGAGCCGTGTGTCAGTTCAGAACCGGAAGGTCAGCGGGTGCGGAACTTCCAGGCCTTGGTGCGAAGCGGGTTGCCGGCGAGGTCGCGGATCGCGGCCTTGCCACCGACCAGACGAACGCGGTAGGTCGTGCCGCGGTCGAGGCTCCGCCGCGGGTTGAGGACGTACCGGTTGGTCTGACCGACGCGCGAGACGCTGCCGCGGACCTTGTTGCCGTTGCTCTGGTTCGTCAGCGTGAACGAGCTCTTCTTGACGCCCCTGACGGCCTCGTTGAACCGGGCCGACACGTTCTTGTTGACGCCGACCCGCTGGCCGCGACGCGGGGTGGACGCCGCCACCCGGGCACGCCGCGTGTCCTGGCCGGTGCCGGTCAGCGTGACCACGCGCGCTGCCGCCGAGCTGTTGTCGGTGATCCGCAGGCGTGCAGTGGCAGTGCGGTTGTTCTGCGGCAGGTAGGTCACCCGGATGTTGCAGGCAGCCTGAGGCGCCACGGATGCGCAAGCGCTGGTGTTGACCGCGAACCGGCCCGGGTTGGCCCCAGCCTTCACGACCTGCGGCGTCGCGTTCGCGGTGCCGAAGCTCGAGTAGCGGATCACGCGCTGGCGACCGGCCGCGGTGGCGCGCATGTTCAGCGCGTCGGCGCCGACGGACGTCATGGCGGTGTTGGCCGACATCTGGCCCGCGACCGCGAACAGGTTGGTGCGGCCCACGACGTTGCCGTTCGGACCGGTCACGACGACACGGTTGAAGCCGGTCGGCGAGCCGGTGACCGTCGACGGAGCCGCGAGGCTTCCCAGGAAGCC
>DATMEB010000255.1:0-3768 GCA_035557095.1 Nocardioidaceae bacterium | reverse complement strand
TTGCGCACCAGCCGTCGTACGTCGTACCGGTCCGGGTCGACCGTGCCGAAGGCACGCGCCTGTGCCAGCACGTTGCCCAGTGCGGTCGCCTCGACCGGCCCGGCCTCGACGGGCAGCCCACAGGCGTCGGCGGTGAGCTGGCACAGCAGGGCGTTCTGCGAGCCGCCACCGACCACGTGCACGACGTCGACGTGCTTCCCGGACAGCCGCTGGGCGTCGCGCAGCGTGCGCCGGTAGGCCAGCGCGAGGCTGTCGAGGATGCAGCGCACCGTTGCCGCCGGTGTCGCCGGCGCCTGCTGGCCGGTGTCCCGGCACGCCTGTGCGATCCGTTCCGGCATGTCGCCGGGCGCGACGAACACCGGGTCGTCCGCGTCGACCAGGTACGCGAACGCCGGCTCCCGGGCGGCCTCCGCGACCAGGCTCTCGACGTCGGCGCCGTGGCCGGCACGGTTCCACACTCGGATGCACTCCTGCAGCAGCCACAGTCCGCTCACGTTGCGCAGGTAGCGGATGCTGCCGTCGACGCCACGCTCGTTGGTGAAGTTGGCGTGCCGGGACTCGTCGGTCAGCACCGGCGCGTCGAGCTCGAGCCCGACCAGGGACCAGGAACCGCAGGAGACGTAGGCGAACGCGTCATCGGCGGCGGGGACGGCCATCACCGCCGACGCGGTGTCGTGCGAGCCGACGGCCAGCAGCGGCAACGGCTCGCGCAGCCCGGTCTCCTCAAGGACCGCGGCGGTCAGGTCGCCGATCCGCTCCCCCGACTGCACGATCGGGCCGAAGATCCGTGCGGGCAGCCCGAAGGCGTCGATCAGCTCCTTCGACCACGACCCGCTGTCGACGTCGTACAGCTGGGTGGTGGCCGCGTTGGTCGCCTCGGTCGCCTGCACGCCGGTGAGCCAGTACGCCAGCAGGTCCGGGACCAGCAGCAGCCTCTCGGCCGCGTCGAGCTGCGCGCTGCCGAGTGCGGAGAGCAGCTGGTAGGCCGTGTTGAACGGCAGGAACTGCAGCCCGGTGATGCGGTAGATCTCCTGCGCCGGCACCTTCGCGAAGGCCTGGTCGAGCACACCGTCGGTGCGGCTGTCGCGGTGGTGGTGCGGGTTGCCCAACAGCGCGCCGTCGGCGTCGAGCAGGCCGTAGTCGACGGCCCACGAGTCGATGCCCATGCTGTCTGGCTGCCCGGACTCCCGGCCGGCGGCGCGCAGCCCATCGAGCACCGCGGCGTACAACGCCAGCACGTCCCAGTGCAGCCCGCTGGGCAGGCGCACCGGCCGGTTCGACGCCCGGTGCAGCTCGCGCAGGTCGAGCGTGCGGTCGCCCACGCGACCGAGCATCACCCGGGCGCTCGACGCTCCAAGGTCGACGGCGACGTGCATGGAGTGCTGCATCAGCGCAGGAACGCCGCCGCCACACCGGCGTCGACCGGGATGTGCAGACCGGTGGTGTGCGACAGGTCGCCGCCGGTGAGCACGAAGACCGCATTGGCCACGTGCTCGGGCAGGACCTCGCGCTTGAGCAGGGTGCGCTGGGCGTAGTACGCGCCGAGCTCCTCCTCTGGTACGCCGTAGACCGCCGCGCGCTGCGCTCCCCAGCCGCCGGCGAAGATCCCGGAGCCGCGCACGACGCCGTCGGGGTTGACCCCGTTGACCCGGATGCCGTGCTCGCCGAGCTCGGCGGCGAGCAGCCGAACCTGGTGCGCCTGGTCGGCCTTCGCCGCGCCGTACGCGACGTTGTTCGGGCCGGCGAAGAGAGCGTTCTTGCTGCAGATGTAGACGATGTCCCCGCCCATGCGCTGCTTCGTCATCATCCGCGCCGCCTCGCGCGAAACCAGGAACGACCCCTTGGCCATCACGTCGTGCTGGAGGTCCCAGTCCTCGGCGGAGGTCTCCAGCAGGGGCTTGGACACCGACAGCCCTGCGTTGTTGACGACCAGGTCGACGCCTCCGAACGCGAGCGCGCCCTCGGCGAGCGCCTGCGCGACCGCGTCCTGGTCGGTGACGTCGACGGTGACCGCGACGGCCCGGTCGGGACCGCCGATCTCCTCGGCGACCTCGGCCGCAGTGCCGGCGTCGCGGTCGGCGACCACCACACAGGCGCCCTCGGCGGCGAGCCGCCGCGCGGTGGCACGGCCGATCCCGGAGCCACCGCCGGTGACCATCGCGACGCGGGTCGCGAGCGGCCTGGGCGCGGGCATCCGCTGCAGCTTGGCCTCCTCCAGCGCCCAGTACTCGATGCGGAACTTCTCGCGCTCGTCGATCGGTGCGTACGTCGAGATCGCCTCGGCGCCGCGCATGACATTGATCGCGTTGACGTAGAACTCGCCCGCGACCCGGGCGGTCTGCTTGTCCTTGCCGAAGCTGAACATGCCCACACCGGGCACCAGCACGATCGCCGGGTCGGCGCCGCGCATCGGGGGGCTGTCCGGCTCGGCGTATCGCTCGTAGTAGGCGCGGTAGTCCTCGCGGTACTGCTCGTGCAGCTCGCGCAGCCGGGTCTCCACCTCCTCGAGAGGCGCCGACGGCGGCAGGTCGAGCACCAGCGGACGCACCTTCGTCCGCAGGAAGTGGTCGGGACACGAGGTGCCCAGCGCGGCGAGCTGGGGATGCCGCTCGCGCGCGAGGAAGGCCAGCACAGCGTCGCTGTCGGTGTAGTGGCCGACCTGCGGGCGGTCGGTGGAGACCAGGCCGCGGACCAGCGGTGCGATCGCGGCCGCGCGGGCGCGACGCTGTTCCTCGGGCAGCGCCTCCCAGCCCTCGACCACCGGCCCGAACGGCTCCGGCCCGCCGTGCCGGTCGATGTAGTCCTGCGCCATGCGGATGATCTCCAGCGAGCGCGCCTCGCACTCCTCGCTGGTGTCACCCCACGCCGTGATGCCGTGCCCGCCCAAGATCACACCGATCGCCTGCGGGTTGGCGTTGCGGATCTCGGCGATGTCGAGCCCGAGCTGGAACCCGGGCCGTCGCCACGGAACCCAGGCCACGCGGTCGCCGAAGCACTCCTTGGTCAGCGCCTCGCCGTCCTGCGCGGTAGCGAACGCGATGCCGGCATCGGGGTGCAGGTGGTCGACGTGTGCGGCCTCGACGAGGCCGTGCATGGCCGTGTCGATCGACGGTGCGGCACCGCCCTTGCCGTGCAGGCAGAAGTCGAACGCCGCGACCATCTCGTCCTCGCGTTCGACGCCTGGGTAGACGTCGACCAGCGAGCGCAGCCGGTCCAGGCGGAGCACGGCCAGCCCGGACTCGGTCAGCGTGCCCAGGTCACCGCCGGAGCCCTTCACCCACAGCAGGTCCACGTCCTGCGAGGTCACCGGGTCGGTCGCCACCGCCTTGGCCGAGGCGTTGCCGCCGGCGTAGTTGGTGTTGCGCCGGTCCGACCCCAGCCGGTTGGACCGCGCGATCAGCTCAGCGACCTCGGGGTGCGTGTTGGCGCCCATCGTCGTCCTCACCAGCTCGCGGCCCGGCCGCCGATGCGTTCGGATTCCAACCGCTCCTGGTGACCGGAGCGGCGGTACGCGGCGATCGGGTCCGGGTCGATGCCCAGGTCCTCGCGCAGCTCCGCGAGCAGGGGCCGGACGTCGGTCGCGTAGGCGTCGCGCAGGACCTCGTAGCCGCCGAGCACGTCGCCCTCGCGCTGGGCGGTTGCGAGCGCGTCGGCGGGGAGGCGGCAGGCTGGGGTGCCTGACCGGCGCCGACCAGCCCGACAGAGTCGACAGGGGCACCACCGAACCTCCGAGAGCAGGCAGGAGAGCATGAGCGCATCGACGCATCC
>DATMEB010000254.1:0-2736 GCA_035557095.1 Nocardioidaceae bacterium | reverse complement strand
GATCGAGCACCAGTCCTTCCAGGAGAACATCAACAACTACCTTCAGGGCGGTCCGGACGACGTCTTCGGCTGGTTCGCCGGCAACCGCATGCAGTTCTTCGCCGAGCAGGGCCTGATCGGCGACATCAGCGACGTGTGGGCCGACATCGGCGGCGGCTTCTCGGACGCGATGAAGCAGCAGTCCACCGGCGCGGACGGCAAGCAGTACTTCGTGCCGCTGTACTACTACCCGTGGGCCGTCTTCTACCGGAAGAGCGTCTGGCAGGAGAAGGGCTACGAGCCACCGGCCACATTGGACGAGTTCAAGACCCTTGCCGCGAAGATGAAGTCCGACGGACTCGTCCCGCTCGCGTTCGGCGACTCCGACGGCTGGCCCGCGATGGGCACGTTCGACTACCTGAACATGCGGATCAACGGCTACGACTTCCACGTCGAGCTGATGGCCGGCGAGCAGTCCTGGGAGTCGTCCGAGGTCAAGACCGTGTTCGACACCTGGCGGGGCCTGCTGCCGCTGCACCAGCCGGACTCGCTCGGCCGCACCTGGCAGGAGGCCGCGCAGTCGTTGCTGCGCAAGGAGAGCGGGATGTACGTGCTCGGCATGTTCGTCGGCCAGCAGTTCCCGGAGGGCGCCGAGCGCGACGACCTCGACTTCTTCCCGTTCCCCGAGGTCGACTCGGCGGTCGGCACCGACGCGGTCGAGGCGCCGATCGACGGCGTGATGATGGCGCCCCGCCCACGCAACGAGGACGGCGCCAGGGAGCTGCTGCGCTACCTCGGTACGGCCAAGGCCGAGGACACCTACCTGAAGAGCGACCCGAACAACATCGGCGCCCACAACGACGCCGACACCAGCGGCTACAACGCCCTGCAGAAGAAGGGGCAGGAGCTGGTGAGCAAGGCCAAGTCCATCTCCCAGTTCCTCGACCGCGACACCCGGCCCGACTTCGCGTCCACAGTGATGATCCCGTCGCTGCAGGCGTTCATCCGCAACCCGGAGGACATCGACGGGCTGACCAAGAACATCGAGGATCAGAAGAAATCAATCTTCGGTGGCTGACCGATGACTGCGCATGATCCGCGTGGCCGCCAACCGCACCTAAGGGGAACGGGACGCGACCCAGCCACCGGTGCGCACAGAACCGCAGCGGTTCGACCCACGGTGACCAGAAGTAAAGAAATTCGGGGAGGCGGAACAGGCCGCCCCCGCCGGCCGCGCCGCGTCCGTTCGCTGACGGGCGTCGATCGGCTGATCGTCACGCTGATGGTGGCGATCCCGACGCTGGTCGTCGTCGGGCTGGTCTGGGGTCCGGCGATCGCGACCGTGCTGCTGTCCTTCACGGACTGGAACGGCATCGGCAACATCGCCGACATCAACGTCGTCGGCCTGGAGAACTACGAGAACGTCACCTCGAACTACCCGCCGTTCCAGCCGGCCATCGAGCACAACCTGATCTGGCTGGCGGTGTTCTTCCTCGGCCCGACGCTGCTCGGCATCCTGCTCGCGGTCATGCTCGACCGCCAGCTGGCCGGCTCGCGGATCTACCAGAGCGCCTTCTTCCTGCCGGTCGTGCTCTCCCTCGCGCTGGTCGGCTTCATCTGGCAGCTGATCTACTCCCGCGACCAGGGCCTGCTGAACGAGCTGCTGCTGAAGCTGGGGAGCACCGAGCGGGTCGACTGGTTCGGGGATCCCGACATCAACCTGTGGGCGGTGCTCGTCGCGGCCGGTTGGCGGCACACCGGGTACATCATGCTGCTGTACCTGGCCGGCCTGAAGTCGGTCGACCCCGCGCTGCGCGAGGCGGCCGCGGTCGACGGGGCGGGCGAGGTGCGCACGTTCCTGCAGGTCGTGTGGCCGGTGATGCGGCCGGTGAACATCATCATCGTGGTGATCACGGTGATCGAGTCCCTGCGTGCGTTCGACATCGCCTGGGTGATCAACAAGGGTCGCAACGGCCTGGAGCTGATCTCGACCCTGGTGACGCAGAACGTGATCGGCGAGGCGAGCCGGGTCGGCTTCGGCTCGGCACTGGCCACCATCATGATCGCCATCTCGACCGTGTTCATCGTGATCTACCTGATCCAGGTGATGCGGGAGCAGCGCCGATGACCGAGCCGATGACCGCCACGGAGACCGTCGACACCGGACCGGCGGAGCCTCGCCGGGTGCCGCGGCGCCGGACGAAGCCGGTCACCGCCGGCCGCGTCTTGCTGATGATGTTCCTCACCGTGATGGCCGTCGGGTGGCTGTTCCCGATCGCGTGGGCCGTGTACAACTCGCTGCGGGACTTCGACTACACCTCGCTGCACGGCTACTTCTCCTTCGGCGGCTACACCTTCGACAACTACGTCGAGGCGTGGGCGCGCGGCAACTTCGCCCAGACGTTCACCAACACCGTGATCATCGTGGTCCCGTCCGTGGTGATCACGCTGCTGCTCGCGTCGTCGGTGGCCTTCGTCCTGGCGCGGTTCAGCTTCGCGCTCAACCTGACGCTGCTCGCGCTGTTCACCGCGGCGAACCTGCTGCCGCAGCAGGCGTTGCTGGTGCCGCTGTTCCGGTTGTTCCTCAACATCGAGGTGCCGTTCTGGTTCAGCGAATCGGGCACGCTCTACGACACCTACTACGCGGTGATCGCGGTCAACATCGCCTTCCAGACCGGTTTCTGCACGTTCGTGCTCGCGAACTACATGAAGACGCTGCCGCGCGAGCTGTACGAGTCGGCCCAGGTGGACGGTGCC
>DATMEB010000253.1:0-4679 GCA_035557095.1 Nocardioidaceae bacterium | reverse complement strand
CGCTGGCTCCGCATACCATGAGGCCCCACTCTCCGCGAAGGAGCAGCCATGTCGCAGCCGGTGCCACCCACGCGAAGCCGCTCCTACGATCCTGCGGGGCTCCGCCGTCGGCGGTGGGGTCTGCTCGCGGGCCTGGCCCTGCTGCTCCTCGGCGCACCTGCAATGGTGGCCGTCGCGCTCGTGAGCGGAGCCCACTGGGCAATCCTCGCAGCGCTCGGGGCCTTCGTCGCTGGGCTCGTCACCGTCGGTGGAATCATCGCGCCAGGCAGATCGAGCTTCCACGGTGGCACGAAGATCTGGCACAACGATGGTCTTCCCGGTGGAGGCGGCGGGGGCGCGGCCTAGAAGCCATGTGGAGCGAGGCTGTGCGGCCGGCGCGTTGTCTTCTTGGTCGAAGGGATCCGCTGGGCGCGACGGTGACTTATCCTCACCGAGGCGGCCACTCAGGACGCCGGGTGCCGAGGGGAGACCGAGGATGCGCCGCCTTATCGTGGCCGTTGTCCTGTTGGTTGGACTCCCCGCCGGACTCGGCGCCGCCGCCCCCCTGGACCACGGCCTGTCGTCGCCGGTGGAGGACAGCTACTACCCGGCCAAGGGTGAACCGAGCGTCGATGCGCTGCGGTACGCGCTCAGGCTGCGCTGGGAGCCGGGCAAGCGCATGTTGCACGGCCAGGCCACCGTCCGGCTCCGCGCGGCCCAGCCCGCGACGGCCATCCGGCTCGACCTGGCCCACCGGCTCCAGGTGACCCGGGTGCACGTCGATGGACGCAGGACGGCGTTCGCCCACAACGCCAACCATCTGGCCATTCGGAAGCCACTGCGGCGAGGACAGCGACACAGCGTGCGGGTTCGGTACCGAGGCACGCCGGGGCCGGTGACCGCGCCGGGGAGCCGCGGCGATGCCCGCCGCGTCGGCCTTCGCATCATGGGGAACAACCAGCTGCGAACCATGCAGGAGCCCTTCGGGGCGTTCACCTGGTACCCCGTCAACGACCAGCCCTCGGACAAGGCCCTGTACGACGTGCGCCTCACCGCGCCGAAGAACTGGGTGGGCGTCTCCAACGGCCGACTCGTCGCCCGCAAGACCAGCCGTCGGGCAACGGTGACGCGATGGACCCACGGCGCACCCATGGCGTCGTACCTGACCACTCTCGCGGTCGGGCCCTACCGTCGCTACCGCGACACCGGGCCGCACAGGCTGCCGGTCACCTACTGGGTGCCGCGCTCCCGGCCACGCCTGGTCAGATCACTGCACATGGTGCCAGCGGCGTTGCGCTGGCTGGAGAGACGGCTCGGACGGTTCCCGTTCGACCGGATCGGTGTGGTGGTCGTACCCGGCCCTTCGGCGATGGAGACCCAGACCATGATCACCCTCGGCGCCGAGGAGTACTGGGCCGGGCTTGCACGGGTGCGGGCGGTCATGGTGCACGAGCTGGCGCATCAGTGGTACGGCGACACCGTCACCCCGACCGACTGGCGTGACCTCTGGATGAACGAAGGCATGGCCACCTATCTGCACTACCGCTGGGTCGCAGCCCAGGCGGACAACCCACAACGACGGTGGCGGCAGATCGTCGGCCAGTGGCAACGAGACGACCAGTTCTACCGCGACGCATACGGCCCGCCGGGCAGGTACAAGCGGCAGGAGTTCGCGTCGTCCAACGTCTACTACCCGGTCGCGCTGATGTGGGACCGGCTCCGGCGCCGCCTGGGCAACCGGCAGTTCAACCAGATTGTGCGCGCCTGGCCGCAGACCCATCGCAACAGCAACGCCACGCGCGACGAGATGATCGACTGGATCGAGGGCCGCACCGGCCGCGAGCTCAGCGCGTTCTTCGACAGTTGGCTCATGTCACGTCGCTCACCGGCCTAATGGCCGCGGTATCCGCCGCGATGTGAGGGTTTCCATTCTGGCCCAGCGCCAGTATCGTCACGCGGAACAGCATTCCGTCTGACGAAACGCACCTGTGATTCCTCATCTCGCTGCTCAGTCATTCGCCACCGGCGTGCTGTTCGCGCTGGGCGCACGAGCCCCTGACGCGGAACGGGTCGCGGAGTCACTGGTGGAGAGTGATCTGCGCGGTCACGGCTCGCACGGCGTCCGAAGACTGGTGCCGTACGCCGAGCAGGTACGCGCCGGCGCCGTGAACCCCCGTGCGCGCCCGAGTCTGGTCGGCGACACCGCGCCGGCGGTGGCGATCGTCGACGGGGCCGACGGGTTCGGGCAGCTCACGGCGCACGCCGGGGTGGATGCACTGCTGGACCGCGTCCCCCGCACGGCGGTCGGGGTGGCGGTGCTGCGACGCTGCCAGCACCTCGGCCGCCTCGGCGAGTACGTCGAAGCCCTGGCCGGTCACGGGTTGGTCGGCCTGGCGTTCGCGAACGCCGACCCCACGGTCGCACCCTGGGGCGGCCGGCAGCGGATGCTCGGCACCAACCCGACGGCGTGGGCGGTCCCGGTCGCCGTGGGGGCGCCACCGCTGGTCGTGGACTTCGCCACCTCGGCCACCGCCGAAGGCAAGCTCTCGGTGGCGCGGGACCGCGGGGAGCCGGTGCCCACGGGTCTCGTCGTCGACGCCGCCGGCGCGGACACCACCGACCCCGCCGACTTCTACTCCGGCGGTGCCCTGCTGACGTTCGGGGGCCACAAGGGCTACGGCTTGAGCGTCGCGTTCGACCTCGTCGCCGGACTGCTCTCGAGGACCGGCTCGGCCAGCGACCCGGCGTATGACGGTGGCTTCGGCTGCGTCCTGCTCGCGCTCGACGTGAGCGCCTTCGTGGACCACGAGAGTTTCGTGGCTGACGTGGAGGCGTTCCGGGACCGCGTGCACGCGTCCGCTCCGCGGCAGGCGGGGACCGCCGTACTCGTGCCAGGAGAGCCGGAGTGGCAGGCGCGGCAACGCGCGTTGCGCGACGGCCTCGACCTCCCCGACGACACGGTCGTCGCCCTGGACCACCTGGCCACCGACCTCGGCCTCCCCACGCTCGTCGAACACACCATCCCCCTCCAGGAGGAAGCGTGAAGCCGCAACCGAACACGACAGACACCGGCGCGACGCGCGACGGCGACCAAGGAACGAGTCCCCCGGAGCTGCGCCGGGTGGTGCTCGGCTCCGTGGTCGGCACGGCCCTGGAGTGGTACGACTTCTTCATCTACGGCACCGCCGCCGCGCTGGTGTTCGGCACGCTGTTCTTCCCCGAGGGAGACCCCACGACCGGGACCCTGCTGGCCTTCGCCACCTTCGGCGTCGGCTTCGTGGTCCGGCCCCTCGGCGGGATCCTGTTCGGGCACGTCGGGGACCGGATCGGGCGCCGCGCGACCCTTGTGCTGACGACCGCGATCATGGGGCTGTCCACCGGCCTCATCGGGCTGCTGCCGACCTATGAGTCGATCGGCATCTGGGCACCGGTCCTCCTGGTGCTGATGCGCGTGATTCAGGGCATGGGCGCCGGAGCGGAGTTCGGCGGCGCTTCCACGTTGCTCGCCGAGCACGCGCCTCGTTCGCGCCGTGGCTTCTTCACCTCGTTCGCCCAGACCGGCGTCCAGATCGGCCTGCTGTCGGGCACGCTGGTGTTCCTGCTCGTGGGTCAGCTTTCCGACGACGCCCTGGAGTCCTGGGGCTGGCGGGTGCCGTTCCTGGCCAGCTTCCTGCTGATCGGGGTGGCGCTGTACGTCCGCCTGCGGGTCGAGGAGTCTCCGGTCTTCAAGCGGATGCAGGAGACCCAGACCGTGGTCAAGCTCCCGATCCGGGACGCGGTCGTGCGCTACCCGCGCAACATGCTGATCGGCGTGGGCGGGCACATCGCGGACACCGCGATCGCGTACCTGATGGCGACGTTCAGCGTGAGCTACGTGACCGAGACGCTGGACCTGTCGACCACCGTCGCCCTGACCGGGGTCGTGCTGTTCTCGGTGGCGGTGATCGCGCTGCAGCCGGTCTACGGCGCCCTGTCCGACCGGATCGGCCGGCGACCGCTCAACCTGTTCAGCGTGGTGTTCACGGCTCTCTTCGCGTTCCCGTTCTGGCTGATGGTCGACACCGGGGAGCCCGTGCTGATCTGGCTGGCGCTCCTGATCACGATGACCCTCGGCTGGGCGCCGATGATCGCGGTCCAGGCTGCGTGGTACACCGAGCTGTTCGGCGCCCGTGTGCGCTACTCGGCGTTCGCCACCTCCCGCGAGGTCGGCGCAGCCCTGGCCGGCTTCTCGCCGTTGCTGGCGGCCTTCCTGCAGAGCCGGCTCGGCGGCGAACCCTGGCTGATCGCGGTGATGACGATCGTCTTGTGCGCGGTGTCGTTCGTGGCCTTCCACGCAGCGCGCGAGGGCAAGGACATCGACATCGACGAGCTCGGCCCCGAGCCGATCGCGACGAAGCCGGCTCCCGACACGCCCCTGTGACGAGCGAACAGGAGCAACCCTGATGGACCTCACCGACCGCACCGCCGTCGTGACCGGCGGCGGCACCGGCATCGGAGCCGCCGTCTGCTCCGCCCTGGTTGCGGCGGGGGTGCGACAGGTGTTGCTCACCTACAACCGTTCCGCCGACGAGGCCGAGCGGACGGCTGCCGCCTTGCAGGACGCCGGAGCCTCGGCGGAGGCTGTGCCGCTCGACGTACGACGCGACGACGACGTTCGGGCACTGGCGAGTGCGTGCGAGTCCCGGTTCGGCGGCTGCGAC
>DATMEB010000252.1:0-4474 GCA_035557095.1 Nocardioidaceae bacterium | reverse complement strand
GTAGCCGCCTCCCACCATCCGCCGACGCCCGAGACTGAAAGCCCAAGCCATGGCCAAGAAAGACCAGCCGGAGAAGCCGAAGCGGCTTGCGCAGATCGCGCAGGCCTACCGAATCACCAAGAAGTCCGACCCCAGGATCGGGTTGGTCCTGGCCGGCCTCTTCCTGGTCACCGCGCTGGTCGTGGGCGGGCTCGGCTGGTGGCTGATCCACCCGGTCATCGGGGTGATGCTCGGGATCCCCGCAGGTCTGCTCGCCGCGATGATCGTGTTCGGCAAGCGCGCCGAGAAGGCGGCGTACGCGCAGGTCGAGGGTCAGCCGGGTGCGGCCGCGGCGGCGCTCGGGATGCTGCGCAAGGGCTGGGAGGTCAAGTCCGGCGTCGCGTTCACCAAGAACCAGGACATCGTGCACCGAGTCGTTGGCCGTCCCGGGATCGTGCTGATCGGCGAGGGCAACCCCAACCGCGTGCGCAACCTGCTCGCCGCCGAGAAGAAGAAGCACGCGCGCCTGGTCGACGAGGTGCCGATCTTCGACATCGTCGCCGGTGACGGCCCGGACCAGGTCCCGGTCAAGAAGCTGCCCAGGCACATCATGAAGCTGCCGCGCAGCCTGCGTCCCGCCGACGTCACAGACGTACTGCAGCGGCTGCGGGCCCTCGACGCGATGCGGCCGCAGGCGCCGCTGCCGAAGGGGCCCATGCCGCAGACCGCGCGTGCCGCCCGGCAGATGATGCGCGGGCGCTGACGCACCACTTCGCCTCCCGCCACCCTCGGCGAGTCAGACGCGGACCGTGACCGAGTCGGCGGCGAGGTCGTGCAGGCCGCGCTGGTCGCGGTTGTACACCACGGGCGGGATCACCAGGCACAGCAGCACCGTCCGCACCAGCGCACGACCGGGGTCGAGCCGGCTCCCGTCGGTGCGCACCACCCGGACCCGGAGCAGCAGCTGGCCGGCCGATCCGCCGGACAGGCTGGTGAGCAGCCAGCGCTCGGCGGCGAAGACCGCCAACGGCGCCCACTGTGACTCCGCGCTGCCCGACCACAGGTCGGTGCCGAGGAACGCTCCCACGACCATCAGCGAGCCGAACCAGTCGACGGTCAGCGCCAACAGCCGACGGCCCCACCCCGCGACCGCTCCGGGACCGTGCTCGGGGAGCCCCAGGCGCTGGCCCGGCCAGGGCGCGACGTTCATGCCTTCGCTCACGCGTGCACGCTACCGACCGCCGTAACGGGCCGGTGACACCGCTCCGACGCCCACGTTGACCACGCCCTGTGCTTAACAAAGGTGAAACAAAGCAGATACCACCGAGAAACCGCTTCCCGCTATGGTCAGGGACCAGGTGCAGCGTCGCACCCTGCTGAGGAGTGCCCTGACCAGGGTAGGAGCCCACGCCGCGGTCGCGCGGTCGAGGAGGAATGCATGTTCGCGAACGCCGACGAGTTGTTGACCTACATCGAGCAAGAAGGGGTCGAGTTCGTCGACGTCCGCTTCTGCGACCTCCCGGGGATCATGCAGCACTTCACGGTGCCGGTGTCGTCCTTCGGCCAGGACGTGTTCGACGACGGGCTGATGTTCGACGGGTCGTCGATCCGCGGCTTCCAGGCGATCCACGAGTCGGACATGGCGCTGTTCCCGGACCCGAGCACGGCGTACCTCGACCCGTTCCGCGACCACAAGACGCTGTGCATCAACTTTTTCATCCACGACCCGCTGACCGGTGAGCCGTACTCCCGCGACCCGCGCAACATCGCCCGCAAGGCCGAGGCGTACCTCAAGAGCACCGGCATCGGCGACACCGCGTTCTTCGCGCCGGAGGCGGAGTTCTACGTCTTCGACAACGTGCGCTTCGCGACCGAGGCCAACAAGGGCTTCTACGAGGTCGACTCCGTCGCCGGCGCCTGGAACACCGGCGTCGAGGAGGAGAACCGCGGCTACAAGGTGCGCTACAAGGGCGGGTACTTCCCGGTTCCGCCGTACGACCACTTCGCCGACCTGCGCGCGGTCATCTCCAAGACCCTCGAGGCGTCCGGCCTCGTCGTCGAGCGGCAGCACCACGAGGTCGGCACGGCCGGCCAGGCAGAGGTCAACTTCAGGTTCGACGAGCTGCTGGTCACCGCCGACAACCTGATGAAGTTCAAGTACATCGTTAAGAACGTCGCGTGGCAGGCCGGCAAGACGGCGACGTTCATGCCCAAGCCGATCTTCGGTGACAACGGCTCCGGCATGCACTGCCACCAGTCCATCTGGAACGAGGGCGAGCCCCTGTTCTACGACGAGAGCGGGTACGCCGGCCTGTCCGACACCGCGCGCCATTACATCGGCGGCATCCTGGCGCACGCGCCGTCGCTGCTGGCGTTCACGAACCCGACGGTGAACTCCTACCACCGCCTGGTCCCCGGCTTCGAGGCGCCGGTCAACCTGGTCTACAGCCAGCGCAACCGCTCGGCGTGCATCCGCATCCCCATCACCGGCGCCAACCCCAAGGCGAAGCGGATCGAGTTCCGCTGCCCCGACCCGTCGGCCAACCCGTACCTCGCGTTCGCCGCGATGCTGCTGGCCGGTCTGGACGGCATCAAGAACAAGACCGAGCCGGCGCAGCCGATCGACAAGGACCTCTACGAGCTGCCGCCGGACGAGCACGGCGAGATCGACCACGTGCCGGCGTCGCTGAACGCGGTTCTCGACGCGCTGGAGGCCGACCACGCCTTCCTGCTCGAGGGCGGGGTGTTCACCGAGGACCTGATCGAGACCTGGATCGAGTACAAGCGCGAGCACGAGATCGCACCCCTGCAGCTGCGTCCGCATCCGCACGAGTTCGAGCTCTACTACGACATCTAGCAGACAGACGCCCGCTGACCTGCAACAACGCGGTCAGCGGGTGTCTTCGTCAGTCAGTCGTTCGTCAGCGTCGCGTGTTCCGCGTCATCGGCCGCGACAGCCTGGGCGCCAGTCGGCGTGGCGCCCACCTTGGTGAACGCGTGGAGCCAACCCCTGCTGCTGGGGCCGCCAAGCCTCGGGGAACCATTGGCGGATCTCGAGTCGCGTCCGTCCCTCCGCCTCGTCATGGAACTCGGCAAGCATGAACTGACGTCGACCGACGTCGGCCTCACGGCCCGGGTGCAGCACCTACCGGAGCTGTCATCTGGACCGGATGGGAATGCGGAGCACTGTCACGGAGTGCGCGGGGAACGAGTGGAGGAAGCTGCTCCCGCTGGCGGGTTTCCTGCTCCGCCGGATGAAGACTCGCCGGCGGGTGAGCGTGTTGGCCGACCGGAAGCTGCGGCCGTTGACGTGGGTGACGTAGGCGCGCCCCCGCGCCTGGCCGTGGCGTCCCAGGCGCACGGTTGCTTGCACGCGTTGGTGGGGTAGGCGGTTGACGACGAGCATGTACACGTTCTGGTTGCGGTCGCGGGTCGCGGCCACGTCCAGCGCTGTGTAGGTTCCGGCGCCCAGCCGCGGGTCGCGTGTCGGGTTGTGCCACACCGACACTCGCAGCCTGCGTCCTGCGGCCTTGTACAGCGGCGCGATCGCTCGCCTGGTGAGGCCTTCCGCAGAGAAGTTGAAGCCTGGGCGGCGTATGAGCATTCCCCGGTAGCCCGGCGCGACCAGGTCGCTGCCTTGGGCCCACGGGATGCCCAGGTCGAGCAGGTTGACCCACATCGACGCCATGTACGTCGCGTGTGTCATGGAGGCGGCCCACATCGGGTACACGCGGTCGTTTCCCCAGATCGCCCCGAACTCGGTCAGCGCGATGGGCACATCGCGTGGAAGCCGCCGCTTGATGTTCGCGAGGTCTCCTCGTTTGTTGTCCACACCGAGCATGTGCCAGTCGTGACCGTGCAGTGGGCTCTCCCACGCGTGGTGTCCCCAGGCCCTGAAGTGCGTGTACGAATGGACGGTGAAGCAGTCGTACCTCCGCCCTCGGGTGGCACCGATGAACTCCTCCAGCCCCCAGGTCGGGCAGGCCTGGATCCTGCTGTCGACGCGCTTCATGGCCTTGATGAACGAGAACACGCCTTTGTGGACGGACTTGTAGGTCGCTCGCACGGCGGCGTTTCGCGGTGGCAGCGCGCCGTTCACACCGTCGCCGAAGGTGAGTTCGCCCTCCTCGTGGTCGACCGCCACCACCCTGTCGTCTGCGCCGGACCGCGCCAGCTCGGCATGGCTGACGGGACGCCACAACTCGCGATCGGCCCCCACGCTGAGCTTGAGTCCTGACCTACGCATCGGCGGGTACCGGACCTCGAACACCTGGTTCTTCAAGCCGTTGGTCGCCACACCCTCATTCGGGTGACGGCAGTGCTTGCCCAGCGCCTCGTTCCGGATCTTGACGGTGTCACCGTGGATGTACTGGCGCATCGCCGCTCGCTTGCGCGGGGACATCCAGTAGCGCTGTCTCGGCACGCGCTGCTCGTTGCCGACCTCCCACAGCCGGACGTTGTACGGCGCCGGGTGCCCGTTCCTTGCGCGCCTAGC
>DATMEB010000251.1:0-30323 GCA_035557095.1 Nocardioidaceae bacterium | reverse complement strand
TGGATCGACACCGACATGGTGCGCGGTGCGATGCACGACCTGGGTGCGTTCCGGAAGACCCGGGCGATGCTGCCGTGGCCGGCGCACTCGACCACCTCGGTCGAGGAGTGCGCGCTGCGCATCGCCGACGGGGTCGCGCGTCGCCGGACGCGCATCTACGTCCCGCGTGCGGTCGTCGTGGCCAACCTCGCCCGCGCGGTCATCTCCTCACCGCTGGCGCTGCGGCTGATGCGCTCCAAGCTCGCCACACTGATGCCCCAGCTCGAGCGCCAGGTCGACGAGCTCGGTCGCTCGTTCCCCGCTCACGTGCCGGCGGGCTCCACCGACGCGACGATCGACGCCGCCAACGCGGCCAGGTGAGCAAGCCGGGCGACCTCGGAGTCGAGGTAGTCCGGACCGCCTCGCCGCCCGGCCACCAGCACCCGGTCCGGTGACCCCACGGGTACGCCGATCAGCAGCGCGGACTCCCAGCTCTCCACCCCGGTCGGGCCGGCGAGCCGGGTCGGCCGGTGTGCCGGCACCCACGCGTCGCAGATGCCGTCGACGCCGGGGGCGGCGGACGTGCCTTCGGTGGCGAACACGACGTCCTCGCGACGCTCGGCCAGCAGCGCCCAGTCGGATCGGAACACCACCGGCACCAGCTCGACGAGCCGGCCGATCGCGCTCTCGGGCGCCTCGGTCAGCGACTCGACCGCCTCCAGGTCCAGGTGGAGGTTGGCCCCGGCGGTGTAGCGGGAGATCCACAGCACGTTCATGCCCTCGAGCTTCTGGCAGGCCGACACGACCATGTCGGGGAGCACGTCGGACGGGAGCTCGAGGAGGACGTCGTCGACGGCGCGCCCGTCGACTCCGTGCTCCACGATCTCGATCGCCTCGATGTCGGCGCCGGCGGCACCCAGCGCGGTCGCGAGCGCGCCCAGCGAGCCCGGGACGTCGGGCATATCCACTCGCAGCAGGAAGGCCATGGAGCACATCATCCCAGCCGCGGCGCGGTTCGTAACGCGCTCTCGCCGGCTGGACGGCTGGGCGGCTGGGTGGCTAGGAGTGGACCATCACCTTCTGGTCCCGGCCCTTCGCGCGTTCCCGCCGACGGCGCTCGCGCTCGTCCTTGCGGGTGCGGCGCACGCGCAGCGGTCCGACCAGCCGCGGTCCGGACATCTTGGTCTCCAGCCGCCGGGCCTCGCGCTTGAGCGGCTGGGCGACGTACTCGCCGAGGATGACGCCCGCGGCCAGGGCCACCGCGATCACGACCGCGCCGACGAGGCTGGACAGACCGAGGATGTCACCGTCCTGCATCTTGTACAGGCCTCGGTAGATGGAGCCGCCCGGGAGCAGCGGCGTCATCCCCGAGACCACGACGACCAGGGGTGGGATGCGCACCCGCCCAGCCACCGAGAACGCCACCACGCCGATCAGCACTGCCGCCAGGCCGGTACCCCAGGCGACGCCGAGTCCGGCCTCTGTCATCGCGCGGAACCCGACCTGCCCGAGCGCACCCATCATCACCGCCGCCATGATCGCCCGCTTCGGGGCGTAGCACGCGAACACGAACCCGGCGGCGGCCAGCGAGGCTCCGGCGATCGCGATCGGCAGGTAGCCGAAGCCGCGTACCTGGTAGGGCTGCACGGCCAGCGCCACCCCGAGCCGGTCGGCAACGGCCAGGCCGGCGGTGACTCCGCCGATGATGCCGCCGGTGAGCAGCAGCGCCTCGAAGCTGCGCGCCGTGGCGGTGATGTAGTAGCCGGTGACCGCGTCCTGGACTGCGCCCACGAAGGCGATGCCGGCGAGCATGACGATGATGCCCGCGGCCACGACCTGGGACACGTTGGAGTCGGGAGCCACGAAGCTCAGGCCCATCGCGCCCATCGTGGCGAGGAACCCGCCGAGCACCTGCTGGTAGAAGGTGGGGATCCGCTGCCGGGTGAGCCGCCGGTTGACGAGGTCGATGACGACCGCGGCGACGAACGCGGCCACCATGACCAGCCAGTCACCGCCGATGAGCAGGCCGATGCCGGAGGCCATCACGCCCCAGCCGACGGTGGAGGCCCAGCGCGGGTACGGATACGGCGCCGAGACGATCTGGTCGAGGGTCTTGCGCGCATCCTCCAGCGGGCACTTGCCCGAGACGATCTCGCGGACCAGATGGTCGACCGCGGTGAGCTTGGAGTAGTTGATCCCCCGGAAGCGCACGTTGCGGATGTGCGTCTCCGGCGGGGAGTACGGCGAGGGCTGCCACGAGATCGAGAGCTCGGTGAAGGTAACGCTGATGTCGGCCTCGCGCAGTCCTGCCGCGGAGGTGATCGCCATCATGCTGACGGCCGCGTCGGCGGCGGCGGCGCCGCTGGAGAGCACGACCTCGCCGACACGCAGCGCCAGGTCGAAGGTCTGGTAGACCTCCCGCAGATCGTCACCCACGCGCACAAGAGTGCCTACTCGCCCCACCCAACACCAACACGGCGACGGCCGCCGCTGCTGTGATGTGCCCTACGTCGGCGATCGTGTCGTCCCCGGGTGGGTAACGGACGCCAGGGAACAGTAAGGAACCCGGCCCGTGGGTACGACCAGGAGGAACCCTGACGGGTCCACGACCGACACGGCCCCTCCCGGAAGGCACACTCAGCGATGACGACGTCCACCGACCAGCAGCCGTCCCGCCCGCGCGTGCTCGTGCTCGGCGCCGGGTTCGCCGGGGTGTCGGCGGTCAAGGCCCTGCGCGACGCACCCGTCGACATCACGCTCATCGACCGCAACGGCTACATCACCTTCCAGCCGTTGCTGTACCAGGTCGCGACCGGCGGCCTGAACCCCGGCGACGTCACGTACGCGACACGCGCGCTCACTGCGCGCCGGCCCAACATCGGCTTCCGCCGCGGCGACGTGGCCGGCATCGACGCGGGCAGCAGGACCGTGACCCTCGACGACGACACCACCCTCGGCTACGACTACCTGATCGTCGGCACCGGAGTCACCGCGAACTTCTTCGGCGTACCCGGAGCCGAGGAGCACAGCCTGCCGCTGTACACCCGCGCACAGGCGCTGCGCGTGCGCGACGACATCTTCAGCAGGCTCGAACGTCTCGCGCAGGCCACGGCCGACGGGAAACGCAACGAGGACCCCACCGTGGTGATCGTCGGAGCCGGCGCGACCGGTGTGGAGATGGCCGGCTCGCTGGCCGAGATGGGCACCGCGATGCGGATCGCCTACCCCGAGCTGGAGGACCGCAGGGCCCGGGTGGTCCTCGTCGAGATGGGACCGCACGTCCTCGCGCCGTACCACCGGAGCCTGCGTGACTACACGGCCCGCAGCCTTGAGCGGCGCGGCGTCGAGCTCCGCCTCGACACCGCGGTCAAGGCAGTCGACGTCGACGGGGTCGAGCTCGACAACGGCGACCGGATCCGTGCGGGCACGGTGATCTGGGCGGCCGGCGTGACCGCGCCCGACACCGTGCAGAAGTGGGGGCTGCCGCAGGGACGCGGCGGTCGCATCGAGGTCGAGCGGGATCTGTCGGTAAGCGGCCACCCCGAGGTCTTCGTCGCCGGCGACCTCGCCGCCGACCCCGACGACCCGCTGCCGCAGCTGGCGCAGCCGGCGATGCAGGGCGGCACGCACGCCGCCCGGCAGATCAGGCGTGACCTGGACGGCGAGCCGCGCCAGCCGTTCAGGTACAGGGACAAGGGCACGATGGCCACGATCGCGCGCGGTTCGGCCATCGCCGAGCTGCGCGGCAACATCCGGCTGCGCGGCACCGTGGCCTGGCTCGCCTGGCTGGGCCTGCACATCTACTTCCTGCTCGGTGGGCGCAACCGGATGGTCACGCTGCTGAACCTCTCCGCCCGCTACCTGAGCTGGCCGCGCAACCTGAACGTGATCGTCGGCGAGTGAGCCGGGCGCGGCTCGCGCGCGGCCCGGTGCGCAGGCCACACTGCGGGGTATGGCTGTCCATGACGTACTCGCGATGATGCCCGCGGCGCTCGACCGGTTCGGCGCGCGCGTACACGAGGTCCCGGCCGCGCGCTGGGACGCCCCCACACCCTGCTCCGACTGGTCCGTGCGCGACCTGGTCAACCACGTGACCGGGGAGCAGCTCTGGGCGCCGCATCTGCTGCGGGGCGAGACCATGGAGCAGGTCGGCGACCGTTACGACGGTGACGTGCTGGGCGCCGACCCGACCACGGTGTGGAACGCGGCGGCGGCCCAGGCGCGCCGGGCCTGGGAGTCGGTCGACGACGGGCTGCGGGTACACACCTCGATGGGTCAGATCCCGGTCGAGGAGTACGCCGAGCAGATGCACCTCGACCTGGTCGTGCACGGGTGGGACCTCGCCCGCGGCGCCGGGCTCGACGCGAGCATGCCCGCCGACGCCGCCGAGCGCATCCTCGCCTACGTCGAGCCGAGGGCCGACGACTTCTCCGGGTCCGGGATCTTCGGACCGCCGGTGCCGATCGAGTCCGACGACCCGGCGGACCGGCTGCTCGCGCTGCTCGGACGCGATCCGCGCTAGCGCTCTAGGACCCTCGGGGCGCGCGCAGCCCCAGGTCGCGCAGCTCGAGGTCGGCCAGCCGGTGTACGACCTCGCCGTCGCCACGGCGCCAGTCGGCCAACGGGTCGGCACTGACCGCGGCGAGGCGGCGCACGGGCTGGCCCGTGATCGCGCGCAGCGCGAACAGGTCGATGTCGCCGCCCCCGGCGAGGTACTCACGAGCCGCCCCGGCGCGACGTACGAAGCCCACGCGACGCGGCAGCCACAGCAGGGCCATGACCGTGATCGGCACCAGCGCCACCGCAAGACCGAGCAACAGCCCGAGCTGCTGCGCGACCTCCTGCTGGGTCCGGCCGGCGTCGGCGAGCGCCTCGGCGGCACCGCCGGCCTGGTCGAACGGCGACCGTAGCTGCTCACCGACCAGGGGCAGCTCCGACGCGACCTCGCCGGCCTCGCCCAGATGTCCGGCCAGGCTGCTGCCGCCGTCCTCGACCTGCGCGCCGACCCCGCCCAGAGCACCCACGCCGTCGTTGACCACGGTCCCCGCCCACGACCAGAGCAGCACCCAGAGCACGAGCAACAGGTCTCCGGCGACCTGCCCGGTGCGCCTGGGGCCGAGGTCGGCGTACAGCTTCATGGGTTCCTCCGTGGGTCGGACACGTCGGCGCGGGGGTCGGGCCGGGCGAGAACAGTGGTATGGGTATAAGCGTGAGCGAGTGGGGGACTCAAGTGCGGCGACGGCTTCCGTCGCATCCTTCCAGTGCGGGCGAGGCCCGGCGCATGGTCCGGCGCCTGCTCACCGACGCGGGGCGCAGCGACCTGCTCGAGCCTGCCTCTCTGCTCGTCAGCGAGGTCGTGACCAACGCCCTCGTGCACAGCGGTACGACCATCGACGTGTCCATGGCCCTCGGTGACGACGGCGTTCTGGTGGAGGTGGGCGACGGCGGCCAGCACCTGCCGGCGCGCCGCCACTACGCACCCACCGCCAGCACCGGTCGCGGCCTGGCGCTGCTGGACGAGACCGCGACCGCCTGGGGCGTCGTACCCGGGGTCCGGGGCAAGACGGTGTGGTTCCAGGTCGACTCGGACGCGACTGTCGGCCACCAGGTCCCCGACCCGGAGCGTGCGCCGCGCACCGTCGTCCCGCTGCGCCCGGGCGACGAGAGCGTCACCGTCGCGCTGCTCAACGTGCCGCTGCTGTTGCACGCGGCCTGGCAGCAGCACGCGGAGGCGGTCCTGCGCGAGTACCTCCTGGTGTCGCTGGACGGCTTCCACCGCGACGACGCGTTCGCCGTGCACGCGGCGACGACCGACGCGCTGGCGGTGCTGCAGGAGCAGATCCCGGAGCCCGACGTCGAGGTCGAACCCGACCTGCTGCTGAGTACGGCGATCGACCCGCTGGTGTCCGCCGCGCGCGTCGAGGTCGCGGTGCCGTTGGAGTCGGTGCCGCACTTCCCGCTGCTCGACGAGGCTCTCGACGCCGCACAGACCATGGCCGAGCGTGGTCAGCTGCTCGTACCCGTGGTCCAGCCGGAGCTGCGCATGATGCGCCGTTGGCTGTGCGGCGAGGTCACCGGTCAGAGCCGCGGTGCCAGCCCCTCACCCTGGCCGCCGCAGAACTGGCCGGACCCGCCCGCGCCCCGCGACCTCGGCTGGGACGCGCGCGCCGTGACCGAGTCGGCCGAGGCGGTGATCGCCGCGGACGACATGGATCTCGTCGTGGCCGTGAGCCGCGGCGCGCTCGACCTGCTGGGCTACGCGAGGGAGGAGCTCATCGGCCGCCGCCTGATCGAGCTCATACCGCGGCGGCTCCGGCAGGCACACCTGGCGGGGTTCACCCTGTACCTGCTGACCGGACGCGGACCGCTGCTCGACCGACCCGTGGTCGTACCGGCCGTGCGCCGCGACGGCACGGAGGCATGGGTCGAGCTCAGCGTCGAGGCCCGCCGGGTGGCCCAGGGGCGGTCGCTGTTCGTGGCGACGTTGCGCGAGCCGCCGGGCTGACTGCCCGTACGTCAGCGTCGGCGCGAGGTCGGCGGACGCCGGGCCGGGTCCGGAGCCGCCGAGGTGTCGTCGAGCACGGCCCACACGATCTTGCCGTCGTCCTCGGTCGGGTGCACCCCCCAGGCACGGCAGACCGACGACACCAGCAGCAGACCCCGCCCGGACCCGATCAGCGGGCCTTCCGAGGAGGCCGCCCACGAGGTCGCGGGCCTGGTCTCGTCGCCGTCCTGCACCGCGATCCGCAGCCGGCCGGGGCAGCGGCTGATGGTGAGCCGGGCAGTGGTGTCCGCGTGCAGCACCACATTGGTCACCAGCTCGCTGGTGACCAGACACGCGTGCCCGATGATCGAGCGTGCCTGCCACCGCAGGCAGGCCCGCGCCACGAAGGCGCGCGCCGAGCGGGGTGTGGTCAGCCCGGGCTCCAACGTCGTCGTCGCATGCTCGGCCGGCGGCAGTGGGGCGAGCATCGCCTCGACCACCGGCACCGACGAGCCCACGACCAGGCGACCGCCACGAGCGTCACGCAGCAGCTGCCGTTGCACGCGCGGGTCCCCACAGGCCACCCCGACGGGCGTACCCGGCCACTCGGCCTGGTGCCGGGCGAGCGCACGCAGCGCCTCGAGCATCTCCGGTGCTGCCCGGTTGACCTCGGTGAGGTCGCAGACCAGCTCTCGCGGTTGCTCGGCGAGCAGCGTGATGATCTGGCGGCGCAGTCGCTTGGCCTCCAGCGGGTCTCCCTCGGTGGCCCGCAGTGTCACGTGACGGGCGAACGGAACCGGTCCCGGACCGACGTCCACCTCGATCATGGGCCCCCACTGCTCCTAGCCCGGTGCAGGCACCGGATCCACACGCCCACCCACCCTTGGAGCCAGGATACGTCTGCGCCGCACCGGGGCACTAGCACTGAGCACCGTCGTCGAGCGGCGTTTCGTGACTATCAGTGCGCGGCCGGTGACGTGTCGTCGACCTCTGGCCCCCGCCGGTGTGAGATGGCTCAAGGTTTTTGACCGGTCCGCGGGTCCGTGGGCTATGGTCGCGGCTGCGCTCACGAGCCGTCCTCCCCGGGGGGGACACGGTACGGCTCAGCACCCGCCACCGAGGTGGGTGCGGGCGTTCAGCAGTGCCCGCCCGTGCATCAAGGCACATCTCGGGGCTTGGTGCAGCGACGAAAGAGTTCGTGTCCCCTTGCCCCGAGTTGCGTCCAAACACCGGCGCGTGGTCTCCCGAACCCCCCGAGTGTTCGTCACCATCACCGGCCTGCTCGCCGTCGCCGTCGGCGCGGTGGGAGCGGTCGGCGTGCTGCAGGAGCAGCAGCCGGCGTCGACCGCCGCCATGTCGACTCCGGTCGTCATCCCCCAGCGGGGACGCGCGGCGCCGGCCTACCGCGAGAAGTTCGTCCGCCGAGCCGAGGTGGTCGAGGCCTCTCGCGGCTACGCCCGCGCCCGGCTGCGCGAGGCCGCGACCGATGCGACCCTGGCACAGCGCGGGGCCGAGCGTCGGGCGCGCAGCCTCGAGCGCCTCAGCGCCGCGGCCGAGGCGCGCGGTGCCGAGCTGCGACGCGAGCTGGCACGTGCGCGTCGGCAGGCCGAACGTGCCCGTCAGCGCGAGCTCGCCCGGCAGCGACGCATCGAGGAGATGAACCGCTGGGTGGTGCCGGTGTCGAACTACGAGATCACCGCGACGTTCGGTGCCGGCGGCGACCTGTGGTCGTCCGACCACACCGGCCTCGACTTCGCCGCGGCCGAGGGCACGCCGGTCGGTTCGACCGCCAGTGGCGAAGTGACCTCGACCGGATGGGCCGGTGCCTACGGCAACCAGGTGGTCGTGACCCACGACGACGGAACGCAGACGTGGTACTGCCACCTGTCCAGCATCCAGGTGAGCTCGGGCGAGTCTGTCGGCCCCGGTACGACGATCGGCGCGGTCGGCGCGACCGGCAACACCACCGGCCCGCACCTGCATCTCGAGGTCCGGCCCGGAGGCGGTTCACCGGTGGATCCGTACGCCTATCTGCAGGAGCAGGGCGCGCTCTAGAACCGCGCGCGAACCCGCGGTTGACCGTTCACGTTCCTGTGACGGGCCCCCTGCATTCTTTGAAACAGACGAGGCCCGACCCGAGACGGGCACTCGACTCGACGCCCCGCCGCTCATCTGCCCCCAGATGCGGCGGGGCGTCACCTTTGTGCGCACCCCCCGCCTTCGCGTCGCCACAGGGAAGCGCTAACCCCAGCGAGGATTCGTGCAGTCTCGACGCAAGGGGAAGTGCCACGGGGGCCGCCAACAGGCAGTGCCAAGGGGAACGCGCCAGCACACAGACGACCGCCCCGTTGCCAGGCAACGGGGCGGTCGTTTCCGGTGCGGATCCCGGTCACCGCGTCTTGAAGCTCCAGCCCTGTGCGGCGAGCCGGTTGCCGGAGGCGTCGCGAATCTTCCTCGTCAGTCGCACGTGGTAGCGCGTGTCTGCCCGCAACGGACGACGTGGGTTGATCACCATGCGACGAGCAGCGGCGTTGTAGGTCACGTTCGCGCGGATCCGACGGCCGCCGGCGGCCTTCAGCACCACGGCCTGCGACGTCATCCCGCTCATCGGCTCGTTGAACACGACCTTGATGCTCGCGTTGCGACGCACCCCGGTGGCGCCGGCATCCGGCGTACGCGAGACGACGCGCGGTCCCCTGCGGTCGAGCTTGCGCGGAGTGCTGCGGCGCGAGCGCGCCGACTGTGGTCCGGTGCCGACACGGTTCATCGCGGCGACAGTGAACACGTAGCCACGACCCGGCACCAGTCCACGGACCGTGTGCTTGCGGCGATCGCCGACCACGACGTTGATCCGCGGCGCACCGGGCGCGAAGCCGCGGATGCGGTAGCCCCTCACGTCGTCGTCGCCGTCGTCGTCCGGCTTGTCCCAGCGCAGCTCTACACCGCCCCCGTCCGCCCGGACCTCGGGAGCCCGGCAACGTCCCGGCGCGACCGCGTCGATGTCCGGCAGGTCGTCGCCCTTGCACGGGTCGGCGAGGATCGGGTCGCAGTCATCCGGCTCGCCCGGCTTCCAGCCGACCGCGAACTGGCTCATCATGTCGTGGTCCTCGTGTACCAGGTTGTGGCAGTGCACCATGTACTTCCCGTGCGTCTCCGGCCGCCGCTTGTCGCCGAACTGGGCGACAACGCGCACGGTCTCGTTCTCACCGACGTACGCCACGTCCTTCGGCCCACGTTCCCACGCGTGCGGCGGACGTCCGTTGCGCGACAGGATCCGGAAGTCGATAAGGTGAATGTGGGTCGGGTGGAACCAGCCACCGGACTTGTTCTCGATGTCCCAGACCTCGACGTCGCCGATGTCCGGGTCGGCGACCAGCTTCTGGAAGCCGCTCTCGGTGACGTCGGACCAGGTGGTGTCGTTGATGGTCCACTCGCTGCCGGTACGGCCCATCTCCAGGTGCCGCGTCGTCTTGGCGTCGGCCGCGGTCAGGCCCATCACGTGCGACGGCGCGACCCGGCCGGGGATGCGGTTCCACGTCGGGTCGCTCTTGTCGACCTCGCCCTCGCCGAAGTCACCCATCACGTCGAAGGCCATCACCTTGCCGGTGTTGTCGTAGTCGCGGTTGTTGTCGTTGCTCAGGTTCGACAGGACCACCCGCTGGCCGGGCCGGTAGCGGCGGAAGTCGATCAGCACCTCGTAGCGTTCGCTGCCGCCGTGCCGCCACTCCGTCACCGTCTGCGTACGCGGCATCAACCCGCCGTCGGTCCCGATGAGGTGCATCGGGTCGCCGCCGTTGAGCTGGAAGCGCCAGGAGCGCGAGATCGACGCGGCGAGGACGCGGAACCGGTAGACGCGACGCTGCACCTTCATCACCGGCCACGGGCGCCCGTTGACCAGGACCACGTCACCGTAGAGACCGGACTGGGAGTCGTCGTCGTACATCAGCTGGCCGTTGGCGCTGAACATCGCGTCGGTCACGGTCAGCGGTACGTCGAACTTGCCCTGCGGCAGCAGGTCGCGCTCGAGCCGGTCGTGGATGTGGTACTGCGCCGCCAGGCCGGAGTACGCGTTCAGCGCGGTGTTGTGCACGGCGTGGTCGTGGTACCAGATCGTGCGCGCGGCCTGGTGGTTCGGGTAGTGGTAGTCCTTGTAGAACCCCGGCGGCGTCAGGTCGTCGGCATAGCCGTCGTACTGCGGCAGGGACGCCGAGCCGTGCAGGTGCGTCGAGGTCGAGAAGTCGTGTCCGAACAGCGGGTGCTGCGCGGGCAGCTTGTTGCGCACCCGCAGAACGGTCTGGACACCACGGGCGACCTTGATCGTCGGCCCCGGCACCAGGCCGTTGTAGCCCCACATCCGCGTGCGAAAGCCCGGCAGGATGTTCGCCGAGGTCTCCTTCGCGGTGAGGTGGTAGACCTGCCGGATCAGCCGGCCCTCTTCGTCGTACTCCCAGTTGGAGGGCCGAAGCACCGGCGGCATCCAGAACCTGGCCTGGAACGGACGAGGCAGCAGGCTCGGGTCGAGCTCGCTCGCCTCGCGGGCCTGCACCGTCGGTCCGAACGAGACCCCACCGAGTGCACCGATGCCCGCGGTTCCGAC
Source organism: Nocardioidaceae bacterium (assembly GCA_035557095.1). GTDB lineage: Bacteria > Actinomycetota > Actinomycetes > Propionibacteriales > Nocardioidaceae > JALZDI01. The sequence continues at coordinate 19,263 of DATMEB010000251.1, read as the reverse complement.
CACGCCGAGTGCCCCAACCTTGAGCATCTCGCGGCGAGACAACGCCATGATCGCCCCCTCCCAAGAAGAACTGCCCCTTTTACCCCTCTGTCTCCAACATGGGAGGGTCGCGTCACACAAGCGTGAACTCACCAAGCGTCAGGGCTCGGTGACAAAACGACACTTGACGGCAGTCGCAAAGTGGGTACCAAGCCCCGTAGGCGACGGGCAGCGACACGGGCAGGCACACGTGGAAAGGCAGGGCGCGGCATGCAGCCAGAGGGCGACTTCGACCAGGTCAGACGGCAGGTACTCAGCTCGGCGAGGCACCTGCTGGACTCCCGGCGCCCCGAGCAACCGCCGGTCACCACCAGCGACATCGCCGGCGACATCGGCCTGGAGATGCCCCTGGTCGTCAAGGCGGTGCAGTCGCTGGCCGAGGAGCACCTCGACGTCAAACCGGTCAACGACTGGCAGGTCGCCGAGATCCAGGCGGTCGTCAAGGACCTGTAGGGCGTGTACCAGCACGCCCTAAGCCGATGCCTGGTCGGGTTGAGGACTGATCAGGCGAATGGGCTATCGCCAGGCCGCCGCAGTCGTTACTCTGCCGATCGCGTGGTCATACGACCACGCGCGGTAAGACCGGGCCCGGACCTCGCCCGACGGTTCTCTTCCAACCTGCGAGGTCTGCGATGCCGGGTGCCCGTAGAGCACAGTTCGACGCCGGCGAGCCACGCGCCATCTGCCCCGAGTGCGCTGCCGTCGTGCCCCTGGTGGGCGACCGCTGGCTGCAGGTGCACCGACAGGGCAGCTCCGAGTACGTCTACCCGCGCGGCGAGGGCCGCGCGCGCTGTCCGGGCAGCCTGCTGCTCGCCGAGTCCCAGCCGCACCGGGAGCAGCCGCCGCCCGCGCTGCGCTGATTTCCAGGGCTGAACCGAGGGCTGAACCGAGGGGGTGTCGACCCGGTCCGGCCTCTCGTGCTTGAGTCGGGCGCACGTACCGGCGCGGAGGAGGAACCTGGGTTGAGCCTGCTGTCCGGACAGCGCGTGCCCGTCCTCGTGGCGGTGGCGCTCGGAGGGGTCCTCGGGGGCTGCGCGCGGTACGGCGTCGACCTGCTCGTCCCCGCGTCGGCGGGCTTCCCCTGGGCGACGTTCGTCGTCAACGTGGCGGGGGCGGCGTGCCTGGGCCTGCTGCTGGTCCTGGTGCTGGAGCTCTGGCAGCCGACCCGCTACGTGCGCCCCTTCCTGGGGGTCGGCCTGCTCGGCTCGATGACCACCTTCAGCACGTGGATGGTCGAGACGGACCGCCTGATCGCGTCCGGCGCCCCGTTGGTCGCGACGGCGTACGTCCTGGCCAGCGTGGCGGCCGGTCTCGCTGCGACCGTCCTCGGCATGACCACCGGCCGGTTGGTGGTCCGGCGCGGCCCGGGCACGCGGAGGCGGGCGCGATGAGCGCACTGCTGTGGGTGGCGCTCGGCTCGGCGCTGGGCGCACCGACCCGCTACGTGCTCGACCAGCTCGTGCAGTCCCGGCACGAACGCGCCTTCCCCTGGGGCACGTTCACCGTCAACGTCACGGGGTCGTTCGCGCTCGGGGTGCTGGTGGCCCTCGCCTCCCGGCAGAGCGTCGAGTCGTGGCTGGTCGCCGCCGTCGGCTTCGGGTTCCTCGGGTCGTACACCACGTTCTCCACGTTCACGTGGGAGACCATGCGGCTGGTCGAGGAGGGCGCTGGTCTCGCGGCCTGCCTCAACGTGGTCGCGAGCATCGGCGCCGGCGCCGGCGCTGCCGCCGGCGGCCTGCTTCTGGGCACGGCACTCGGATAGCAGGCCGCCGGCTCAGCTACGGCCGGGCAGCTCCTGGTGCTGCTGCGCGGCCGAGACGAGGAACCACACGGTCTTGCCGCCGAACGTGGGGATCACCCCCCACCGTTCGGCCAGCTGCTCCAGAAGTACGAGTCCGCGACCGCTGCACACGGTCGAGTCGTATCCCCGGTAGGCGGGAAGCTGCCCACCACCGTCGTCGACCTCGACCAGCAGACTGTGGTCGATGAGGGTGCAGCGCAGGTCGATGGAGGTCCCGGCGTGCAGGAGGGCGTTGGTCACGATCTCGCTGACGAGGAGCTCAGCTTCGTCGACCAGATCGACGTCTCCGCCGGTGGCGAGAAGCCGGCGCACGATGCGACGTGCCTCCCCCACGCTGGTCGGGTGCGGCGGCAGGTGTCGCCTGACCACGGTGGGCAGGGTGACCTCGGTGAGCGTCTCGCCGCCGGGGTCGAGCCCGGCCAGGAACGGGTTGCGGCTGCCCCCCGGGGACTCGGTGCCCCGGGTGTCGAAGTCGTGGTCTGCCAGCAGCAGGCTCCCGGAGCACCACTGCCGGTCTGGGTGCGGAAACGCGTACGCATCCGATCCCTCCTGGTGCACCTGGAGCCAGCGTTCGCCGACGAGGGGAACCGAGGCTCCGCACTCGGGACAGGTTGATCGCGGGTCAGTCATGTCGAGCTTGGTCCTTCTGGCGGCCCGGAACCGGGCCGATCAAGATCGGGTACCCGTTGCCTGGCAGGGGGCGGGGGCGTCGAGCGAGCAGCACGCGAAGGGCGTGTGCACGATCTGAGGGGACTTCCCGACGAAGGCTTGCCGCGGCCGTCGCGTTGCCCATCGACCTGCGTCATGAACTGCGCAGTGAGCGGTCGCGTGATCATCGCGGGGCCTCGCCAGGATCGGATCATCGGGCGAGGTCTGGGCCCACGGCATGTGTCCCTGATGTCCCCGAGTCGCATGAGCGGGACAGGTTCAATCGTAGCGCCGCACACCGCACGCGTCACGTGCGGAACGACCGCCGATGACACGTAAGCAGGGGCGCCGGGCGCATGCCCGAGGCATGCGGGCGCCGCCTCGACCCGCGTGCTGCGGGCGCTGCGCGCATCGTAGGGTTGGGGGCTCGTCGCCCCAGACCCCGGTGATGTGGCTGGTCGACCTGTGTCTGGGCGCTGCTACGAGCCGACCACCAGCCGCGTCGTGACGTCGGGAAGAACGAACCGTCGGTGAAGGGGTGACAGATCGGTGGACGCCGAGAAGTTGGCGGGCACCTTCGTACGCCTCGCGGACACGCTGGTCGAGGACTTCGACGTCCACGACCTGCTGCAGACACTGGCCTCGCGGTGTGTCGACCTGTTCGGTGTGGGCGCGGCTGGGCTGCTCCTCGCCGACGAGCACGGCCGGCTGCAGGTCGTGGTGTCGTCGAACGAGCGCACCAGGCTGCTCGAGCTCTTCCAGGTGCAGAACGACGAGGGCCCCTGCCTCGACTGCTTCCGAACCGGCGGACCGGTCAAGGTCGACGACCTCGCCATGGCGCAGCAGCGCTGGCCCGGTTTCGTCGCGCACGCCGTGGCGGAGGGCTTCGGCAGCGTGGTGGCGTTGCCCATGCGACTGCGCGGCGAGGCCATCGGCGCCCTCAACCTCTTCGGCGGTCCCGACAGCACGGCCTTCACCGACCAGCAGCTGGTGATCGCCCAGGCTCTGGCCGACGTGGCCACGATCGCCATCGTCCAGGAGCGGCTCGCGCGCAACAGCGACCTGCTGGCGACGCAGCTGCAGGTCGCACTCAACAGCCGGATCGCGATCGAGCAGGCCAAGGGCGCGCTCGCGACCCTGCTGCAGATCGGGCTCGACGAGGCGTTCTACCTGCTCCGAGCGCACGCCCGCAGCAACCGCCGACACCTGGTCGAGGTCGCCCGCGACGTGGTCGAACGGCGTGGCGACGTCGACTGGGTGGAGATGCGGCGCACAGAGCAGACGGACCGGCCAGGCGGACCGACCAGCGGTCGTGGCCAGCAGTCCTGACCGGTGGGGGACATCTCCGACACTTCGTCGGGTTGCGGCGAAGGGGTTGCAGGAGCGGCCTCGGTTCGCGTTACCCTGGCCTCCGCGTCGATCCCTGGGTTCGTGGGGGGTCAACGCCGGGCCCAGACCCAGCCCGTTGTCCTGACAACGCCCTGAGGTCTGTCCTACTCATTGTCACGTCGAGCAAACCGGCGGGCGTTCGTCTACGCACCTTGTCCTTGGGAGGACGGACGTGGACACCTTCCCCCGCATGATGCGTCGATGGCTGAGCCAAGACGTGGCACGTCTGAACGCCGCGCAGGCCTCCCGGCGAATGCTCGCGCAGCGTCGGGAGCGCGAGTCGGTCGACAGCTATGTCACCGAGCGCATCACCGTCGCCGGGGGACTGCACGAGGGACTCGAGGTCGAGACCAGGCCGTCAGCGAGCCAAGCAGCACAGGCTCGCTGATGGTCGACGGGGCCGCACGCGTCGCCGCTGCGCGTGGCGACGGTGCGACTGTTGCGGCGTGGACGGGTTCCGGGCATCGCTCGTCCACGCCGTGGCAGGCCTCGGCCCCCCAGGGGCGAGGGATTGCTGGCGCGCTCGGAGGGATTCGAACCCCCAACCTTCTGATCCGTAGTCAGATGCTCTATCCGTTGAGCTACGAGCGCATGGCCCGGCGAGTTTAGCGTGCGCCCGGCGAGAGCACGAAATCGGCTGTACCCCGTGACAATCCCGCCCCCACGACAACCCCGCGGCACCCGGCAGCACCCTGGGCAGCACCCTGGGCACCGCCCCGGCCCGGCGCCCGATATGCGCGGTGCCTCACGAGCGACCCACCTGACACGGGTTGCCCCGTTGGGCGTACGGTGAGGCCATCGGGCCGCAACGTGGCGGCCAACTCCACACATCACCACCGGCGCTTCCGGTGGGCGGCGTCGTTCCCACGACGACCGCGATGCGCGAGAGGGACAGGTAGGCCATGACCACCGATACCACGTCGACCAGCGACGACACGTCAGACAAGTCCACGCCCACCTCACACGCCGGGATCAGCTCCTGGGTCGCCGAGGTCGCCGAGCTCACCCAGCCAGACCGGGTGCACTGGGTTGACGGCTCCGACCAGGAGTGGACCGCACTCACCGAGGCACTCGTCGAGTCCGGGACGTTCGTACCCCTCGACCCGAAGATCAAGCCGAACTCCTTCTGGTGCGCCACCGATCCCTCCGACGTGGCTCGCGTCGAGGACCGGACGTTCATCTGTTCGCGCGACGAGGGCGACGCCGGTCCCACGAACAACTGGATGGACCCCGACGAGATGAAGGCCGTCATGAACGACCTCTACCGGGGTTGCATGCGTGGCCGCACGATGTACGTCATCCCGTTCGTGATGGGCCATGCCGAGGCCGACGACCCGAAGTTCGGGGTGGAGATCACCGACTCCGCCTACGTCGTGGCCTCCATGCGCGTGATGGCGCGCGTCGGCGAGCGCATCCTGCGCCGGATGGAGGAGCTCGACGCGCCGTTCGTCCCCGCGCTGCACTCCGTGGGCCATCCGCTGGAGCCGGGTGAGGAGGACGTGCCCTGGCCCTGCAACCAGACCAAGTACATCTCGCACTTCCCCGAGGACCGCGCGATCTGGAGCTTCGGCTCCGGCTATGGCGGCAACTCGCTGCTGGGCAAGAAGTGCTACGCGCTGCGCATCGCCTCGGTGATCGCCCGCGACGAGGGCTGGCTGGCCGAGCACATGCTGATCCTCAAGCTCACCTCGCCGGAGAACAAGCGGTACTACGTCGCGGCCGCGTTCCCGAGCGCCTGCGGCAAGACCAACCTGGCCATGCTCGCCCCGACGATCCCCGGATGGAAGGTCGAGACGCTCGGCGACGACATCGCGTGGATGAAGGTCGGCGAGGACGGCCGGCTGTACGCCATCAACCCCGAGTTCGGCTTCTTCGGGGTCGCACCGGGGACCAACGAGAAGACCAACCCCAACGCGATGCGCACGCTCGAACGCGGCAACTCGGTGTTCACCAACGTCGCGCTGACCGACGACCACGACATCTGGTGGGAGGGCATGGAGAACCAGCCCTCGCACGCCACGTCGTGGAAGAAGCAGGACTGGACGCCTGACTCCGAGGAGAAGTCCAGCCACCCGAACAGCCGCTACTGCACGCCGATCAAGCAGTGCCCGATCCTGGCACCGGAGTACGACGACCCCAAGGGCGTGCCGATCGACGCGATCCTGTTCGGCGGCCGCCGGAAGGACACCATCCCGCTGGTCACCGAGGCCCGCGACTGGGTGCACGGCACGTTCATGGGCGCCACGCTGTCGTCGGAGACGACCGCGGCGGCGACCGGACAGGTCGGTGTCGTGCGTCGCGACCCGATGGCGATGCTGCCGTTCATCGGCTACCACGGCGGCGACTACTTCAGCCACTGGATCAAGGTCGGCAAGGACAACGACGCGACCAAGCTGCCGCGCATCTTCTACGTCAACTGGTTCCGCCGTGACGAGGACGGCGGGTTCCTGTGGCCCGGCTTCGGTGAGAACAGCCGCGTGCTGAAGTGGATCGTGGAGCGGATCGAGGGCACGGCCTCGGCGGTGGAGACGCCGATCGGGCACGTGCCCGCGACCGACTCGCTCGACCTCGACGGGCTCGACACCGACCGCTCCGAGCTCGAGGCGGCCCTCAAGGTCGACCCCGAGGAGTGGAAGGGCGAGATCCCGCAGATCAACGAGTGGTTCGAGAAGTTCGGTGACAAGCTGCCGGCCGTGCTCTGGACCGAGCTCGACAGTCTCAAGGCCCGGCTCGGCGTCTGAGCGACGAGCGACACCGACACCGACCCGCGTACGAAGGGCGGCGCCCCGCTTCGGGGCGCCGCCCTTTCGGCGTACTCGGGCCGGCGGAGGTGGCGGGATTTGAACCCGCGAGAGGGTTGTGCCCTCAACCCGCTTAGCAGGCGGGCGCCATAAACCGGACTAGGCGACACCTCCGTGCCGACGTCCCACCGGGGACGCGGCGAACAGAAAGGCTACCCGTCGCGCGTTCGGACCGGCAAAACGCCCGGCGGAGTGAGACCGCGACCCGGACACCTCCGGTGAGACGGGCTGCTTCCTAGGACAGTGGACGGTAGCCGTGCGCGTCGTCGAGCCGGTCGCGCACATCCTGCTCCACGGCGACCGGGCTCGCGTCGGCGAGCGACAGCGGTACGGCGGTGTGCCCGCCGTCGCTGATCTGGAGCATCAGGACCCAGCCGTTCGGTCCCTCCTGCGAGGCCGCGCCCTGAACCTCGTCCCAGTCCGCATGCCGGCGGCCCGAGGAGTAGCGCTTGCTCGCCCGGAAGCCCTGCCGGTCGAGCTGGATCAGGGTCGGTGGCAGCACCACCGAGACCGTGATCACCGCCGTGATCGTGAGCGCGATCGTGGTGAGCACGACCAGCGCCGAGGTCAGCAGCCCCGGCGCCGAGAGGGCCAGGCAGACCGTGGCCAGCAGCATCAGCACCGCCGCGACCACCGCCACGCGCCCGAGCGAGCGGGCGAAGTAGGCACGTCGCACACGGTAGACCGAACGCTCGGGGCGGTCACCGGGAGTAGCAGTCACGCGAGCACGATTCCACACCCCGCGAACGATCGCGCAACGTGTCGACATTTTCCCCGTCCCACATCTAGACGGGAGGGGTGATGCGGGGGGACCATCAAGCTACCGACGGCCGAGGGGATGTGACCCCATGCCTGATATGACCATTGCGATCCGCTCGCTCGAGCGCGCGGTCACCACGCTGCCGCAGACGGGCAACTGGCAGTCGTTGGTGGCCAACCGGGTCCAGGGCCTGCGTGAGGCGTACCTGCAGGAAGTGGAGTGCGGGCCGGCCTCGGCCGAGTTCGCCCTCGAGGCCACCCCGTGGATCTACGGCCGACTTCAACTACTTCGCCGCGACCAGACCCGGATCGTCGACGAGCTCGAGGCGCTCGCGCGCATGTGCATGGAGGCGATCGACGTGGAGGCGCTGCGGGCCCAGGTACAGCTCGCGCTGCAGCGCATCACCCGGCTGCGCCAGCGCGAGAACGACCTGATCTACGAGTCGGTCGACCTCGACCTCGGCGGCGAGCAGTAGACCCTGGCTGAGCGGAGGGGGCGGGATTCGAACCCGCGGCTGACATCTCTGCCAGCGACCGCTTTCAAGGCGGTTCCGATTGGCCACTCCGGCACCCCTCCAGCGCGCCCGTGACCGGGAGCGCTGCGGCGATTGTCGCATCCGGGTCGTCGGGCTACGCCAGCACCGCGAGGATGTCACCCTCCTGCACGACGTCGCCCTCGGAGACGCGCAGCTCGGTCACCTTGCCCGCCAGCTCCGTGAGCACGGGGATCTCCATCTTCATCGACTCGAGGATGCAGATGGTGTCGCCCTCGGCCACCTCGTCACCAGGAGACACGACGATCTTCCACACGTTGGCGACCATCTCGGCAACGATCTCCCTCGCCACGAACGACCTCCCTCGCACACGGTGACCAGGCCCGGCCTCGGGCGGCGATCACGCTACACCCCGCGGGCTACAGCAGCGGGCGCCAACGCGAGGGCTCCGGGCGCAGCGGCAGCGCGCGCTCGGCGCCTCGGGCCCGTCGGCCACGGGGGCCGGTGAACAACCGGTCGACTCGCCAGACGACGAAGCCCAGCACGAGACCGACCAGCATGGAGTACAGCGTCGACAGCAGCTCCTGACCCAGCGCGGCATCCGGGCTGGCCAGCGAGGTCGCGACGCCGGACGTGCCGAGGCAGCCGAACGCGCATACCCACCAGCCCTGGCGCAGCTTCGCCCGGGTAGCGAGTCCCCACACCAGTGCGGGGAACCCGATGAAGATCTCCACCGGCCGCGGCACCCCGCCGAACAGGTTGGCCACGGCATGGTGGAACGCCTCGACCGACGAGATCAGGCCGGGCGTCCCCCAGCGGCGGAGAGCCTCGCCGTACGCGAGCCCGACCACCAGCACGGCCACCGCGGACAGGATCACCAGGGCACCGCGGCTACCCAGGCCGTGGAACCCGCCACCCAGCCGGTGGGCCACCCACAGGGTCGCGACCAGCGAGCTGAGCAGAACGACGTTGGCCAGCATGACCGGACGCAGCGGAGCCGCATAGGCCGCCACCGCGACCGCGCCGACCAGCGCCACCCCCACGGCGAGGGCGTACTCGACGATGACCTGCCGCGGAGTCTTGGCGGGTCTGGTCGCGACCACACCGAGAACGGTCGCGGTGAACGCGGTCAGCGCGGCCATCCCCGCGAGCAGCCAGGTCCACCCGAAGAAGATCGCGACCGAAGACGACACCGCACCGAAGGCGGTGGCCGCCACAGCGTGCGCACCGATCCGGTGCGCGAGCAGGCCGCAGAGGACTGTGCTGACGAGCGCCGCGCCGGCGTGCGGGACGTAGGGCGGCAGGGTCGTGCCCAGGTCGAGGAACCGGGTTGCGGACAGCGTGAGGCCGACCACCAGCAGCGCGATGACCAGCGTCGCCGCCACCATCGGCACCGCCCGGACGACGACTCCCCCGCGGCGCTCCTTCGGGCGCACCCGCCGGCCGCTCGCAGGCGGGTCGGTCCGAGTCAGCACGGCCGTGATTATGTCTGATGGCCCGGCGGGCTGGGAATCGGTACCACCGAGAAGCGCCGGTGCGCGAGCGCGGGGTTCTTCTGCCGTGCGCCGAAGATGGCGCCGGACGCGACGGTGGCCGTCGCCACGCCCTCCTCGTCGGCCAGCGAGGTGACCACGACACCCATCGGGTCGACCACCGCGCTGTGCCCGGAGTACCGCTGCCCACACTGCGCGGCGGCCGCGACGTAGCAGGTGTTCTCGATCGCGCGCGCTCGCAGCAGCGTCTGCCAGTGGTCGACCTTGTGCTCACCGGCCACCCACGCGGCCGGGATCGCCAGGGTGTCGGCGCCGGCGTCGACGAGGAACCGGGCCATCTCGGGGAACCGCAGGTCGTAGCAGGTCATCAACCCGACCTTCACGTCGGCCACGGGTACGACGACCGGCTCCGGCGTCGCGGCCAGCAGCCGGTCGGACTCGCGGTAGCCGAACGAGTCGTACAGGTGGGTCTTGCGGTAGACGCCCTGCATCCCGGACCTGTCGACGGCGACCAGGCTGTTGTAGGCGCGGCCGTCCTCGGGCGCCGACTCGAACATCCCGGCCACGATCATCACCTCGTGCAGCCGCGCCAGCCTCTGCAGCTCGGCGACCCAGGGACCGTCGAGCGGTTCGGCGACCTCGGCGAGGGAGTCCTCGGGCCGGCCGAAGTCGTGCATGACCGCCTCGGGGAGCATGACCAGGTCGGGTCGTGACTCGACCGCCTGCGCAACCAGTCGCTCGACGCTCTTGAAGTTGGCCGTCTTGTCTGTGGTCGCGCTCATCTGGACCAGGGCTACCCGCATGGGGCACAGTGTGCCAGCGCTGGCAGACTCGGCGACACCGATGGCCTCGACCGGGCGAGCGGCCCGATCCGCCGCTTGGTACGCGGGTTGCGCGGGCACGAGGTGGCTGCGCAGTCTGAACAGGCGACGTACGGCGACGCGGCGGCCCGGGTGCGGGCGCAGAGATGGTGGAGGGCCAGATGAGTCTGCAGCAGTGGATGGACGAGCTCTGTAAGGAGCTGGGTGTCGACCCCGACGTGGACACGTCGACGATCCTCGACCTGGCGCGCGATGCCGCGCACATGGTGGACCGGCCGGCCGCTCCGCTGACGACGTTCGTGGTGGGCTACGCCGCGGCGTTGCGCGGGGGCAGCGCCAAGAACATCGCCGACTGCTCCGACACCGCCGCCGACCTTGCCGCGGAGTGGTCCAGCGACACATGACCCGCGCGACCGCCCGCCGTGAGGGGCCCGGGCGCGGGCGCTGTGCACCGGCCATAGGGTGGCGGTCATGCGTGCTGTGACGATCTCTGAACCCGGTGGCATCGACGCACTCGAGGTCGGTGAGGTACCCGACCCCACGGCCGGCCCTGGCGAGGTGGTCCTCGACGTGGCCGCATCGGCGGTCAACCGGGCCGACCTGTTGCAGCGGCAGGGGTTCTATCCGCCGCCGAAGGGTGCCTCCGAGGTTCTCGGTCTGGAGTGCTCCGGCGTCGTCGCCGCGGTCGGCGAGGGGGTCGAGGACTGGAAGGTCGGCGACGAGGTGTGCGCGCTGCTGGCAGGTGGCGGCTACGGCGAGAAGGTGGCCGTACCCGCCGGACAGGTTCTTCCGCTGCCCAAGGGCATCGACGTCGTGACCGCCGCGGCTCTGCCCGAGGTGGCGTGCACCGTGTGGTCCAACGTGTTCATGATCGCGGGGCTGCGTGCCGACGAGACGCTGCTGGTGCACGGCGGGGCGGGCGGCATCGGCACGATCGCGATCCAGCTCGCGAAGGCGCTCGGGGCGCGGGTCTTCACGACCGCGGGGTCCCCGGAGAAGCTGGAGCGCTGCCGCGAGCTCGGCGCTGACGTCGCGATCTCCTACCGTGACCAGGACTTCGTCGAGGTGGTCAAGAACGAGACCGACGGCGCCGGCGTCGACGTCATCCTCGACAACATGGGGGCGAAGTACCTCGCCCGCAACCTCGATGCGCTGGCCACCAACGGCAGGCTGGCGATCATCGGCATGCAGGGCGGGCTCAAGGCCGAGCTCAACATCGGCAAGCTGCTGACCAAGCGCGGGGCGATCACCGCCACGTCGCTGCGCGCCCGGCCGGTCGAGGAGAAGGCCGCGATCGTCGCCAGCGTGCGCGAGCACGTCTGGCCGCTGGTCGAGGAGGGGCATGTGCGGCCGATCGTGCACGCCCACGTCCCGCTCGATGACGTGCGCGAGGCGCACCGGCTGGTCGAGGACGGCGAGCAGACCGGAAAGGTCCTGCTGACGGTCTGAACCCCACAGCCTGAGCCCCTACAGTGGGCCCATGTCCGATCAGCCTCAGCACGACCCCCGTTCCCCCGAGTCCGACGACCAGCGGGTGATGATCATCGGCCCCGACGGGATGGCGGTCGAGCCCGCTCCCGGTACCGAGGACGAGGGCGGCCGGGAACGCTCGGTCACCGAGCTCGTCGAGCAGCCGGCGAAGGTCATGCGCATCGGCAGCATGATCCGCCAGCTCCTCGAGGAGGTGAAGTCGGCACCGCTGGACCAGGCGAGCCGGTCGAGGCTCCGCGAGATCCACCAGTCCTCGATCGTGGAGCTGGAGAAGGGCCTGGCGCCGGAGCTCATCGAGGAGCTCGAACGGCTCAGCCTGCCGCTCACCGAGGAGGCGCCGTCCGAATCCGAGCTGAGGATCGCGCAGGCCCAGCTCGTCGGCTGGCTCGAGGGGCTGTTCCACGGCATCCAGACCGCGATCTACGCCCAGCAGATGGCCTCGCGGGCCCAGCTCGAGCAGATGCGCCGTGCGCTGCCTCCCGGGGCCAACGTCCCGGGCGCCGACCCGCGCCAGCAGCAGGAGGAGGGCCGGCCGGGCAGCGGCGGAGGTATGTACCTCTAGCCCGCTTTGCGAGGTCCTCGGCTTCGCGTAGTTCGATCTCGGCCGCGTTGTGGCGCGTGCATCGGGTACGGCAGGGACAGGAAACGGAAGGAGTCCCTGCAAATGCTTCGAAGGATGATCGGGATGGCGCGTGGCAGAGCCATGCGTGGTGCGATGGGTGGCCCCCGTCCAGGACCGCGGCCCGGACCGCGCGCCGGGCGGGTCGGACCCGGAGTCGGACCCAGGGCCGGTCGCCGGCCCGCGAGCGGCGGCGCCGAGATCGAGCGCGGCGTGCGTTCGATCATGCGCGGCGTGTCCCGTCGCCGGCGCGGGCTCTGAGGCCGCGCCACCACCCCTACTGACTGACCCGGCCCCCGGCGCCTTTCGCCGGGGGTCGGTCAGCGGAAGTACCGGTCCAGCTCGAGGGCCACGCCGTCGCGATGCACGTCCTCGGTGACGTCGTCGGCGGACTCCTGGACCTCCAACGGTGCGCCACCCATGGCCACCCCACGCCCCGCCCAGCGCAGCATCTCCACGTCGTTGCGGCCGTCGCCGATCGCGAGCACCTCCGACCGGGGTACGCCGAGCCGGTCGGCGATCTCCGCGAGCGCCGAGGCCTTCGAGACCCCGTCGGGCGCGAGGTCGAGCCACGCGGTGTAGCCCACGGCGTAGTTGGTGCCGTGCAGGCCGAGTCGTTCCGCGAGCTCGACGAACTCCTCGGCCGACTGCGACGGGTCGCGCACGATGACACGGGTGACCGGCTCGGCGACGAGCTCGTCGACCGACTGCAGCCACATCTCGCCGGTGATCTCGCCCTCGGGGAAGCTCTTGTTCAGCCGGTAGCCGCGACCCACCATCTCGACCGCGACCATCGCGTCGGGCACGTGTTCCAGCAGCAGCTTGACGGCCTCGCGCGCGTCGAAGGTGACCGACGACAGCACGTGCACCGGCCAGAACGAGAACGTCACCGCGCCGTTGCTGGCCACGGCCAGGCCGTCGCCCAGCTCCAGCGACTCCAGCACGGTGGTCGCGCCGAACGTCGCCCGGCCCGTCGACAGGACGATGTGGACACCGGCGTCGGCGGCACGGCGTACCGCGTCGCGCACCGGCTGGCTGATGTGCCCGTCGGCGTGCAGCAGGGTGCCGTCGATGTCGAGAGCAACGAGCCCCGGAACGAAGGGCGTCACGAGGCTCCCGGCTGCACGGGCTCCAGCACCTCGCGGCCGCCGAGGTAGGACTGCAGCGCCTTCGGCACCCGCACCGAGCCGTCGGCCAGCTGGTGGGTCTCGAGCAGCGCGATGATCGTGCGTGGGATCGCGCACAACGTGCCGTTGAGTGTCGCGACGGGACGCACGCCGTCGGCGAAGCGCGCCCGGGTGTCGAGCCGCCGGCTCTGGAAGTCGGTGCAGTTGGACGTCGACGTCAGCTCGCGGTACTTGCCCTGGGTGGGGATCCACGCCTCGCAGTCGAACTTGCGGGCCGCCGACAGGCCGAGGTCTCCGGCCGCGGTGTCGATCACCCGGTACGCGAGCTCCAGCTTGTCCAGCCACTCGCGCTCCCAGCCCAGGAGCCGCTGGTGCTCGGCGAAGGACTCCTCCAGCGTGGTGTAGGAGAACATCTCGACCTTGTCGAACCAGTGCACCCGGAAGATCCCGCGGGTGTCCTTGCCGTACGACCCGGCCTCGCGGCGGTAGCAGGGGCTGAACGCGACGTACCTCAACGGCAGCGCCCCGCCGTCGAGGATCTCGTCGCTGTGGTAGGCGGCCAGCGGGACCTCCGACGTACCAACGAGGTAGAAGTCGTCGGTCGGCAGGTGGTAGACGTCGTCGGCGGCCTGGCCGAGGAACCCGGTCCCCTCCATCGCGCGCGGCTTGACCAGCGCGGGCGGGATCATCGGGGTGAAGCCGTACGACGAGGCCTGCTCGATCGCCATGTTCACCAGCGCGAGCTCGAGCAGGGCGCCGACACCGGTGAGGTAGTAGAACCGCGCGCCGCTGACCTTGGCCCCGCGCTCGACGTCGATCGCGCCGAGGATCCGTCCCAGCTCCAGGTGGTCACGCGGCTCGAACCCGTCGGCGGCGAAGTCGCGCGGGGTGCCGATGTGCTCGAGCACGGTGTAGTCGTCCTCGCCCCCGGCGGGCGCCTGCTCGGCGGCGATGTTCGGTAGCCGGAGCCACAGCTCACGCAGCTCGCTCTCGGCGAGCGACTGCGCGCTCTCGGCCTCCTTGACCGCACCGGACAGCTCCTTGGTGCGATCCAGCAGCGTCTGTTTCTCCTCGCCCTGCGCCTTCGGGATCTGCTTGCCGAGCGTCTTCTGCTCTGCTCGCAGGCGTTCGTAGTCGGAGATCGACGCTCGTCGCCGCTCGTCGGCACGCAGGACCTGGTCGACCAGCTCCGGTGGCGCACCGCGTTTGGTCTGGGAGGCGCGGACACGATCGGGGTCGTCTCGAAGGGTGCGGAGGTCGATCACACGACCGAGAGTATCTGCCGCCGCGACGCGGCATCACTCGTGTTTCCGGATCCGACCCGCGAGTAGCCGCCGCGGCCCGGGTCGGCAGACTTGGACCGGTACCGCCGGGTGCCGGCTTCGAAGGAGAGGGGGCGTCGTGGTCGTAGACCGCCGGGCCGCGATGCTCGCCGGCGCCGCAGGCGTCGCCTTCGTGGTCCTCACCGTGCTGGTCGTCCTGCGCTGGGCGCCGCTGACCTCGTTCGACAGCGAGGTGCTCAGGTCGGTGCACGCCGACGTGCGTGGCCAGGACGGGCTGGTCGCGACCATGCGGTTCGTCTCGGAGGTGTTCCACCCGTTCGTGCTGCGGGCCATCCTGCTGCTCGCCGCCGTCGTGCTGATCTGGCGCGGGAAGGCCAGGATCGGCCGGTGGGTGGCGATCAGCGTCGGCCTCGAGCTCGTCCTGGTGACACTGCTCAAGGAGACGACGGCCCGACCGCGGCCGCTCCTGGCGGGCCGGCTGCACGACGCCGACGGGTGGGCCTACCCGTCCGGGCACGCCTCCGGCGGCGCCCTGCTCGGCGGCGTCCTGGTCGTGCTGGCGGTGGTGCTGCTGCGGCGTACGTGGATGCGCGTGGTCGGCATCTGCCTCGGGGTCGCGGTCGCGGTCCTGCTCGGCGCCGACCGGATCATCCTCGGCGTCCACCACCCGAGCGACGTGCTCGGCAGCTACCTGCTCGTTCCCACGCTGCTGGCCGGGACCATCGCGCTGTTCGGCACCGGCCGGCCGTGGCGTCTGCCGACCTCCCGCCCGGCGCGGGCAGCGCTTCCGGCGCGCAAGTCCCGGCTGGCGATCATCCTCAACCCGATCAAGGTTCTCGACGCGCGGGCGTTCCGCCGGATGGTCAACGAGGCCGCGGAACGGTCGGGCTGGGACACCCCGATGTGGTTCGAGACCTCGGTCGACGACGCCGGGCGTCAGATGACGCACGCGGCGCTGACCGCCGGGGCAGACGTCGTCATCGCCGCCGGCGGCGACGGAACCGTACGCGTGGTCGCCTCGGAGCTCGCCCGTACCGGCGTGGCGCTCGGCATCCTGCCTGTCGGCACCGGCAACCTGCTGGCCCGCAACCTGTCGCTGCCGTTGCAGATGGACACCGCCCTCGAGGTGGTCCTCGCGGGGCAGGACCGCGCGATCGACCTCGTCCGCATGTCCGGCGACGGCATGGACGCCGACCATTTCGCGGTGATGGGCGGGCTCGGTCTGGACGCCGCGATCATGGCGGGTGCACGCGACGAGCTGAAGCAGAAGGTCGGCTGGCCGGCGTACTTCATCGCGGGGCTGCGGCACTTCCGCGACCCCGCGGTGCGTGTCGAGATCAGCGTCGACGGCGAACCGCCGGTCCGCTACCGCGCCCGCACCGTCGTGATCGGCAACGTCGGCACGCTGACCGGTGGCATCCCGTTGCTGCCCGACGCGGCCCCCGACGACGGCCGCCTCGACGTCGTGGTGGTCGCGCCCCGGCGGCTGCTCACCTGGGTCCGCGTGCTGGTGCGCGTGCTCGCGCGTCGCCGGGTGACCGACGAGCGGCTCGACCGCCGGACCGGCCGCACGGTGACCGTGCACGCCGAGCACCCCACCGCGCGGCAGATGGACGGCGACGCCTGCGGGCTGGGCACCGACATCACCGCGACGGTAGAGCCCGGCGTGCTGCTGGTGCGCGTGCCTCGGTGAGCCGGGGAGGCGCGCCGGTCAGCCCGTCTGCACCTTCGCGGTGTTGATGGCGTCGTCCTCCTCCGGCGACAGCGTCTGGTCGCTCGACCAGTCCGCGACGTTCTTGGCGTAGGTGCGGGACTCGCTGCGCCCGTGGATCGACGTCAGCACGATGCCGTTGCCGCTGTCGTCGAGCAGTGCAGCGCTCCAGGACAGCTGGCCACCCATGTCGCCGAACGCGTCGTAGCGCACCACCGACAGGTGTCGCAGCGCCTCGCTGTTCTCCTGACGCAGGGCCTCGACCTCCCCCCGGAGACCTCGCACGTCGGTGGGCAGGTGCGACTCGGACATGCGGCGACGGCGCGAGCCCCAGCGCTGGTGCCGGGCGACCTCCGCCGAGCGACGTAGCGCAACCAGGGCCAAAAGGAGCGCCAGCGCGGCCAGCACGACGGCGGCCACAGCCAGCCACTGATCGACTTCCTCCATGCTGCGTGAGCCTAGTCGAGCAGCCCGCGTCTTCCCTGGCATTCGCGACCTAGACACGGACCGTTACCGGGCGCATCATCACGACAAGGAGACGCGATGACCACCACCGGAGGCCAAGCCCCCGACACCCCGGGCGAGGCCTCGCACGCGCCCGAGTCACTGCAGGGCTTCAAGGAGGCGCAGCGGGTCACCTGGGCACTCGGGGACTACCCCCAGGTCGCCCGCGACCTACTCTCACCGCTGGCGCATCGTCTCGTCGCCGAGTGCGGAATCTGCGCGGGCCAGCACGTGCTCGACGTCGGTGCGGGGTCGGGCAACGTCGCGGTCCACATGGCCGCCGCCGGCGCGCACGTCGTTGCGGCCGACCTCACGCCGGCGTTGTTCCAGGCGGGACTCAACGAGGCCGCAGTCCGCCAGGTCGCGGTGGAGTGGGTCGAGGCCGACGCCGAGGACCTGCCGTTCAGCGACGGCATATTCGACACCGTGGTGTCGTGCGTGGGCGTGATGTTCGCTCCCCGGCACCCCCACGCCGCGGCCGAGATGGCGCGCGTGTGCCGCCCCGGCGGCACGATCGGGCTGATCAGCTGGACACCGCACGGCACCATCGGGGAGTTCTACGCGATGCTCGCGTCGTACCTGCCGCCACCGGGCCCGGGGATCCTGCCGCCACCGCTGTGGGGCGACCCCGAGCACGTACGCCGGCTGTTCGGCGACCGGGTCGACTGGCGCGCACACTCCCGCGAGGTGCTGCGGGTCGAGCACTTCGCGACGCCGCAGGACTTCTGCACCTACTACAAGGCGAACTTCGGGCCGACCATGGGCACCTACGCCCACGTCGCCGACGACCCGGCGCGCAAGATGGCGCTCGACGACGAGTTCCTGGCCTTTGCGCGCAAGCACGCCCACCACGACGGGCCGGTCGACATCCACTACGACTTCGAGTACCTGCTCAGCGTCGGCACCGTCCGGCCGGGGTATCGATCACTGCGCTGATCTGGGGTCTTTGCGCTGCCTGGCATTGAAGCGCGCCTTCTTCTGACGATTCCCGCACGTGTTCATGTCACACCATTTGCGGGTGCGACTCTGGCTCGTGTCGAAGAAGGCGGCTTGGCAGGTTGGCGACGCACACAAGGCCAATCTTCCGTCTCGTTCGCCTGCGATGATGCTGATCGCGTCGGCGGCGATGACGCTGAGGGCATCTTCCACGCAGGAAGCCGAGCTGAGTCGCCATTGCCGATCCCTCTCGGACGTCAGGATCGCAGCGGCCCGACCCTGAATGCTGCAGTCATTGATGACTTGGACAGCAGACGCAGGGAGAGTGTGGTGGATCGCGGCCGCTGTCGCGGCGGCGTGAATCGACTCCCTCAGCTCCCGAGCGAGGTCGAGCTGGGCAGTGGTGCAGGAGTCCACGGCGAGGCCGTTCACCGCCAGCCAGTCGACGAGTCGGTGCGGCGTGGGAACGCGCTCCACAGCGTCGCCATGACGCTCCGTCAGAGTCGCCGTGAAGCTCGTCGCCAGCACGTTGCCGAGGCGGAAGTCAGGGAACCCAGCAGGCATGGAACCACCTTAGCCGGTTGCGCAGTGGTGTGCAGGCGTGCTAGAACCGTCTTAGCCGGTTCACGAGGGTGGTAGCCGGTTCCACGATGGCCAGGAGGTCTCATGCTCCGTCCAGCCAGCGACGTGCAAGCATTCGCAGCCCGCGCAACTGACGCTGACCTCGACGATCTGCGCGCGCGATTGGCCGCCGCGCGGCTACCGGAGGCTGAGACGGTCTGTCGCGCCGCGCCCGACCCTCGCCGATGGGAACAGGGCGTTCCTCTCGCCGACCTCGTCGATGTCGTGAACTACTGGCGCACCGAGTACGACTGGCGGTCGTGTGAAGCGCGCCTTGACCGGATCGGCCAGTTCCGCACGAGCATTGATGATCTGGGAATCCACTTCCTGCACCGCCGGTCCCCGCGCGCAGATGCCACTCCTGTGATCTTGACGCACGGCTGGCCAGGCAGCATTGCTGAGTTCATCGATGTCGTGGACGAGCTGGCAGATCCGAATGATGCAGACGCGCCCGCGTTCCACGTCGTGGTCCCGTCGTTGCCAGGCTTTGGTTACAGCGACAAGCCGGCCGCCACCGGGTGGGGCATCGAGAAGATCGCGGCCGCATGGGTGGAGCTGATGGGAAGGCTCGGCTACAGCAGGTTCGCAGCCCACGGCGGCGACTGGGGAGGCGTGATCACCACGGTCCTCGGCGGCAGGTTCCCGGCGCACGTGCTCGGCATCCACACAACGCTCGCGCAGGGACCGCCCGGGTTGACAACGGACGGGCTGACGGCGGTCGAGCGC
>DATMEB010000250.1:0-9987 GCA_035557095.1 Nocardioidaceae bacterium | reverse complement strand
GACCGCGAGACCCTCGAACCGGCAGCGGCCGAGACGGCCGCCATCTGTGAACGACTCCGCGAGCTGGGTGTCATCATGCAACCGACCTCGGACCGCATGTGCGTGCTCAAGATCAAGCCGCCACTGTGCATCGACACCACCGACGCCGACTACTTCGCCGACACCCTGGACCAAGTCCTGACCGAGGGCTGGTAACCGAGGATCACCCGCGGCTCCGGACCGGTGAACTGGCGGCTACTCCGCCGAGCGGCGTGACGTCTCGAAGAAGCCGTCGCCGTCGTCATCGAGGACCGCCTTGTTGACCTTGCCGTCGCCATCACGGTCGTAGGCCGCCGCCACCGGATGGATGGCGTCCTTCCCCGCATACGCGCGGGCCGCCACGGGCGGACGCGAATCGCGAAGTTGGTGTCGGGCGAGGTTCAGGAGGTGGAGCGTCTCGAGCTGGGTTGCCGGCCACCGCGTTTCGCGCGGTTGATCCGGCGGGCGAGGGTCAGCTGGTTGATGTGCGCGCGCCGGGCGATGTAGGAACGGTCGACGCCCGCTGTGGACAGTTCGAAACACAACCAGTCGGTGACGTCCTCCAACTCGGTCGCGAGGGCCTCGAAGAACCGTGACACCGTGAGCAGTTCGTACGTCCTGAAGAACGGGTTGGCCGGAACCTGTGCGACGAGGGCGGCCAGCTCCTCGTCGATCGGAGAGGAGTCCGCGCCGTCCCTGGACTTCGGGGCTCGCGCCAGTGTGCGGACCGTCCGTTCGTCCAAGTTGGTCCAGTCCGCGATCTCCTGCCACGTGCCCCCGGCTTCCTGAAGGGCGAGTAGCTCACCGGCGATGAGCGTCCGGCAGCGGTTCTGGTTGTCGCGCTGCGTAGTTACGGCCTCGACGACGATCGACAACCTGTCCAGCCCGCTCGCGGATGGTGAGGCGAGTACCTGGCGCGTGCGCTCGTGTATGTCCGAGTCCGCGATCTGGATCCGGGACCACGCTTGAGGGCTGCTGCGTGACCAGGTGTGGTCCTTCCACTCAGCAAGCCAGTGCTCGAATCGTTCCCTGTCTCGACGCACGGCCCCCCTCACCATCGCCACGCGGTGGGGAGCCACGGGCCAACTGAATCAAGCGCTTTCGAGTGCATGATTCACGACGAGGTGTCGTCTGCCAATGGTGTTGGGCAGCAGATCTGTATACAGACCTGATGTGCGCGATTCGTTGTAGTCCGAACGTTGGTGTCCGGTGTGCTCTGATGGTGGGCAAGCACTCGTCTTGGAGCCGCGAGCCCCCGGCCGGCAGTGATGTCTGCCACTGCGAGTCACGCGCTGCGGCGCGCGGCTCCGCCGTCTATCTCCCAGCGCTCCATGGCTGGGCCGTCGAGACGATCGTTGCTCGCAGGACCCGGTTCGATCTCCGAAGCGGGCGTGAGCAGGCGATCGATGTCGTCGACGTTGTCCCGGTGGGCCGCGGTGATCAAGATCCGATGCGCGGCAACCGGGTCGGTGGCCGGTGGGACGATCAGCAGGGTCAGGCGCGACCCGCTCGGTCCGACCACGTCCACGGTATGTGGGTGCTGGGCGTTGAACCCGCCCAGTCGCAGCCGCCGGCCGTCGACGTCGAGGCGGCGCGGAGCGACATCCCAGCTGGCGAGGTTGTAGCTGACCCGCTGCACGCCGCCCAGCCGAATCGCCAGCACCGCGACCAGTGCCGGCAGCTCGACGGACAGGTCGGCTGACCGGGGCCACCACGCTCCGTCGACATACCCCGTTGCGGGCGCCTTGGGCTTCAGTTTCAACCGAAGCATCCGCCGAGGCAGCTCAGTGGCCGTCGAGGCCGGTGGGGTGTCGATTCGAAGGGGCGGGCCCGAGAGCATGCCGATGCTCCCATCCCCAACCGCGAGACGCGATCGGTCTGGGCGATACGCCGATGACGACGCGGGCTTGGCCGCTCACGTGCGAGGGATCCTCGACAACGCCGACGCTACACCGGCGCCGCACTGATCAGACGGTTCAGACCTCGAATTCGCCTGAGAATCTCTCGTGAACTGCCCAGCACACGCGGCCGCACGCCGAAATCATCAACCGAGGCCGACATGGCGTGCACGCCTGCGCGCGCTGGAGCTAGACTGAAGGCTCATTCGTCGGGATGTGCCCAGACCTGCGCGTACGGCGATCCCTCCTACGTCCGGCTCGCTGACCTGCTCGCGGCCGCACGATCGTGGACCTACCCCCGTGGTGTTCCTGAGTACTGCCAGCTGACCAGCTGCGCACGGTCCGCGGTACTCGAAGGCGCGCCACCCAAACTTCGTCCACTTCAGACAGTTGGATGCATGCGAAGGAGTGACCATGGCACAGGGAGCCGTCAAACGGCCAAGGCGGACCTTCGCCGCGCGCGGGTTCAGTGGCAGGACACAACGGTGACGGCAGTCACCGTCCCGCGAGGCCGGGGCAGCGACTTCGCCGCACTCGCCCGCGAGATCAAACAGGCGGGCTTGCTCGACCGGCGGCGCGGCTTCTACCTGGTCCGGATCGCGCTCAACCTCGCGGTGCTCGCCGCCGGCTGTGTCGCGTTCGTGATCATCGGCGACTCCTGGTGGCAGCTCCTGCTCGCCGCGTTCTTCGCCGCCGTGTTCACGCACCTCTCGTTCATCGGCCACGACGCCGGGCACAAGCAGATCTTCCGTACCCGCCGGGCGAACGACCTCATGGGCTACCTGCACGGCGGTCTGGTGGGACTCAGCTACGACTGGTGGGTCGGCAAACACAACCGCCACCACGCCAACCCCAACCACGAGGACGACGACCCCGACCTCGACCTCCCCATCCTCGCCTTCACCCGCGACCAGGGCCTGCGCAGCACCGGGTTCGCCCGCTGGACGATCAAGTACCAGGCCTACCTGTTCTTTCCCCTACTGCTCGCCGAAGGCCTGAACCTGCACTGGAACGCGATTCGGCACGTGTGGCAGGCGCGCGGCAACCGCGGCTCCGACCGGGGGACGCCGACACTCGAGGCGGTGCTACTCATCCTCCATGTCGTCATCTATCTGACGGCCGTCTTCATCGTGCTGTCCCCGCTCACCGGGCTCGTGTTCATCGCCGTGCACCAAGGCCTGTGGGGTGTCTACATGGGATGTTCGTTCGCGCCGAACCACAAGGGCATGCCCACCCTGGGCGAGGGCCACCAGCTGGACTTCCTCCGCAAGCAAGTCCTCACCTCTCGCAACGTACGGGGCGGCCGGTACGTGGACTTCCTCCTCGGCGGGCTCAACTACCAGATCGAGCACCACCTGTTCCCGAGCATGCCGCGTCCCAACCTGCGCAGGGCACAGGCTCTCGTCGAAGACTTCTGCGTCCGCCACAAGATCGACTACACCCAATGCGGACTACTGCGCTCCTACGCACATGTCCTGCGACACCTCCACGCCATCGGCGCCCCACTCCGCCGACCTACCCCCGCACCGGCTGACGCGCTCACCTGATCGGCGACGCGCCATCGACGACAGTGCAGACACAACCTCGACTGAGTTGCGCGGCAGCACTCGCGGTGCAGAACCGGGCGGCGATCGGGTCGTGGAACCGCAACGGATGAGGGCACGCCGCGCAGTCCGGTGCGGCCTCATTTTGGATGGTGTGTTCCTGGACGGCCTGCGTCATATCGGCTGTCGGCATTCGGATCCGAACTCCTGCCCGTCAGTGCCCCGGTCACCTTGGATTGCCGGCGTAGTTGGCACCTCGAAACGGGAATGTCATCGTGTCCGGATAGTTCACACTCTACTCGCAGCTGACGCATTCTGATCTCCCGCTCCTCAAAGGTGACAGGGAAATCGGTGAGTCGGTCAGAACTGGTCGGACTGCGTGAGTTCGTGCTCGAAGGCGTCGGCGCGGGCGACGAGCAAGATCAGCGGGCGCTCGAACTCCACTCCAACGCTGAGGTCCTCCAGCGGCACGGTGTGCTTGAGCAAGGCGACGCCGTCCACGACCGCGGCGCCGCCGACGATCGACGTGCCGGCGAGCTCGAGAAGGCGCCGCAGGTCGGTCTGGTCGGCCCAGCCGACCGGTGAGGAGATCTCGACCCACGCCGAGCCGTCGGTGTCGGGCACGTGGTGGACCGCGACCTGCTGGGTGCGGTCGTCGCCCGTGTCAAGCCGAAAGCGCAGCCAGTCGTCCGTCTCCTCCAGAATCTCGTACCGAGCTCGGACGTAGTTGATCACGTCGGTCCAGGTGGTCACCCTTGTCCGCCCTTCGCAGGCTCCATGCGATGTCGCAGCATCTCACGCGCCGGTCAGGTCGGATGCTTGTTCGGTGTTCGTGTCGGCAGGGAGATCTGTGCGTCCGCGGCATCGGCGACCGCCGCGGCGGCGGCCTCGGCGGCAAGCGCGGCGTCGGCGGCGGCCTTGCTGCTCGAGTCATCGGTCTCGGGCGCGGCATGCGTGGCCGACGACTTCGGCAGTACCTCGGCGAATGCCCGTGACACCCCGCTGAGGGCGGCGGTGACCTCACTGGGGATGACGAAGAAGGTGTTGCCGGGGCCTTGGGCGAGTTGGGGGAGCGTCTGCAGGTACTGGTAGGCGAGGAGCTTGGGGTCGGGATCGTTGCGGTGTACGGCCTGGAAGACCTCGTCGATGGCCTTGGCCTCGCCTTCGGCCTTGAGGATGCGTGCGGTTCGGTTTCCCTCGGCGCGGAGCACGGCGGCTTGCTTGTCGCCCTCGGCGGTGAGGATCTGGGACTGGCGCTGGCCTTCGGCGCTGAGGATCGCGGCGCGCTTGTCGCGTTCGGCGCGCATCTGCTTCTCCATGGCGTCCTTGATGGTCCGCGGCGGGTCGATGGCCTTGATCTCGACGCGGTTGACCCGGATGCCCCATTTGCCGGTGGCTTCGTCGAGCACACCGCGCAGCTGGCTGTTGATGGTGTCGCGGGAGGTGAGGGTGCTCTCCAGGTCCATCGAGCCGACCACGTTGCGCAGGGTGGTGACAGTGAGCTGCTCGACACCCTGGAGGTAGCTGGCGATCTCGTAGGCGGCGGCGCGCGGATCGGTCACCTGGAAGTACAACACGGTGTCGATCTCGACGACGAGGTTGTCCTCGGTGATGACCGGCTGCGGCTGGAAGGACACGACCTGCTCGCGCAGGTCGATCGCGATGTACACGCGGTCGATGTAGGGAATGACGAAGTTGAGGCCGGGTTTCAGCGTGCGGTGGTACCGGCCCAGCCGTTCGACGTTGCGCGCGCGTGCCTGGGGCACGATGCGCACGGCTCGGAAGACGGTGACGACCGCCAGCAGCGCGACGAGCACGGCGGCGATGAGCAACGCGGAGATCTCCATTTTCACTCCCCAGGAAAGACGAATGCGGTGGTGCCGCTGATGCGCATGACGTCGACCGCGGCGCCGACGGGAATCACCAGCGAGTCGTCGAAGGCCCGCGCGGTCCACTCCTCACCACCGATGCGGATCCGGCCGTCCCGATCGGTGACCTCCTGCACCACGTAGGCACGCCGGCCGATCAGGGCGTCCACACCGAACAGTTGCTTCTGCGGGCCATGCATGTGGCGCAGCGCCACCGGTCGCACGAGAACCACCCCTGCCGTGGCCGTGGCGGCGAACACCACGAACTGAAGGGGCAGCGGCAGTCCCGTTGTGGCGACCACGGCGGTGATCAGGGCGGCACCACCGACCACGCCCAGCGCGGCGGTCAACGTGAAGATCTCCGCGATGCCCAGAGCGACCGCGACCAGCAACCAGATCAGCCAGACGTCCATGTCGGCGGGACCTCCTACCGACGGTGGGGACGCCGCCGGCCGGCCGTGGCTCGGCCGGTCAGCGCCGTTCTTCCGGGATGTGGTCGATTGCGTAGACCACATCGACCGCGAGGCGATGTGCGGCTTTGTCGGTGAGCTTCGAGTTCTTCTGCAGGACGTCCTGCACGAACTGGACCCGCTTCTCGTAGCGGGAAACGAACACCGCATCGGTCATCTTGTTCACCTACTGTTGGTCACGCAGAAAATTGACTCGGTGCGAGGGGAGTAGGTGCCGGGGTCCGGGGCCGTACCTTCATGCTACGCGCCCGACGGCAAGGCGGCGGGCTTGGTCATCGATTGTGCGCTTCGGCGCGTAGAGTGAGTTTGTCCGGACGACGACATCCCACGTCCGAGGTGCCAGCTCCTGCCGGCCCGAACCCGCGGAAGCAGCGGCACGTGTACCGGCGCCTCTGGACGGATCCACCCCCTGAACAGTCCCGATAGGACACCATGCGCAGTTCACGGGTCGCCGAGATCCTCTCCGTGATCGCCGATGGTCCCGGCGAGCAGTCCGCGCTGCCCGCGAGGCTGTGCGCCGCCTGCTTGTCGGCGTTGCCGGTCAGTGGCGTGGGGGTGGCGTTGATGACCGTCGACGGGCCGAGCGGGGTCGTGCTGGCGGCCACCAACGAGCGGGCTCGTCAGTTGGAGGAGCTGCAGTTCGCGCTCGGTGAGGGGCCGTGCGTCGAGGCGTCCGGCGGCGGTCGTCCGGTGCTCGAGCCGGATCTCGTCATGACCGGATCGCCGCGCTGGCCGCGGTTCGGCGCGGCGGTGCTCGATGCCGGTGTCCACGCCGTCTTCGCGTTCCCGTTGCGGGTCGGCGCCATCCGCGTCGGCGTGCTCGACCTGTACCGCGACACCCCGGGCCCGCTTACCTCCCCCGACGTCACCGAGGCGCTCGCGTTCGCCGACGCGGCCACGGTGGTCGTGCTGAACCTGCAGAACCTCGACGAGCTCGAGGGCGCGTCGCCGGCGCTGATCGGGCCGATCGATGGCCGGGCAGTGGTTCATCAAGCGACGGGGATGATCGCGATCCAGGTGGGTGTCAGCCTCGCCGAGGCACTGCTGAGGTTACGAGGACACGCGTACGCTACGGAACGGATGGTGTCCGACGTCGCCGCCGACGTGGTCGACCGACGCCTGCGCTTCGACGACAGCGAACCCGACACCACGACACAACGGGATCTGCCGTGATCCCCGAGAGCAGAGGCAGTGGGCTCATGATGAGCCGGGAGCAACTTCTGGCCAGAACATTCGTGGACCTGGCGGACACGTTGGTGGCAGATTTCGACGTCATCGATTTTCTTCACACGCTGGCGACCCGCAGTGTCGAGTTGCTCAACGCCGACGCCGCCGGAATCATGCTGGCCGACCCCGACGGTGGCCTGCACGTCATGGCGTCCTCCGCCGAGGAGGCCCGCCTTCTGGAGCTCTACGAACTGCAGAACGACGAGGGCCCGTGCCTGGACTGCTACCGGTCCGGACGGCCGGTTGCCCGGGACGACCTGGCCGGGATGCGATCGTCGTGGCCGGCGTTCACCGAGCAGCTGCAGCAACTCGGGTTTCACTCGGCCCATGCACTCCCGATGCGGCTGCGGGAGGAGACCATCGGCGCGCTGAACCTCTTCCGGCTCGAACCAGGACGGCTCACCGAGGCGGACGTCAGGATCGGCCAGGCCATGGCCGACGTCGCCACCGTCGGTCTGATCCAGGAACGCTCCATCGCCGCCAGCGAGCTCCTCGCCACCCAGCTGCAGACCGCGCTCACCAGCCGTGTTCAGCTCGAACAGGCCAAGGGTGTGCTCGCCGAGCGCACCGGTCTGCCCATGGACCAGGCGTTTCGCCTCATGCGCGACTACGCCCGCGGCCGCGGGCGCCGCCTCAGCGATGTCGCCGCACAAATCATCCACGGATCGATCGGTGACGACCTGCTCCGGCAGCGTTCGAGCAAGGGTTCAGGCACGAGACCGTAGGCATGGCCGGCTCGATACGAGAGCCGGCCACGCTGCTACTCGAGCGTGTATCACGGCCCGCCGGGAAGGGTGTGCTTTCCTGGCATTTGTTCCATCTGCATGTTGCGTCGGAGTTCCGCGGCCCCGTAGGTGTTCGGGGTGCGCTCCTTCGAACGCAGCTGCCGCAGCTCTCGCCGCGCAGCCCGGTCCTCCTTCCCCCTCAAGGCGACCTTCAGCACAGCGACGACGACCAAAACACCGACAATTACAGCTATGACCACCCAGGCACTCATGCCCTCAGTATGTGCCCGCGCCGCGTTCGCTGTCACGCCCCGGGCATCATGAATTGAAATACACAACGTGCCAGATCCGTGCAGAAGTCGTGACCATCCAGGAAATCCGAACGGTCTTCTGTTTTGCCCGGAACTCGAATCGATCGGCACGCAAATGAGCGCTACTCCCGGCCGGCGCCGCGCACGACATCTGGCGCTGTGGCGAGCAACGTGGCGACGCGGTTCGTGGTCTTGTGGAGCAGGTCGGCGAGGTCGGGGAGGCGGTCGTCGGTGATGCGGACCGTGGGGCCCTGGATGGAGATGGCGCCGAGTGCGCCGTCGGTGGGTGCGGGCACGGGCGCGGCTATGGCGCGGACGCCGGGGTTGCGTTCTTCGTCGTTGAGGGCCCAGCCGCGTTCGCGTACCAGCTCGAGCTCGGCCCGAAGTTGATCGCGGTCGGTGATGGTGCGGTGGGTGGCACGCACGAGGTCGCCGAGCTGTTCGATCTGCTCGCCGATGTCGTCGGCGGCCGCGAGCAGGCACTTGCCCATCGCCGAGACGTGCATCGGCACCCGGCTGCCGGACTGCTGGTTGAAGCGCAGCGGCTGGTGGGACGTGACGTCGAGGACGACCTGGACCTCGTTGCCGGTTCGGATGCCGAGGTTGATCGACTCGCCGGTCGCTGCGGCCAGCTCCTCGAGCAGGGGGAGTGCGTGCTGGTAACCAAGCCGTTGGGCCGCCTTGTTGCCGAGCACGACGAGAGCGGGGCCCAGCTGGTAGCGCTCGGTGCGCGGGTACTGGAGGAGCAGCCCCGCTTCGGTCAGTGCGCGGGCGAGGCGGTGCGTGGTGCTCACCGTCAGGCCGATCCGCTGGGCGAGCTCGGTGATGCCCGTGCCGTCCTCGTCGGCCTCGACGCCGCGCAGGACGGCGAGCGCGCGTTCGACGGCCTGCGCGCCGGACCGGGACTGGTGGGCTGGCGCATCGGTCACGCCGGCATCTTCGCACACCAGCAGGCATGCACCGCGTCGTCCCGAGCCCGCGGGAGCGGCTAGAACGAGGTCTGGTTGTACTTCGCGAGAGTCGCGCGGATCTTGTCCTCGTCGCGGTCGGCAGCGGGCACCAGCACCTCGGCGACCACGTCGGTGAGCTCGGCGAGCCGCTGGTGCAGTCGGCGCGTCTCCTGCACCTCGCGCTCGAGCCGGTCCACCCGGTCCAGCAGCCGACGCAGCTCCGTGTCGACACCGGTGACCCGGGCGAGTCGTTTGGCGAGCTCGCGGCTGCGGGCGCGCGCCCGTGCCTTCAGCGTTTCCATGTCGCGACCAGCCTGCATACGTGGGGATCCTCGTGCTTGTAGACGGCAAGACCATGACCGGCCTCGCGGTGTTCGATCTGCCCGCCGCGCGCCTCGATCTCGGCCACCACGGTGTCGGGGTCGAGGTAGCGGCGGAAGTGCTCGCCGAACTCGTGCTCGGCGTCCGCGTCCTGGCCGGTGCGGAACTCGAGATAGAACCTGCCGCCGCGACGCAGGCACATGCTCGCGATCCGCCACAGGTTGTGCCGGCCGGCGTCCTCGAGAGCGTGGATGAGGAAGCGGCCGTACAGCACCGGCTGTTCGTCCCGGTGTGCCAGGTCGGCGCCGATCGCGAGCACCTGGCGGGTGTCGTAGAGGTTGAGCGTCCGAAACCGCGCGGGCAGGTCCTCGTCCCGAGCCTGCCGACCGGCCCGTTCGGTGGCCGCCGGAATGTAGTCGAGGCCGAGCACGTCGCGCTTCTGGCGCGCGAACCACAGCGCGTCGCGGCCGGTGCCCGTGCCGATGTCCACGATCGCCGAGCCGGGTGGCTCGCGGTCGTGCACCCATCGCGCGAAGGGCGACGGCTCCGTGGGTACCGCATCGCGGGGTCGTCCGAAGTAGAACGACCACCAGTGGTGCCGGTTGCCGTTGTTGCCGCGCAGCCAGCCGTCCAGCCTGCGGCGGACCCACCGCGG
>DATMEB010000249.1:0-6342 GCA_035557095.1 Nocardioidaceae bacterium | reverse complement strand
TGGTCCTCGCGGTACTTCAACACCGCGCCGAGCGTGGACAGCACCGCCTGCTCGTCGAGCTCGGTGCAGCCGAGGCGGCCGAGCGCGGCGGCCCAGTCGATCGTCTCGGCGACGCCCGGCGGCTTGTACAGCGAGAGGTCGCGCAGCGCGGCGACGGCGGCGGCGACCTGCCGGGCCAGGCGCTCACCGACCTCGGGGGCACGGAGCCGGACGATCGCCACCTCGCGGTCGAAGTCGGGGTGCTCGACCCAGTGGTACAGGCAGCGCCGCTTCAGCGCGTCGTGCACCTCACGGGTCCGGTTCGACGTGAGCACGACCAGTGGCGGCACCGTCGCGCGCACCTCGCCGAGCTCCGGCACCGTCACCGCGCTCTCCCCGAGCACCTCGAGCAGGAACGCCTCGAACTCGTCGTCGGCGCGGTCGACCTCGTCCACCAGCAGCACGCATGGCGACTCCTCCAGCGCCTGCAAGAGCGGCCGGGCGAGCAGGAACCGCCGGCTGTACAGCGACCGCTCCGCCTCGTCGGAGTCCAGCGAGCCGGGCGAGGCGGCCTCGAGCGCGCGCAGGTGCAGCAGCTGGCGTGGGAAGTCCCAGTCGTAGAGCGCCTGGGTGAAGTCGATGCCCTCGTGGCACTGCAGCTTGATCAGCCGCACGTCGAGTGCCTCGGCGAGCGCGGTCGCGAGCGCGGTCTTGCCCGTGCCGGGTTCGCCCTCGCAGAACAGCGGCCGGCCCAGCCGCAACGCGAGGAACGCCGCCGTCGCGACTCCCTCGTCCGCCAGGTAGCCGACCCGCTCGAGCGAGCCCGCCAACTCCTCCGGCGAGCTCACCGGCGCCCACGACGCGTCCACCACACCCGAAAGCCTACGGGTAAGGGAGATCGCCTGACCCGAAACCGGGGTCCGACCAGGGTCGATCCCGGATGTCGGAAGCCCGCGCACCGGCGAGGCTGAACACATGAACGACACAGACACCACCCGCCCCGTCCGCACGCTGCGCCGCAGCCGTTCCGACCGCATGGTCGCCGGCGTCTGTGGCGGCATCGCCACCACGCTCGGCGTCGACGCCGCCATCGTCCGCATCGGCCTGGTCGCGGCCACGCTGCTCGGCTTCGGCACCGGCGCCGTCCTCTACCTGGTCTGCTGGCTGGTGATGCCCGAGGAGTGAGGCCAATACAGTGACGGCCGTGACCGAGGACAGTCGAACCGTCTCCCGCCTCGGCACGGCCCGCGCGCTCGTGTTGCTGGCCGCCGTGCTGGCTTTCGCCGCGAGCGCGCTCGGCTGTCTCGTCGTCCTCGCGTTCGGCCCGGCGGTCTTCGGCCGGTCCGGCCTGACCGGCACCGCGGTTCTCGCGGCCGCCGTCTGCACCTTCGTCGTCCTCGTCTCCGGGATCGCCGCCAGCCTGCTCGCGGTGCGCGCCCGATCCGTGCGGGCCGTGCTCGGCCGCGGGTTCGGCGTCCTGCTCGCGGGCGTGGTCCTCGGCCTCGGTGCGCTGCTGCTGCTCGTCTCCGGCGGCTCGGGATGAACCCGCCGGTAACCACCCGAATGGCCGGTATCTGGCCAGTCCGGTCACGCTCTTGACTACCGAGACGATCTATCGCTTGAGTAGGCCCGACGGGCAGAGAAAGAAATACGCGGGAGACGCGAGGGCATGGGGGTTGGCACGATGGACCTGGAGCCATCTGGAACTCAACCCACGGAGCGGGGTGGGACGCGGTGACCGAACTGCAGACCACGAGCGTGGCCAAGCCCTGGGAAGGGCTCGACGGGCGGGACCGGCACGCGGCATGCATGATCGCCGCGCAGCAGGGTGACCGCTCGGCCTTCGACATCCTCGTCGCCGAGCTCTCGCCGCTGGTTTGGCACGTGGCGCGGAGCAACGGCCTGGACCGGGCCAGCGCGGAGGACGTGGTGCAGACCGTGTGGCTCGCATTGCTGCGCCACATCGACCGGCTCTCCGAGCCGCGAGCGCTGGCCGGCTGGCTGATCACCACCACCCGCCGCGAGGCGCAGCGGGTGGCGCACCGCGGGCCCGGTCACGTCGAGCTGTCCACAGAAGTCGCCGATCAGCTGCCGACCACCGACCCGTCGCCCGAGTACATGGTGCTCCGCGACGAGCGGGACCGGCAGCTCTGGTCGGCGTTCCACAAACTGACGCAGCGCTGCCAGGAGCTGCTGCGGCTGACCGTCATCGCCGGCCGCGCGGAGTACCGCGCCGTCGCCGAGGCCCTGCACATGCCGCACGGCAGTATCGGACCGACCAGAGGGCGCTGCCTCAACAACCTGCGCACCTTGTACAACGGGGACAGTGGATCATGAGAACTCAACACCCAGACGACGAGCTGATGACCCAGGTGGCCCGGCTGGTGAACGAGCTCGATCCCATGCCGCCCGGCCTGGTGGAGCGCGCCCAGTTCGCGCTCGCCCTCGACGACATCGACAACGTCGACATCGAGGTCGCGCTGTGGGCCGACAACCGCACGCTGACCGGTGTGCGGGGCGGCCTGCCCGGCACGATCACGTTCTTCGTCGGGGACCTGACCGTGATGGTCAACGTCACCCGCACCGGTGAGCGGCAACGCATCGACGGCTGGCTGGTCCCGGCCGGCGCCCACGGAGTCGAGGTCCGCGTCGCCGAGCACGGCTCCTCGACCACCACCGCCGACGAGGGTGGCCGCTTCGTCCTGACCGAGGTGCCGCGCGGAACCACCCAGCTGTTGGTACGCATGAACGCCGAGCAGTCACGGACGGTCGTGACTCCAACTGTCGACTTGTAGCCCGAACGGCCCTTCGTACTCCATTTGGCAGATATTGTCTGTATCTCGCTGTGGTCGCTTGCCTCTTGTCAAGGTGAGGACGCAGACGTCTGCTGAAAGGGGAGTAAAGCAATGTCCGAGCAGCCTGCCACGACAGGCCCGAAGCCCCCGGTCGACCCGCGCCAGAGGTGCGCGAAGTGCGGTTCCACCGACCATCCGACCGGCTACCACGAGGGCAGCGTCGCACCGACCGGCCAGCAGCCGGGTGGTGTCTCACCGAAGGGCTACCACGAGGGCAGCATCGCCGGCGAGAGCCTCGGCGAGAAGATCAACGAAGCTGAGGGGCAGCACGACAACACCGCGCCTCGCGGCAACTGACCGCCGTACCGCAACGGCACACCGCGACATGCCCTCACCTGCTGGACAGGTGGGGGCGGCGGTGTGCTGCCATTGACCCATGCCCCGTGCGCGCGACCGACGTGCTCCGCTGCCGCGACCGGCCCGACTCGCAGCCGTCAACGGCGATGCGATCGGCGCCAGTGTCGAGGCGGCGGCCGAGTTACGTCAACGCGCGGTCGAGGTCGCGGCCGGGGCCCGTCCCGCCGCGGCCGTCAAGCTGCTGCGCCGGGCGCTGCGCATGCTCCCCGTCGACTCGAAGGACCTCGGTGCGATCACGGTCCGCACCCGGATCCTGCTGTCGATGGCCTACGTACAGGCCGAGACCGGACCGATCACCGACGGACTCGTGCACCTGGGCACCGCGCGCAGCCTCGTCAACGGCATGCCCGACAGCCCGCACAAGCTCGCGCTGCTCGGGGTCGCCAACCAGCAGCACGCGCTGATCCTGCTGCGCGCCGGCCACGTCCACGAGGCCATCGAGCTGTTCGACGAGGCCATCCCGCTGCACGAGCGGACCCTCGACGGCCCGGCCGGTGACCCGGAGAACCTGGCCCGGGCGTACATGAACCGCGGTCTCGCCTACATCTCGGCGAGCAAGCCGGGTCCGGCCGAGGCCGACGCGCGGCGCTGCATGGCCCTGTCCGCCGAGCACGGGCTGTCGCTGCTGGCCGCGAAGGCCGAGGGCAACCTGGGCGAGATCGCCCAGCTCGGCGGCGTCATCCCCGACGCGCTGCGCTACTTCGAGGGCGCCGAGCGGGCGTTCCGCGAGCTCGCCCCCGGTCTGGTGCCACGCACCAAGATCGACCAGGCTCGCTCGCTGCTCGCCGCCGGGCTCGCCGACGAGGCGGCCCGCCATCTCGACGAGGCGCTGCCCGAGCTGCGCGAGCACCGGATCGGCCAGGACCTCGCCGAGGCGGAGGTCGCTCGCGCCGCGGCCGCGCTGCTGCAGGGTGACCTGACGGCCGCCAAGCAGCTGGCCACGTCGGCACGCAGCCACTTCCTGAAGCGGGGCAGCGGACCGTGGGCCGACGTCGCCGCGCTGACCCGGCTGCGCGCCGAGGTCGAGGCGGCCCTCACCGGAGAGCCGAGCACCGCCACCCCGGCCCGGGCGGCCGCGCTCGCCGAGAAGCTGTTCGTCGCCGGACTCACCGACGAGGCCGCGATGGCGACGATGCTCGCGGTCCGCCTCGCGCTGCGCCGGCGTGGCGTCGAGGCGGCCGAGGAGCTGCTGGAGCAGGTGCCGCCGCCCAGCAAGATCACGCCGATCGACCACCGGATGCTGCTGCGGCTGTGTCGGGCGGAGGTGGCGCTCGCCCGCGGGCAGAGCCGGCGCGTGCTGGCTCAGGCGAAGGCCGGGCTGACCGAGCTCGGCGCCGCCCGCGACCGGATGGGCGGTCTGGACCTGGTGTGCGGCACCGCGATCCACGGCTTCGAGCTCGCCCGGCTCGCGGTGAACCTCGTCCTGGACAGCGCACGGTCCGACGCCGACGGGCGCCGGCTGCTCGACTGGCAGGAGCGCACCCGGGCGCAGGTCTACCGCTACGAGCCACAGCCCGCGATCGACGACCCGGAGCTCGCGGCCGCGGTGACCGAGCTGCGGACCGTGACCCGGACCGTCCAGCAGTACCGGCTGGAGCGGCGGCCGACCGCGCACCTGGAGCGGCGGATCACCGCGCTGCAGCGCGAGGTGAGCCGGCTGGGCTGGCACACGAGCCATTGGGGCAAGCCGCGGCCGGTGTGCACGTCGGAGGAGGTCATCGACCGGCTCGGGGACCGCACGATGATCAGCTTCGCCGGGCCGGGCGAGGACTTCGCGGCGGTGGTCGTCAGCGGCGGGCGGACGCGGTTGTTCCGGCTGGGCCGCCAGGCCGAGGTGCTCGAGATCGCCCGGCAGCTGCACGCGGACCTGGACGCGCTCGCGCCGGACGACCTGATCGCGCCGCTGGTCAACGCCGTCTCACAGTCGGCGCTGAGCCGCATCGAGGCGCTGGACCGGCGGCTGTTCGGCGACGGCGGCATTCCCCCGTCGCTGCTCGAGGACCGCGACCTCGTCGTCGTGCCGTTCGGCGGGCTGTACTCGGTGCCGTGGGAGTCGCTGCCGACACTTCGCGGGCGCGCGGTGTCGGTCGCACCGTCGGCGACAGCGTGGGTGTCCGCCGCGGAGGCGCCGTCGACGCAGGGCCGGGTGGTGCTCGTGTGCGGGCCGGACCTGCCGGAGGCGGTGTCCGAGCTCGACCAGCTCGAGGCCGTGTACCCGGACGCGATCGTGCTGGACGGCGAGCGGGCCACGAGCGCGGCGGTGCTGTCCGCGATGGACGGTGCGAAGCTCGTGCACATCGCCGCGCACGGCACCCACGAGCCGGCGAACGCGCTGTTCTCCCGCCTGGAGCTCGCCGACGGCGGGCTGCTCGCGCACGAGGTCGCCCGGCTGCACCGGCCGCCGGAGCACATCGTGCTGGCGGCCTGCGAGCTGGCGCTGTCGCACATCCGGCCCGGCGACGAGCCGCTCGGGTTCGCGGGCGCGATGCTGGCCAGCGGCTCGCGGACGGTGGTGGCGGCGGTGAACCGGGTCGGGCACCGGTCGGCGGCACTCACCATGACCGACTACCACCGCAGGCTCGCGAACACGAGCTCCGCGGTCGACCTCGCCGAGACGATGGCCGACTACCACCGCAGGCTCGCGTCCGGCACCCGGCCGGCCCGCGCCCTCGCCGAGGCGACCGCCGCGGACCCGCTGCGCCGCCCGTTCATCCTGCTCGGCGCGGGCTGACGAGGTCCGAGGGGGTTTGCGGAATGATCGTCCGCGGATGACCATGGGGTCATCGGCGCGACGATGGGCAGGTCGAAGATGTGGAGTGACCCGCACTTCCTGACGCACCTGATCTCCGTGCCGCTGTTCACCGGCGTCATCGGCTACATCACCAACTGGACCGGCGTGCTCATGCTGTTCCAGCCGATGCGGTTCCACGGCCTGCGAATTCCGGGCCTGCGGTTCCTGTACTCCTACCTGCCGCGGCGGGTGCAGGTGATCCCGGCGATCACCCACGACGGGCGGTTCGGCTGGCAGGGCATCATCCCGTCGCGGGTGTCCAAGATGGCCAGCATCTCTGTGGACAAGGCGCTGCTGAAGGTCGGCGGCATCGCCGACTTCTACCGTGAGTTCGAGCCGGACAAGATCGCCGACCACATC
>DATMEB010000248.1:0-11933 GCA_035557095.1 Nocardioidaceae bacterium | reverse complement strand
GCGCCGAGGATGCCCGCCACCCTCGCCACGCCGAGTGCGTCGCCCTTGGGCACGCCCTCGCCCCGCAGCAGGCGTACGACCTCGACGGAGACCAGGACCTTTCCGGTCGCCGACGCCGTGCGCGCGGTGCTGTCCTTGTCGGACACGTCGACCATGCGGGCGGCGCCCGACTCGTCGATGTGGGTCAACCGCCCCTCCGGCGGTACGCCGGACGTCATCAGAAGTCCCGGTCGAGGAGCATCACGTCGACCATCTTCCCGGCCTCCATACCGACGCTGTCCTCGGGCACGATGATCAGCGCGTTGGAGTGTGCGAGCGCGCCGAGCAGGTGCGACCCCTCGCCGCCGACCGGCGTCACGGACTCGCCGTCGTACCCCGTGGTGTGGCGCGCGCGCAGGTACCTCCGGCGACCCGGCTGCGAGGTGAACCCCTCGGCGAGCCGCACGCGAGTCACGGGACGGCGGTAGGGCAACCGGCCCATCATCCGCCGAAGCGCCGGGAGAACGAACACCTCGAACGACACGTACGACGACACCGGGTTGCCGGGCAGCGCGAAGATCGGGGTCGAGTCCTCCCCGACGGTGCCGAAGCCCTGCGGCTTGCCCGGCTGCATCGCGACCTCGCAGAACTCGACGGTGCCGACCTTGCCGAGCACCTCCTTGACCACGTCGTACTCGCCCTTGCTCACTCCGCCGCTGGTGATCACGGCGTCGGCGCGCACCAGCTGGTCGGAGATCGCGTCCTGGAACTCCTGCGGGTCGTCGGAGACCACGCCGACGCGGTAGGCGATCGCACCGGTCGCGCGCACGGCCGCGGTCAGCATGTAGCTGTTGGAGTCGTAGATCGAGTCGAACCCGAGATCGGTGCCGGGTTCGCGCAGCTCCGAGCCCGTCGACATCACCACGACGCGCGGACGTGGCCGGGCCCGCACCTGCGCGCGACCGACCGCGGCCAGCAACGCGATCTCTCGCGGTCCGATCAGCGTCCCCTCCTCCAGCAGCGGGTCGCCGACGCGGACGTCCTCGCCCGCCGTACGCACGTGCTGTCCCGGCGTGGGCTCCTGCCGAATCTGCACCTCGGCGACGCCGCGGTCAGTCCACTCCACGGGTACGACGGCGTCGGCGCCGGAGGGCATCGGGGCGCCGGTCATGATCCGCAGCGCCGTCCCTCCCGCGAGCGCGTAGGCCTTGGTCTGACCGGCCGCCGACTCACCGACCACCGGCAGCGTCACCGGGCTGTCCTCGCCGGCGCCGGCCAGGTCGCCGGCTCGCACGGCGTAGCCGTCCATCGCGGAGTTGTCGAACCCCGGGAGCTCGATCGGCGAGCTGACGTCCTCGCACAGCGGCAGGCCGAGGGTCTCCGGCACCGACTGCTCGTAGGCGTTCAGCGGCAGGACGACGTCGAGGATCCGGTTCAGGTGGTCATCGACCGACCTCATGTGGCTGACCATGCGCAAACCCTAGACCCGAGCTCGTGCCGGGCTGGTCATTGCGAGCCGCCCAGAACGGTTCCGTCGGGGATGGTCCCGGGCGAGCCGTCGGCGTCGACCACCGCGCGGCCCACCACCGTGACGTCCGCGCCGAAGGTCCAGTCGCCCGCGACCTCGAGGCTTTCGCAGCGCTCCATCGACGGCGACCCGTGCGGGAACCGCGCGTCGAAGCCGTCGACGAACTTGTACAACTTGTCGAGGTCGACGAACGGCGCCTGCTCGCGACCGCGTACGAGCTGGACCACTGCCCCCTCGGCGAGCTCGTAGACGTCCGAGCGCAGCACCAGCAGGTCGTTGGTGGTCTTGACCGGCAGGAACCGGTCGCGGTCGACCTCGATCGCCGCGGCGTCGTCGAACACCTCGATGGCGGCACCCATCGCGGTCTCGATCTGGATCACCTCCGGCGAGTCCGGGTCGGAGGGGTCGACGGTCTTGACGTTGCGGATGATCGGCAGCCCGAGCACGCCCTGCTTCGCCGACAGCGTCTCGGCCAGCGCACGCAGGTCGAGCCAGAGGTTGTTGCTGTTGAAGAACTGGTGCCGCTCGGTGTCGGCGAAGGCCTCGGCGTCCTCGGGCCGCGTCTGTGCGGACTCGCGCAGCACCAGGCGGCCGTCGGAGCGCCGCACCGCGAGGTGGCCGCCCTTGCGGTCCGAGGAGGTGCGGCGGCAGGACTCCGACGCGAACGGCGCACCGAGCCCGGCGAACCACGCCGCCAGCCGCGGGTCCGGCCGGGCGCCGAGGTTGTCGGCGTTGGACACGAACGCGTAGCGGTAGCCGGCGTCGATCAGCCGTTGCAGCGTGCCGGAGGCCTCCAGCGCGGTGTAGAGGTCGCCGTGCCCGGGCGGGCACCACTCCAGGCTCGGGTCTTGCGGCCAGCTCACCGGGGTGAGGTCGTCGGACCGCAGCTTGGGCTCGCGGTTCTGCAGGAAGTCCAGGGGCAGGCCGTCGGTGGCGAGTCCCTCGTGCTTGTCGAGCGCGACAAGGGTGTCGTCACGGGTGCGGAAGCTGTTCATGAACAGCAGCGGCAGCTTGACGGCGTAGTCCGTGCGCAGCGCCAGCACCTGCTGCGCGATCACGTCGAGGAACGTCTCCCCGGTCGGGCGCACCGGCAGCAGCGCCTTGGCCCGGTCCATCCCCATCGAGGTGCCGAGGCCGCCGTTGAGCTTGATCACGACCGTGTGCGCCAGCGCCTCCCGGGCGGTCTCCGGGTCGGTCTCGAGGTCTGCCAGGCGCGGCAGGTCTCGGATCGGCTCGATGTCGTCCTCGCTGATCATGCCGGTCTCGCCGGACACGAGCACGTCGTAGTAGTGGGTGAAGACCTCGATCGCGCGGGGGTGCACCCCGGCCTCGGCCATCACCTCGCGGGCACGCTCTCGTCCGGTCGAGCTCTTGGGGGCACTCATGGCCGCATCGTAGGCGACTACGGTGGCCCGGTGACTTCTCGCCAACGACCGGCCGTCGAGAAAGAGGAGATGCGCGATCGGCTGCTCGTCAGTCGTCGCGCCCGCTCGCCAGAGCAGCGCCGCGCCGACGGCGACGCCATCACCGCCCTTGTGCTCGACACACCGGAGGTGGCCGCGGCCCGTACCGTCGCGGCCTACGTCTCGGTCGGCACCGAACCGCCCACCGACGGGTTGCTCGACGCGCTTCGCGACCGCGGGGTCGGTGTGCTGCTGCCGGTGCTGCTTCCCGACCTCGACCTCGCGTGGGCGGAGTACACCGGCGCCGGGGCGCTCGAGCACGGGCCGCGCGGGATGCGTCAGCCCGGAGGCCCACGGCTGCGCCCGGAGGCGGTGACCGGGACCGACGCGGTGCTGTGTCCCGGGCTCGCAGCCGACCGGACCGGGTTGCGCCTCGGGCGCGGTGGTGGCTCGTACGACCGCACGCTGGCCCGCCTCGGCGGCGAGGTGTGGTCGTGTGTGCTGCTGTTCGCCGACGAGGTCACCGACGAGGATCTGCCCGCCGACCCGCACGACCAGCGGGTGCAGGCCGCTGCCACGCCCGAGGGGGTCGTCCGCTTCGGGACGTCGCAGGGCGGCGCGTGAGCCGGTGGACGCCGGTCGGGGACGCCCGCCCGCACGACGAACCGTGGCCCCGGATGACCTGGCCACACACCACGACGCTCAGCGGCACACTCACCGGCAGCGTCGTCGACGTACGCCCGTTCGTGGCGGACCGCGACGCCCAGGACCTGTTCGCGGCCGTCGACCACGACGCCGTCTGGGAGCACGTGGCCGGTCGCCCGGCCGACAGCACGGCGCTCGCGGAGATGCTGCTCGGCCGGTTCGCGGACGGCGCACTGCCCTGGGTGGTGCGGCTTCGGGTCCCGTACGCCGGCCTCCCCGCGGGCGCCTGCGTCGGCTCGTCCTCCTACCTCGACGTGTCGGTCGAGGACGCCAGGCTGGAGATCGGCTCCACGACGTACATACCGTCGCTGTGGGGCACGGCGGTCAACCCCGACACCAAGCTCGTGCTCCTCGGTCACGCCTTCGAGGTGCTGCGGGCCGGTCGCGTCCAGCTCAAGACCGACGTGCGCAACACCCGGTCGCAGGAGGCGATCGCCCGTCTCGGCGCGACGTACGAGGGCACGCTCCGGCGCTACCAACGCCGCGCCGACGGCACGGTGCGCGACACGGCGCTGTTCTCTGTCGTCGCCGAGGAATGGCCGGCGGTCAGGGCCGCGCTGCAGGAGCGCGTCGCCGGCGCCGGTCCTACTCCTCGCCGCTGAGCGTGAACGACCGCAGTCGGGTGCCCGCGAACCACACGGACACGAGAGTCACCACGCCCACCGCGATCAGTGCGTAGGTCAGTCCGAGCTCGGCGCCGATGCCCGGGTCGTCGGACACGTCCTCGGCCACGGCCGCAGCCCACTGGGTGACGCTGAGCCAGCGGACTCCACTGAGCAACGAGCCGAGCAGTCCCTCCCAGATCAGCACGTAGATCAGGCCGAACACGACGGCGTGCCGGCTGATCGTCGCCAGCATCACGAACAGCGCGGAGTAGGTCACCCCGCCCACGAGCGCCCCGAGGCCGTAGCCGAGGCCGAGCTCGGGCAGGGAGGGGTTCAGGAACAACCCGGTCGCGGCCATCGGGATGACCGCGAACACCAGCACGCAGCCGATCGCGACCACGACCTTGCTCACCACGATCACCTGCCGCGAGACGGGCTTGGCCAGGAGGTAGACGATCGACCCGTCGTCGATCTCCGGCCCGAGTACACCGGTCCCGGCCACCAGGGCCACGAGCGGCACCGTGAGCACCATCCCGACGCCGTACAGCACGCTGGTGATCGCGGAGCTGTCCTCGCCGGCGATGAGCCTGACCAGCACGGCGAGCGCAAACAAGACCCCGGGCAGCACGAACAGCAGCACGCCGCGTCGCCGCCCGAAGATGCTGCGGAACGCCAGGTAGGCCACGGTCCGGTTCACTGGCACGCTCCCGTCACGAGGAGATCAGGTAGGAGAAGACGCTCTCGAGGGACTCGTCGGTCGCCGAGACCTCCAGCAGCGTGATGCCGTGCTCGCGCGACAGTCGCGGCAGCAGCCAGCTGAACCGCCCGAAGTCGACCGCCTCCACGTCGATCCCGCCGTCGGTGCTGCGCAGAGCCACCGCGCGCGAGGACGGGTCGCCGATCAGCGCGGCGGCAAGCCTCCGGTCGTCGCTGGAGCGGATCACGTAGCGGTTGGGCCGATCGGTCATCAGCCGCCGGATCTCACCGAAGTCACCGGAGGCGGCGTGCCGACCCGAGACCACCACCTCGATCTGCCGGGCGACCTGCTCCACCTCCTCGAGGATGTGCGAGCTGAACAGCACCGTGCGACCGTCGTCGCCCATCTGCGCGAGCAGGCCCATCATGTGCATGCGCTGTCGCGGGTCCATGCCGTTGAACGGCTCGTCGAGCAGCAGCACCGCCGGGTCGTGGACGAGCGCCGAGGCCATCTTGATCCGCTGCCGCATGCCCTTGGAGTAGGTCGAGATCTGCCGGCTCTCGGCGTCGGCCATCTCCACGGTCGCGATCGCACGCGCCGCGGCCGCGCCGGCGTCGGAGAGCCCGTGCAGCTCGGCGTTGGCCAGCACGAACTGCCGGCCGGTCAGGTGCTCGAACACCGCCTCACGCTCGGGCACCAGGCCGATCTCGCGGTAGACCTGCTCGTGGCGCCAGATCTGCCCGCCGTCGAGCGTGACGGTGCCCGACGACGGCGCCAGGAACCCCGACATCATCGCGATCAGCGTGGACTTGCCCGCCCCGTTGGGTCCGAGCAGCCCGGTCACGCCGGGACGGATCGACATCGACACGTCGTTGACCGCGACCACGTGGCCGTACCACCGTGACACCGCCTTCAGCTCCAGCGTGCTCATCCGCTCGACAGCCTCCTGTACCGGACGACCAGCAGCGCGACCGCGCCCAGCACGGTCAGCACGGCCACCGTGACGTAGCCGAGCCCGGCCACCGTGCTCTGCGGCGCGATGATCGTGTTGGAGGTGGTGTCGAACGCCCAGACCAGCACACCGTCGACCAGCGTGTACGGCGAGAACGCGCCGGCCACCACACCGACGGAGTCGGAGCCGGTCTCGAACGAGATGCCCTGCACCGCGGACACGACGGTGTAGCTCACCACCAGCGCGACGATGATCGCGGCCACCGCCAGCCCGCGCCGTGTGGTCACGGCGGCGATGACCGCGGAGAACGCCGCCAGCAGCGCTGCGAGCAGGAACGCGCCG
Source organism: Nocardioidaceae bacterium (assembly GCA_035557095.1). GTDB lineage: Bacteria > Actinomycetota > Actinomycetes > Propionibacteriales > Nocardioidaceae > JALZDI01. The sequence continues at coordinate 5,722 of DATMEB010000248.1, read as the reverse complement.
AGCAGCGCGACGAGCACGTCGCCGGTCTCGCGGCCCAGCGGAAGGTCCGCGAGCAGTCCGCCGAGGTACAGCACCAGCAGCGGCGTCGCGATCAGCACGAGCACGGCGGTCGCCAGCGAGGCGTACCGCGTGAGCACGAACGTCGTGCGGCTCAGCGGACGGGCGAAGTACAGCGACAACGTGCGGTAGCGGATGTCGCGCGAGAACAGCACCGGCGCCTGCGCGGAGACGAACACCGAGATGATCAGCTGCGTGATCACGGGGTACTGCGTGTAGGTCACGACGTGCTGGTCGAGGCCCACCTGCACGACCACGCCGACCATGATCACGGTCGGCAGCACCATCATCGCGAACAGGCCGAAGGGCAGCACCTTGGACTTGCCCGACCGGCCGAGGCCGAACGCGTGCCGGGTGCCGAGCTTGTACAGCGACCAGGCGACGTAGCCGGCGCCGTGCCGTGGTCCGGCGTACGGCCGGTAACCCAGGTCGTGGATGACCGCCTGGCGCTCAGGCTGGAGGGACATGCACACCTCCCGCGGGCTGGTCGTCGCGGAACACCTCGTCCATCCGGTGCCGCCCCTGCTCCAGCCGCACCAGGCCGAGCCCGAGCTCGACGGTGGTGTCCCGGATCAGGTCGTAGACCGACTCCTCCTGGGCGGCCACGGCCAGCCCGCGCCCGTCCGGACGCACCCGCACACCGGCGCGCCCCAGCGCGTTGCCGAGCCGGTCGCGGGCAGGCTCGGCCCCGTCGCCGTCAAGGGAGACTGCGTCCTGCACCTCCACGTGCAGCACCCCCGTGGTCTGGGTGAAGTCGGAGGTCGACGACGCGCGCAGCAGCCGGCCGGCGTCGAGAATCACGACGTGGTCGCTGATGCGCTCCAGCTCGCCGAGCAGGTGGGAGGTGACCAGAACGGCGATCCCGAACTCGGTGCCGATACGCCGGATCAGCGCCAGCATGTCGTCACGCGCCGCCGGGTCGAGCCCGTTGGTCGGCTCGTCGAGCAGCACCAGCGCGGGGTCGTGGACCAGTGCCTGGGCGAGCTTCACCCGCTGCCGCATGCCGGTGGAGTAGCCGCCGATCGGCCGGTAGCGCTCCTCGGCCAGACCCACGTGCCGGAGCACATCGGAGGCACGCTCGCGCGCCCCGGTAGTCGGCAGTCCCGACATCTGGCCCAGGTGCATCACCAGCTCGGACGCGGACACGTCCGGCGGGAGGCAGTCGTGCTCGGGCATGTAGCCGACCTGGGAACGGATCGCGGCACCGTCGGTCACGGCGTCGTGGCCGAGGACGTGCGCCGACCCGCTGGTCGGCGGCAGCAACCCGAGCAGGATCTTGATCAGCGTCGACTTGCCGGCGCCGTTGGCGCCGACCAGACCGGTGACCCCGGCACCGACGTCGATGCTGAGGTCGTCGAGCGCCGTGACGCGCGGGAAGCGCTTGGTGAGCTCCGCGGTCGCGATCACGATTTCGGGCCCGGTGTCGGGCACGGGTTCGGGCACGGTCACGGGCCCCAACCTAGTGCCTGACCCGGCTGCTCGGGACGCTTCGGTACAAGGAGAAGCTCCTCGCCCGACGACGCCTCGACCGCGCGTCGCGTGAACGCCCACGGGATCGTCTCGCCCTCGCGCCACAGCGCGAACTGGTCCTTGTAGTGCTGGTTGAACGCGTGCCCGGACGAACCGGTGAGGTTGATCCAGCGCGACTCGTCGAGGTTGCCGAGTGAGGCCACCATCCGCATCGACGGTGCCCAGTCGACGGCGTACCCCTCCGGCGCGGTCCAGCCGGTGGCGTTGACGACCGACTCGCCGCCGCCGACCTCGTACGGCCCGCGGTTGAAGAGGGCCTCGACGATCCCGATCCCCGACGTGCCCAGCGACTCGTGCACGAGCTCGAGCTGGTGCAGGTGTCCCCACGTCCACAGCTGGGGATCACGCGCCTGCCGGCGGGTCATCTCGTATCGCGCCTCGGTCATGGCCTCGATGATGACGTCGTCGCGGGTCTCCTGGTTGTCCTCGGTGCGCACGTTGTCCCACCACCGGCTGCGGGGATCCTCGAGCAGCCCGCGCATCACCTCGAACCACCGGTCGCTGCCGTCCGGCCACACCGTCCGCGGGAGCTGGTCGTGGAACGTCTTCTCCAGCAGGTTGCGCCAGACCACGTTGAAGTACGCGGCGCCGGGCGAGTCCTGCTGCTGGCGCAGGTCCCAGTCGCCGAGCACGCGCTGGCCCTGCCTGACGTAGCGCTGCGGCAGGTTGACGTCGAGCAGGTACGGCACCAGCGTGGCCGCGTTGCCGTTGCGGCTGTCCGTCTGCATCTCGGCCATGTCGTCGACGGTCAGCGACAGCTCGCCCTCGATCAGGTCGACCAGGCGCTGGCTGCGGTAGCCGTACGACCAGGAGTCACCGAGGTAGTAGGGGTACGCCGAGTCGACGACCGCCTGGTTGGCGGTGACGACGTAGCCCTCCTTCGGGTCGAGCTCGTGGGGCAGCGCCCGGAACGGCACCGGGTCCTCGGCCCAGTCATAGGCCGGGTCCCAGCCGGGCACCGGCCAGTCGCCGGTGCCCGCACGGCGGACCGGGATCACGCCGGGCGCCTGGTAGCCGATGTGCCCCTCCACATCGGCGTACACCATGTTCTGCGAGGGCACCGCGAAGTCGCGGGCGGCAGCCCGGAAGTCGTCCCAGCCCTGCGCGGTGTTGAGGCCGAAGATCGCGTCCGCGGTCGCGCGCGGCTCCAGCGCCGTCCACTTCAGGGCGAGCGCGAGCTCCGACTTCCCCTGCTCGGCGCGTCCTGGCGGGCCCGGCATCCGCTCGGCACCGAGGCCGGCCACCTCCTGGAGCTGACCGTCGACGTCGGAGATCAGCGGTCCGTGCCGGGTGGAGCGGACGGGAATCTCGTAGTCGTCACCTCCGGTCACCCGGATGGTCTCCCGCCGGGTCTGCAGCGGCAGGTTGCGGTCGCCGTAGCGGTAGGTGTCGCCCCGGATGCGCTCGATGTAGAGGTCGCTCACGTCCGCGGCGAGGTTGGTGAACCCCCAGGCGATCCGCTGGTTGTGCCCGATCACCACACCGGGCATCCCGGCGAAGGTGTAGCCGGAGACGTCGAACGGGCACTGCGGGCCGACGTCATTGCAGTGCAGTCCCATCTGGTACCAGATGCCCGGCATCGTCGGCCCGAGATGCGGGTCGTTGGCGAGCAGCGGCTGCCCAGTGCTGGTACGCCGTCCGGACACCGCCCAGGCGTTCGACCCGATCCCCGGTCCGGTGCCGAGCAGCTGCGGCAGCCCGTCGCTGAGCCGTCGCACGCGGTCCAGCGCGTCGATCACCTGAGGCGAGAACGCCGCCCGGTTGGGGCGGCGTGACGTGGTGCTCGGAGCGTCCTCTCGGAACTCCCCGTCGACCACCGCGCCCGACTGCACCACCGGCCGGTGCCGCTGCATCGGGTAGGCGGGGTAGAGCTCGGTGATCTCACCGTCGGCGAGCACCTCTGATGCCAGCGTCCGGTCGACCTCGTCCTGCATGTTGCTGCGCAGGTCCCAGGCCATCGCCTTGAGCCAGGCCAGCGAGTCGACCGGCGTCCATTCCTCCGGGGTGTAGTCGAGTCCGCCGAGCCCGAGCACGGTGTACTCCAGCGAGATCTCCGACGGGCGGCGGTCCTCGAGGTAGGCGTTGACCCCGGCCGAGAACGCCTCCAGGTAGCGCCGGGTGTCGGCGTCGAGCAGCGCGAACTCGCGCTCGGCCACCTCGCGCCAGCCCATCGTGCGCACGAACATGTCGGTCTCCAGGGCGTTCGGGCCGAACATCTCCGCCAGCCGGCCGGCAGTGGCGTGCCTCCGGAAGTCCATCTCGAAGAACCGGTCCTGGGCCTGCACGAAGCCCTGGGCGTAGAACAGGTCCTCGGAGGTGTCGGCGTAGATCTGCGGGACGCCGTAGTCGTCGCGCAGCACCCGCACCTGCGAGGTCAGCCCGGGCAGGCTCACCTCGCCTTCGGTCTGGGGGAACGACCGGCGCACCGACCACACGGCGGTGACGGTGCCCACGACCAGCAGCAGCGCCAGCGCGGCGGAGACTGCGATGGCGATACGGCGGAGGCGAAGCACGCCGCCATTGTGGCGGACGCGCTTCTTCACCTGGCTGTGGCCCTGCCGCATCCCGGTGCCCCTGGTGCCTCGCCTGGCATTTCGGTGGCTGGGGATGCACAATTGGCAGTCGAAGGGATGGAGTGCTAATCCCTGCGACGTCAAGGAGACCACGTGCCGAGGTACCAGTACGCCTGCACCGAGTGCGACGAACAGCTCGAGGTGCACCAGAGTTTCACCGATGACGCGCTGACCGTGTGCCCCGCCTGCCAGGGCCGGCTGCGCAAGGTGTTCAACGCTGTCGGCGTCGTGTTCAAGGGATCGGGCTTCTACAAGACCGACAGCAGGCAGGCCGCCGCCTCGGCCAACGGCTCCGGCAAGGAGTCCTCGAGCTCCTCCGGCACCGAGTCCTCGGCCTCCGACAAGGGTTCCTCGGAGAAGAGCTCCTCGGACAAGGGCTCGTCGGACAAGGGCTCGTCGGACAAGGGCAAGGGCTCCTCCTCCTCCGGCGACAAGTCCGGCTCCTCCTCCAAGTCTTCCGCCGCCTGACCCACCCCGTCGCGCCACGAGGGCGCGAAGCCCCACCTACTGTCGGGCACCCTGTGGACGGCCGCCGACGACGGGCCTCGATCTTGGGCACGCTGGTGCGATGCGCTCCCAGACCTCACGGCCCGTCCTCGCCCTCGGCTCGCTGCGGCGGGCCGTGCTCCTGCACCGGCGCCTGCTCGCCGCCGGGGCCGCCGCGGCGGCCGTGGCGACCGGGCTCGGCGTCGTCGCACCCTCGCCGCCTCCGACCGCACCCGTCGTGGTGGCCGCTGCCGACCTTCCCGGTGGCGGGGTGCTGTCCGCTGACGACCTGCGCGTACGCCGGTTCTCCCCCGCCACCGTGCCCAGCGGCGCCACCGCGGCACCGGCGCGCATGCTCGGCCGGGTCCTGGCCGCGCCGGTGCGCGCCGGCGAGCCCGTCACCGACGTCCGCGTCGTCGGCCCGGGTCTGGTGGGCGGCCTCGGCCCCGGCATGGTCGCGGCCCCGGTCCGCATCGCCGACGCCGACTCGGTGGCACTCGTACGCGTCGGCGACCGGGTCGACGTACTCGCACCCGACCCGCGTGGCCAGCTCCCTCCGTCGGTGGCTGTGACCGACGCACCCGTGGTCGCTGTTCCCCTACCGGCACAGGAGGTCGCCGCGAGCACGAGCGGTGCGCTGCTGGTGCTCGCGGTCAGCGCGGACGACGCGCGGCGCCTGGCCCAGCACGCGGTCGTCGGCCCGTTGGTGCTCGCGTTGCGTTAGGGCGTTTGCCGTGGACCTCGTCCATCGCGAGCGTCGTCGGGCGGCATCTCCGGTTCCCTCGCAGTTCGCCCACTCGCTGCGCTCGCGCGCTCTCGCATCGGTCACGGGTGCACCGCAAGACGGAGGAGCGAGGCGATGCGGAGCATCGTCGAGTGACGACGCTGAGCGACGGCCGGTTGGCGCGGGGTGCCCGCCGGGCGGCGCGCAGCACGACAGCGGGTTCACGGCACCCGCCCTAGTAGAGTCCCGCCCGTCCCTGCTGCCCTCACGCCGTGGAAACACCCGCGGCCGACCGGACCTGGAGGAACCCTTGCTCAAGGGCTTCAAGGAATTCATCCTGCGCGGCAACCTC
>DATMEB010000247.1:0-5878 GCA_035557095.1 Nocardioidaceae bacterium | reverse complement strand
CCTGCGTACGGCCGCGGCGCTGGCCGAGCCCAACCGCGACATCACGTTCTTCCTGTACGAGTGCGAGGAGGTGGAGGCCGAGCGCAACGGCCTCAAGCGGCTCTCCACGATGCACCCGGAGTGGTTCAAGGCCGACTTCGCCGTGCTCATGGAGCCGACCTCGGCCGTGGTCGAGGGCGGCTGCCAGGGAACCGCCCGGGTCGACGTGGTCGCCCGCGGCATGCGTGCGCACAGCGCCCGGTCGTGGATGGGCGACAACGCCATCCACAAGGCGGCCGACATCCTGCAGCGGCTGCGCGACTACGAGCCGCGGCAGCCGCACGTCGACGGGCTCACCTACCACGAGGGCCTCAACGCGGTCGCGATCAGCGGCGGTGTCGCCGGCAACGTCATCCCCGACGAGGTCCGGGTCAGCGTCAACTACCGGTACGCCCCCGACCGCGGGGACGCGGAGGCTGTCTCCTTCCTTCGGGAGTTCTTCGACGGCTACGACATCGAGGTCAGCGACCTGGCCCCGGGCGCGCGACCGGGCCTGGACCGCGAGGTCGCGGCCGCGTTCGTCGAGGCGATCGGCGGCGAGCCGCGACCCAAGCTCGGCTGGACCGACGTCGCCCGGTTCACCGAGCTGGGGGTGCCCGCGGTCAACTACGGACCCGGCAGCCCGATGATGGCGCACAAGCAGGACGAGTACGTCGAGACCGCCGAGCTGCGCGAGTGCGAGCAGCGGGTCCTGGCCTGGCTGTCGCGCTGACGGTCGCGTGCCCGGACTGCAGCCCTCCTGACAGGCCGTCCCGTCCGACGAAGCCGCGGCGGCGGGACACGGCCGCCACGCTCAGGCCAGGCCGCGGCGGGCCACCGCCGGGGGCACGGTCCCCTTGATCGCGCTGACCATGCGCAGCACCTGGCGCGCCTCGGCCACCTCGTGCACCCGGAACACCCGCGCGCCCTGCCACGCGGACACGGCCACGGCCGCGAGCGTGCCGGGGAGCCGCTGCTCGATCGGCAGGTCGAGGGTCTCGCCGATGAAGTCCTTGTTCGACAGCGCGACCATGACCGGCCAGCCCGTGGCCACGACCTCGTCGAGCCGCCGGGTCAGCTCCAGTGAGTGGTAGGTGTTCTTGCCGAAGTCGTGCGTCGGGTCGAGGAGGATCCCCTCGCGGCGCACCCCGGCATGGACCGCGCGGTGTGCCAGCGCGGTCGTACGGGCCACCACGTCGGACACCACGTCGTCGTAGGCCACCCGGTGCGGATCGGTGCGCGGGCCCAGACCGCCGGTGTGGCTGCAGACCAGCCCGACACCGAACTCGGCCGCGACCTCGGCGACCTCGGGCTCGGCGCCGGCCCAGGTGTCGTTGAGCAGGTCGGCGCCCTGGCGGCAGAGCTCGCGGGCGACCTCGGCGCGCCAGGTGTCGACGCTGATCACGACCTGGGGATGCCGGCTGCGGACCTCGGCGACGAACCCGAACGTGCGCCGCAGCTCCTCCTCGACGCTGACGTAGTCGCCGTACCCGGCCTTCACCCCGCCGATGTCGACGATGTCCGCGCCCTCCTCGACGGCCCGGTCGACCCGGTCCAGGGCCTCCGGCACCCCGTACGTCGCGCCCCGGTCGTAGAACGAGTCCGGGGTCCGGTTGACGATCGCCATCACCGCCGGCTCGCCCGAGTCGAACGTACGGGTGCCGAGTCGCAGCCGGGCTGCCTTCTGGTCGCTCACGCGGGAAAGCGTGGCACGATCGGGTTCGTGATCTGGTTCCTGGGCATCGTGCTCGTTCTCGTCGTGGGGGGCTGCGTGGTGGTCGCGCTCGGTCGCGGCGGCGGCGTGCGGCCGGTATACGACGACCGTCCCGACGTGCTGGTCCCCGCCGACGAGGCGCTGACCGGGACCACGCTGCGGTCCGTGCGGTTCTCGGTCGGCGTGCGCGGCTACCGCATGGACGAGGTCGACGCGTTGCTGGCACGCCTGGCCGAGCAGCTCGACCAGGACCGCGACGTCGAGGAGCACCCGTGAGCTCCGGGTTCGTCCGCGAGACCGTCGACATCGCCGCGCCGCCCGAACGGGTCTGGGACCGCGTCGTCGACTGGCCGCGACAGTCGGAGTGGATCCCGGCCACCCGGGTCAGGAGTGTCACCGAGGGCACCGGAATCGGCACGCAGATCGAGGCGCGGACCGGCGTCGGACGGCTCAGCCTCCTCGACACGATGACGGTCACCGCCTGGGACCCGCCGCGCCGCTGCGAGGTGCTGCACACCGGTCGGGTACTGCGCGGCGAGGCCGGCTTCGTGGTCACGCCGCTCGTCGACCACGGCGCCCGGCTCGAGTGGTGGGAGCGCTTCGACCTTCCCGCGGGCCCGGCGGGCCGGCTGGCCTGGCCTGCGGCCCGCCAGGTCGTGCAGCTGGGACTGCGGCGCGCGCTGCGGTCGCTCCGGCAGAGTGCGGAGTCGTGACCTCCGACCAGAGCCCGCGGCCCCCGGCCCGGAGGCACAGGGCCGCCACGTCCTCGGACGCCGTGACCGGCACGGACGGGCGGCTGCGTTGCCCCTGGGGCGCGAGTACGCCGGACTACCAGGCCTACCACGACGACGAGTGGGGCCGGCCGGTGCGCGACGACCGCGGCCTGTACGAGCGGCTGACGCTCGAGGCGTTCCAGTCCGGGCTGTCCTGGCTGACGATCCTGCGCAAGCGCGAGGCGTTCCGCTCGGCCTTCGCCGGGTTCGACCCCGTGACGGTCGCCGCGTTCGGTGACGGCGATCGCGAGCGGCTCCTGGCCGACGCCGGAATCGTGCGCAACCGGGCCAAGGTCGACGCCGCGATCACCAACGCCCGGGCCATCCTCGACCTCGACGGGTCGCTGACCGACCTGCTCTGGTCGTTCGCACCCGAGGGGCCGCGGCGCCGTCCTGCGCGGCTGAGCGACGTACCGGCCAAGACGCCGGAGTCGGCGGCGATGGCCAAGGACCTCAAGCGACGCGGGTTCGCGTTCGTCGGTCCCACCACCGCGTACGCACTGATGCAGGCCACCGGAATGGTCGACGACCATCTCACGGACTGTTGGGTCAATGCAGACATTTGAGACCCGCGTTTGCCAGACGAAACCTGTTACAGCAACATGTGCGCGTGACTTTGCTGGAGATTGCGTGGGGCCTGACGGCGCTGGCCGCTGTCGTCGTCGTGCTGACACGGATCCGGCTGTCCTCGTCCGACCACCGACCTGCCGGCCGGTTCGACTTCGCCAGGGGCATCCTCACCACGCACACCACCGCGGGTGTGATCGCGCTCGGGCTGTGGGTTCCCGCGCTGTACCTGGCCTCGATGCCGCTGGCCCTGCTGGCGATCGGGGCCTGGTGGATCGTGACGATCGCCGGCCTGCTGCTGCTCGCCCGATGGCTGCCGAGCGGCGGGAAGCACTCGATCGAGGCTGTCGAGGACGAATGGACCTCCGGCCCGTGGTTGTCGATGCTGGCACATCTGGGGATGCTGGGCGGAGCGTCGTACTTCACATGGCTGGTGCTGATGCCGGGTCTGTGAGCCCGCAGCGCCGGCGGAATAGGGGTGGGAACCATGAGCCGACACCGACGCCCAGATCGACGCCCAGGCCGGACCCGGGCCCGTTGGGCCGCCGCCACCGCCGCCGGTGCGCTACTCACGCCGTTGGCCGTCGCCTCGGTCCCGGCCCCGACGTACGCCGGGGGCACGGGCCGGCCAGCCGTGGTCGCCAAGCGGGTCATCGGGCACACTGTGCAGGGCCGGCCGATCCGGGCCTGGCGGCTGGGCGACCCCGGCAACGCGACGCGGGTGGTGGCGTTCGCGACCATGCACGGGGACGAGCCCGCGCCCCGGCACACGCTGATGCGGCTGCGCGACGGGGCCCGCATCCGGGGCGTCGACCTGTGGGTCGTGCCCAACTTCAACCCTGACGGCCTGGCGCGCGGCTCGCGCTACAACGCCCGCGGTGTCGACCTCAACCGCAACTTCCCGGTGAGCTGGCGGCGTCAGGCGCACTCCGGGAGACGCGCCGCCTCCGCGCCCGAGACGCGTGCGGTGATGCGGTTCCTGCGCAATGTGCGCCCGGATCGCGTGGTGTCGTTCCACCAGCCGCTGCACGGTGTCGACACCAACGGCTCCAAGGCGCCCGCGTTCGCCCGCCGCCTGGCTCGCTCGTTGCGGCTGCCGCGCAAGAACTTCGACTGCGGCGGCGGGTGCCACGGCACGATGACCCAGTGGTTCAACCGCCGGTTCGCGGGGGCGTGCGTGACCGTCGAGTACGGCCGCAGCCCGCGCGCGCGGTACGTGAACCGCTTCGCCCCGCGGGCGCTGCTGCGGGCGGTCGGCGGTCGCCGCGGCTAGCGACCAGCCGCTACTAGAGCCGCCGCTTGACGTAGCCGCGCGGCCCCATGGCGACCCGTGGCGTCTTGCGCGGGTCGAGCCAGCGCGTCAGCCGGCGCATCCGCCGCATTGTCATCGACACGCAGCCGGCGGTGGCTCCGCCGTCGGTGACGTGCAGGAAGATCCCGCCGCCGCGGGAGGTGTCGGCCCGGTTGCGGGCGACCCACTGGCGACGCGCACGGGAGTAGTGCACCCCGCTGGGCAGGTTGAAGCCCACCACCACCGCGTGCCGGTACTGGCCGCGGTAGCTCCAGAGGCGCTCGCGGTAGCCGCGGCGCCAGTGCGTGCCGGCCGCCTTGTGCCGCTGGTAGATGTTGTACGTCGCGGCGTCGCGCGGCTCGTACGGCCAGAAGTCGTTGCGGTCGAACCGGCGGTAGCGAAGCCTGCTCCCGGGGTCGGGCCGCGACCCGAACGCGCGGGGCAGCGCGTAGTTGCCCGCCGGTGTCGTGCCGGTCGACTGACTCCGCAGCCGGCCACGGACCCACCCGCTGTAACCGATCCGGACCTTGAACGGCCCACGCACGAGGTGCCAGCGCCCACCACGGGGGCGCTGCCAGGCGCGCAGCGTCGCCCGGGTCGTGTTCCACCCCTGCGAGGTCACCGTCACCATCTGCCGCACCGTGGGCCGCGTCTTGACGTATGACGGCAGCGGTCGCCCGGACGCGGTCGTCGGCGACGCGGCCGCCAGCAGGCCCGCACCGAGCGCGAGGACGGCGGCGAGGACGACGAAACAGTGCAGTGCGGGTGCCTGGCGTGCGGTCATCAGCGTCCCTGGAAGGTCGGCTTCTCCTTGTCGATGAACGACTTCACCGCGTTGCGATGGTCGTCACTGCTGCCCGTGCGGGCCATCATCTCGCCCTCGAACGCCAGCGACTCGGCGAGCGAGTGCGTCGCGGCGTAGGTCACCGAACGCCGTACGGCACCGTACGCCAACGTCGGGCCCTCGGCCAGGGTCGCGGCGAGCGCGGAGACCTCCTTGTCGAGGTCGTCGGCGGGCACCACCCGGGTGGCCAGCCCGAGCTCGAGCGCCTCGGCCGCGGGCACGGTGCGCGGCATCATCAGCAGCTCCAGCGCCTTCTCCCGGCCGACGAGGCGCGGCAGCGTCCAGGAGGCGCCGGTGTCGCAGGAGAGCCCGATTCCGGCGAACGCGGTGTTGAAGCCCGCGGAGTCGGCCACCAGCCGGAAGTCGCACAGGAACGCCAGCGAGGCGCCGGCCCCGGCGGCGACGCCGTTGACGGCCGCGACCACCGGCTTGTCCATCTCGGCGATGCCGGCGGCGATCGGGGTGAAGTGCTCAGGCACGGTCGACCACACCTCCTCCATCGACTTCGACGACATGTTGCCGATGTGCTCGCGCAGGTCCTGGCCGACGCAGAACGACCGGCCCGAGCCGGTCAGGACCACCACGCGGACGTCCGGGTCGGCACCGGCCCGGTCGACCGCCGCCTTGAGGGCCTCCTTGATCGCCATGTCCAGCGCGTTCATCGCATCCGG
>DATMEB010000246.1:0-15546 GCA_035557095.1 Nocardioidaceae bacterium | reverse complement strand
AGGGACGGCGTGGACCCACCGGCCGGCCATTCTGCGGTACGCCGGGATGGCCACCTGGCCGATGTTTCCGGCCGAGCGATCGCGCAGGTTGGTGCGCAGGAGGGCGACGAACGTTCTCGGGGTGAGGAGACAGACGTATGTTGCGTAGCGAGCTGATGACCGGGGACGGGCGAGGCCGACGACGTGGCGCGGTGCTCAGGGCCGCGGGGGTGGGGATAGCGGTCACGATGCTCGCGGTCCTGTTGATGCCGGACCGCGCCGCGCGGGCGGAACAAGCGGCCGCGCCGACCGCCGGGGTGATCGAACCGGTGATGTCGTGCGAGGACCTGCGTGACGCCGACCTGACCGGGATCCCGGATGCGAGCACGGTCATCTCCACGGCGAAGCCGGCGACGGCGCCGCAGGGCCACCGGATCTGCCAGGTCAAGGGCACGGTCGAGGGCCGGATCCAGTTCGTCGCCGAGCTGCCGACGGAGACCTGGACCGGCCGCTACCTGCAGGCCGGCTGCGGCTCGTTCTGCGGGTACCTGTACATCGGGCTGAACGCCGCCGACGGCTGTGCCCCGATCGAGGGCGGTGGGTTCGCGCTCGCCGCCGACGACACCGGGCACGTGATGACCGACGGCGGCGCCTCCTGGGGCCACGACGACTCGGTCGCGCGGGCCGACTGGGGTTGGCGATCGGAGCACCTGACCTCGCTGTCGCTGAAGGGCGTCATCGCCGAGTTCTACGGCCAGCGGCCGGAGCGCTCGTACTTCGACAGCTGCTCCAACGGAGGCCGGCAGGCGCTGATGCTGGCGCAGCGGTTCCCGTATGACTTCGACGGCATCATCGCGACCGCGCCCGCCAACATCTACTCGGCGGGCTTCGGCCAGTCCGCGGCGTACATGGCCCTGGCGAACCGGGACGCGAACAACGAGGAGATCCTCACCGCGGACAAGCTGGGCCCGTTGCACCGGGCGGTCGTGCGACGCTGCGACGACAACGACGGCCTGGCCGACGCGCAGATCACGGACCCGCGCGACTGCCGGTTCGACCCGGCAAGCGTCGCCTGTTCGCCGGGCGAGGACCGGGTGCGCTGCCTGACGCCAGCGCAGGTCCGCACCGTACGCATGCTCTACCGCGGGGCGCGCGACCGGCACGACCGGCGGCTGTACCCGGGCGGGCTCGAGCGCGGCTCGGAGCTCGACTGGGCCGACATGATCGTGTCCACACCGGACATGCAGACGCCGGAGCCGCTGGCGTACTTCGGCGCGGAGCAGTTCCTGAAACACCTGGCGTTCCGGCGCAACCCGCCCGAGTCGTTCACGCTGGCCGACACCCTCTTCGGCGCTCGGATGCTGCGCCGGCTGGAGCGGATGAGCCGCTGGTACGACTCCGACGACCCCGACCTGACCGCGTTTCGCGACGCCGGCGGCAAGCTGATCCTGTCGCACGGCTGGGCGGACGGTGTCGTCCCGCCACGTGGCATGCTCGCGTACCGGCAGGCGATCGAGGACGAGATGGGCGGGTACTCGCAGGTGCAGACGTTCTCCCGGCTGTTCATGCTGCCGCACCTGCGGCACTGCACGGGCGGCGACGGGCCGAACCGAGTCGATCTGGTGACGCCGATGCTGCGGTGGGTCGAGGATGGCAAGGTCCCCACCAAGGTGGTCGCGTCGCAGCGTGTCGACGGTGCGGTGGTCCGGACGCGGCCCGTCTACAACTATCCGGTCGCCGCGGCGTACGACGGCACCGGCGACATCGACAGGGCGCGCAACTTCCGTCCCGACGTGCCGGCGCAGCGCCCAGACGACCACATCGACTGGCTCGGCGAGTTCGGCTGAGCGCTCGTTGGCAGAACGAGGGGCGCGGGACGGTCCTGCGCCCCTCGTTGCGAGCCGGGCTCAGTTGCGCCAATGGTGACACGGGCGCTTCATGCGACCGGGGCCTGACGGCGTCCACTGTGGCAGCGTGTTGGCAGCGATGAACAGCCACGCTCCAGGCCGACGACATCTGGCTGCTCGCGGCCTACCTTCGACGCCAGGACATCTCGACGGGCACGTGAACATATGCAGAGAAGGTCGGCCGGCGGCGCCCATCCACCTATGACTTGTCGGCTAACGCAACAGCGCGAGGAACCCAGGGACGCACAGCGCGACTGCCGACATGGCGACGGCGGTCGGGGCAAGCGTCGCGCCCCGACGAAGGGAGGACAGGCCGCAGAACAGCCCGAGGACGGCCAGCACCAGCAGTCGCGGCCCGAACAGCGGCAGGCCCAGCATGCTCACAGCGCCGCCTACCAGCCCGATCAACGCCAGCACCTGGCCGACCGCAGGGCCCTCCGCGGTCCGGGCCGGTGTGCGCACAGCCACCGCCGCCGCAATCTGCTTCTGCGAAAGCGGCAGGTACGCCATCAACGCCGGCGCCCCGCACTGCGGACAGACGTAGGCCCCGGCGCCCATCTGGTGACCGTAGCCGCACGTACTCGCCAGCGCAGTCTCCATACTTCCGTTCCCCTATCCCTTGCTTCACGGGCGCGCGACGGCCCTACAGACCCCGTAGACGGGACTGCATTGGCGGCGCTGGTGTGTGACCCACCGCACATGGCGCGGCGGAGCACCCTGATCGGGTGCCGCCCCATGATGCCTGACCGCACAAACCGGCGTGCCCGTTTCCCCGAACAACCCCGCCATTCCGCGCGCCGATGTCAGCGCACCGCGCTGCGCACGGCAAGACGGTGTGGACCAGTTGGAGCCCCGGCGACATCAGGTCGGACCCCCGGGCACCGAACGGCCGCCTAGGAGGAAAGGCAGAGACCCGCGCCTCAGCAGCGGCGTGAACGTGTACGCATGGTCGCCTTCCATGGCCCGTTGGATGAACGGCCGCGGTACACGGTCTTGTACGTCCCGACCCGCTTGGCGCGAATTCGCCACAGCTTCCATCCGCGGGCGCTGGCCTTCCCGTGGGCGTGAAACACCCGTCGGCCATTGGGCCGGTAGACATTCACCCGGTAGCTGCGCGGCCCACCGCTGTGGGCCTGGTACCAGACCCCGACCTTGAACGTGTGCCCCCGGCACACGCGCTGCGCAGGGGAGTTGACGAGCACGTCGGCAGAGGCCGGTGCCGCGACCGTCAGACTCGCGCCCACCATGAGCACGGCAGCGGTCATCGCGCCGAGGATGCGAGCGGTAACAGTGGCCATCTATGCACCATGCGACCCCGCCGGCGAACCTGTCTGGAAAACGGCGAAACGGCGCCGGCCACGGGACCCACGCGCAGACGCCACGCTTCGCCACCGCCACTCCCGAAAGACCCGCCAGAGAACCGTCAGAAGTGCGGCCGGAAGTGCGGCGGCGTCGTGGCCTGCTTGGGTCGGCCGTCGAGCAGCACGGCGCAGGCGAGGGCACCCACGAGGGTGACGCCGACCAGGACCGTGAAGACCGTCGCGTAGGGCCCGGCGCCGGGCGCCTGGCCGGGCGTGGCGCCGGCGTGGATGATCACTCCGCCCACCATCGTCCCGGCCGCCGCTCCGATCCAGCGCACGGTGAGCACCAGCGCGTTCGCGTCGCCTCGCTCCTGGGGGTCGACCGCGTTGCTGAGCCCGGTGAGGAGAGACGTGAACATGGGCGAGAACGTCGTGCTGAGCAGCAGCAGCCCGGGCAGTAGCAGCGGGTAGCTGTCGTCGTCGACGAAGACCGCCAGCCATGCGAACGCGACAGCGGTCCCGAGGTAGCCGAGGATCGCCGGGAGTCGTGCGCCCACCCGGTCCGTCGCGCGTCCGGTGACGATGTTGAACGCCGGGGCGGCGAGCATCGCGGGGACCATCGCCAGGGCGGCGAGGAGCGGACCGTAGCCGAGGACGTGCTGGAAGTAGGTCGCGATGTAGATGATGAACCCGGTGATGACGAACTGTCCGGTGAACATCGCGACCACGATCCCGCGCAGGACCCGACGCCGGAGCAGTTCCATGTCGAGCAGCGGGTGCGCGGTGTGGAGCTCGAGCAGACAGAACGCGCCGACCACCACGACGCCGACCGCGAAGAGGGCGATCGTCGCCACCGAGTCCCACCCCCAGGTGAGCGCCTGCATCAGCGCGACGAGCAGCGCGGTCAGCCCGGTCATGAGGACGACGAGGCCCTTCACGTCGAACCGCTCCGGCTTCCCCACGGCACGGGAGTCGACCTTGAACAGCCCCACCAGGACCAGTCCCAAGCCCACCACGACCTGGAGGCCGAAGAGCGCGCGCCAGCTGATCAGCTCGGTGAGCAGGCCGGCCAGCAGCGGCCCGACCACGAAGACCGAGACGCCGATCGCGGAGTACTTGCCGATCGCGTCGCCGCGGCGCTCGGTCGACACCCGGTTGGCGATCATCGCCGCACTGGACGGATAGAGCGTCGAGGCACCGATTCCGGCAACGCCGATGCTGACGACAAGCCAGATGAACCCCTGCGCGACCGCCGCCGACAACGAGCCGAGCCCGAACACCAGCAGGGCGACCAGCAGGACCTCGCGGTGCCCGTAGTAGTCACCGAGCCGGCCACCAGGGGCCGCGAACAGGGCCAGGGTCAGGAAGAACGCGTTGACGACCCACTGCGCCTCCGCCGGCGACAGCTGCAGCTCGGTGGCGATGGTCGGCTGGATCACGCCGAGGACCGTCTGCCCGAGATAGCAGGTGAAGAATGCGAGCCCGCCGAACCACAGGGTCCAGTGACTCAGTCGGGCCTCCTGAATGCTCCCCGCCATGCCGGAGACACTAGCCGGGGGAACACGAGCGGCGGCGCATTCTGGGAACAACGCCTCCGCATCATGATGCGCTGAGCGTGAGCAGCGGCCTGGTCAGGTCGTCCCAGGGCCGGGCGGCATCTCGGGATGCAGCAGCCCGAGTTCGGCGCATCTGCAGCCGGGACAATGCTGGACTCGTTGGGTGGACGACCGCGAACTCGCCCGCTGCGCGGGCACCCCGACGCGCCGCTCGTGCTCGCCCAGCCGCTGCTGGAGCTTCCACAGGTAGGCATCGACGTCGTCCATGTGGTAGCCCGGTTTCAGCTGCACAGGTGTGAACCGCACTCTGGCCACATCGCCGGCGCTCATCGTCGGTGAGGGGGCGGCGAGGACCTTCTCGATCGCCCCGACGAAAGCATCGACCTCATCGATGCTGTAGCCCGGCTGCCAACGGGTCACACGGAACTGGGTGCTCACCCGAGAGTCGTTACGCATCAGACCCACCGTTCGACGAGGCAACGGCAGAGGCGATGAACCGTACGGGTGTCGCGAACCGCTGCATCACCACAGGTGTCTCATCGTCAGCGCCCACGTGTCCAGCGATCATGCTGAGGGCCTTTCGTGTGGGAGGTCGTCGGGGTAGTCATCCAGCACGTGTGGCTGCTGCGGATACTGAGCCAGCGGCTGGTCCGCCTCCGGATCCCAGCGCAGGATCGCGGGCTTGACTCCGCGGCTGATCAACGTCGCCCCACTGTAGATCGCATCAGGCTCGGGGTCGATTCCACGTTGTCGCAGCTGGGTAGCCAAGAGTGCGTAGACATTCTCGGGCGGTTGCCAGGCGGCACGGTCGAACGCAACCTGGGTCGCCGCGCGGACGGAGAGGCGGAACTGCCGCTCCGACTCGAGTTCGAACTCCTGATCGCGTCCGTAGTCGGGCATGAGTGCCAACCAATCGTGTCAGCGCGTTCCGGTTCGGCACACGCACATCGGGTCCACCTGCGGCGAGGCGAGGTGTGTTGAGCACAACGACGCCCCTTCCGCTCCGTTATGGTCCCCAGCGGTTCCGGCGCCAGGCACAGGTTGCCGCGCGGCGTCCCGGCAGCGCGCCGTCAGTCGAACTCTTCGAACCGCTCCGACAGGACGCCCGTCTCGTCCGTGCGCAGGGCCGCTCTGAGCTCGAGCATCGGCACGGCAGCGCCCTCCGAGGGGGGATCTTGGGCAACGTACGGAGCGCCGGCGAAGGGGTTGGCGCGGGAGTTGGGTCCGCCGGTCGCGTCGGGGTCCAGTGGCACGTAGTGCCAGCGGGCATCGCGGTGTCGGCGGGCGACCTCCCCGAGGTACCACATCGCACCCTGGACGAAGTCGTCGTGCTCGGCCGCTTTGAGGTCGTCGACCGACGCGACACGTGCGCGCAGCAGCCGTTCGAGTTGGTGCAGTGACTCGGGCGTGAAGTCCAGGTCGGCGGGCGCGCCCGCCGAGACTGCCCAAGAGTCGAACTGCTCCCGCCTGGTCGCGAGCCAGTCCTCGAGCCACGGGTCGGCGGCGGTCGAGCTCGAGACGGCATCCTGCAGCGCAGGCTTGTCCGTCCGGACCGGATGCCAGCCCGGTTCGCTCAGCCGGCGGTCCGCAACCGCAGTCTCGACCCTCGCGAGCTCGTCCGACCACACCGAACCGGACCGGCGGAGCACCGCGTCGAGTACCAGCCGCATCGGTTCGATCGTCAGGTCGAGTGCCGGATCCAGCCGGACCGCCGGAAGATCCGACGCTTCGTCCCAGGTCCAGGCCCCGCCACCGGCGGTCAGGAGTGCCTCACCCAGGTATCCCCCGGCCGCCTCGGACAGACCTTCGGGTGGCGCTGCCCCGGGAGGTGTCTCGGAGAGCAGGATGTCCTCGACCTCTCGCAGGGACTCCGCCGAGCAGTCAAGCGGCTCGTCGGGGCCGAGGATGAAGTCCTGCAGGCCGGCGAGCATCGGATCGAGCCGAACGCGCCAGTCGGTGATCTTGGCGTCTGTCGTCTCGGACACGATTGCACGATAGTCAGGCCGGCTGGATGCGCCGTGCGCGACAGGCCACCCGCGACCATGCGATCCACCCGCTTGGACGAGAGCGAAAAACCTGTGGCGAAACCGGGGAGGTTGCCATAGTCTCGGGCCGCGCAAAATGCGCAGTTTGTCCTACGCCGTTCTCGGGGGAATGTCGTGTCGGCGAATTCGGCATCACGCAACAGGTTCGCATCGCGCCTGACGTCGGTCCTGCTCTTGCTGGGTCTGGCACTCGGCTTTGTCTCTGCGAGTCCCGCGGACGCGGCACCCTTGCAGGGCAGGCTGTGCCGGGACGTCTTCGGGTTGCCGAACTCGAGTCCGCGCAGCAACCTGCCGACCGCGGACGACTTCGCGCAGCTCGCCGAGATCGCGTTGGAGTACGCCAACCCGGCCGAGCCGGTCCGCAACACGAGGCTTCCCAGTGATGATCCCCAGGAGGTCCTCGAGCGGTACGGGAAGAACTACAAGGCGAAGGACAGGAACACCAAGAAGCCGAGGTTCCCGGTCGGATCCGAGGAGCACCTTTTCAAGCGCTGGAACGCCTACTGGGCGAAGAACCCCGGCCAGCTGGCCGACTACGGGTCTGCGTTCGAGCAATGGCGGTCGTTGTACGTCGGCGTTCACGACAACAACGCCCGCGGCCATGCGTTCCACAAGCTCGTCGTCGAGTCCCTCGGACTGACCAGTGACGACTGGTTGTGCGAGGTCCGCGTCGGCAAGCAGCCGAACCGCGTACGGGTCGACATCGTCCACCGGCCGACGGGTACCGCATTCGAGGCCAAGGCCGGCACCGGTCACACCGCGAGGCAGCTGCGCAACTATCAGGTGAACGTCGGCAACGGAAACCTGAGCCGCACCGTCTATGTGCACCCGCAGAAGCCCGATGCGGGCACGACCCGGGCCCTGCAGCGGGCGGGCGTCGACTCGCGGATCGTCCCGGCCAGACCGAGGATCACCAACCAGGTGGCCATGCGCGGCACCGCCACGCCGTTCGCCCCGAACCGCAGCCAGGGCTCGATGGGTGTGGTCGACGACCTGGCCCGGCAGTCCGGTCGCAACGCAGCCGAGGCACGTCGAGGTGTGCAGATGCGCAACAGCCTCGGCGGCGCCGACCAAGCCTTCCGCCGCCCCGGTGGCATCGACTGGTCGACACTCGAGCTCGAGTATGTATCCATGGCGCCGGGACGCAAGGGTGTGAACTACGCCTTCGATGCTGCAGCGAACCCGGACGAGGCGGCGCACCCCTCCTACGGCGGCAAGGCAGCGATCCGGCTCACGTCCGACGCGTTCTTCACCTGGCTCGCACTTCGCGACGAGACGTTCTGGGTCAACCTGAACCCGGACACGCCCAACCGAATCATGGACCGCAAGCTGGCCAGGACCGACGCCGGCCGGGTCCTGCTCGAGGCCGACTACGAGATGAAGGTGCTGAACACCGAGCTGCTCGACCCGGAGACACCGGTGGGCGGGCGATTCTGGGACTCGTTGACCAGGAACTCGGACGGCAGCGTGTGCTGGCCGTCGGGCCGGCAGTGGATCACGGCGAAGCGGGCCACCGTCCGCCAGGAGGGTGGTGAGCTGTACATCCTCGACGCACCGCTGGACGTGCACATGGACCGCATGGACTTCGTGAACCTCCCCGAGGACAGCCAGTGTTCCGCCGACAACGAGGCGGTCCTCGATCACAACTTCCGGATGCTGGTGAAGCACTTCAATCCCGTGATCGAGAAGGCCGTCAACACCGCACCAGAGTTCGCCGAGCTTCGTCACGTCTATCGAGCGCGCATCGCCGCGGCCTGGGTGAAGCAGCGCACCCGCGTCCAGCCAGGGCCCTACGACGACATCGTCAACAGCGGTGACGTCTCCCGCTGGCCTGCCCGGACCAAGTGGTCTCCGCGAGACGTCTACGACCAGTTCCTCGAGGACTGGAAGACGGTCCAGCACATCGTCAAGCGTGAGGAGGTCGTCGACGGTCAGCCGGTCACGTGGGAGTACAAGATCTACGGCGGCGTCGAATGGGACAAGGCACCAAGGCACCGCATGGGCAAGGCGCGGTTCAAGCGACGGCACCCGCGACTGCCCAGGACCGTGCACGAGTCCCGGGCCCAGACCGTGAACTACGGCGAGTCCGAGGTGTACCTCGGCGGGTCAGCGGTTGCGTCCGAACCAGCCCCCGCCCCGGAGCCCACGCCACCACCGGCGCCCAGCCCCCAACCGGCACCGGAC
Source organism: Nocardioidaceae bacterium (assembly GCA_035557095.1). Taxonomy (GTDB): domain Bacteria; phylum Actinomycetota; class Actinomycetes; order Propionibacteriales; family Nocardioidaceae; genus JALZDI01. The sequence continues at coordinate 6,574 of DATMEB010000246.1, read as the reverse complement.
CCGTCGGAGGATCAGGCCCCGAGCTCACCGGCGCCGCCGCCGAGGCCACCGCCTCCGGACCGGCAGGGCGTGGCGGCCGAGCCGTCCAGAGCCGGCAGCCTGGCGGACACCGGTGGGCCGAGCGCGCTGATCGGTCTCCTCGGACTCGTGATCACCGCACTGGGCGTCGGCCTGCTGATTCGCCGCCGCTGGGACGGCTAACGACCGGACTCGGCTGACTCGAGACGGCCACCAACGCCCACCGTCTCATCGAGCTCGGATGGAGCCTGGGCGAACAGCGCGTGCGCCGGCAGCTGCCGCGACAGGTACGGCACCGCCAGCAGGCCGAGACACGCGACAGCCACCAGGACGAGCCACGGCACCCACGTACCGACGACGAACAGGGATACCACGAGTGGGGCCACCAGCTCCGGGATGGCGAAGGCGTACTGGAAGGCCGCCAGATAGCGACCCCGCACTGCTTTGGGTGCAGCCGCCTCGGCCAGGGCGTTGGCACGTGTGCCGTTGATGAGACCGGCTGCAGCCAGGAACAGTGTGCAGGCAACCAGCCACGGTGCTTGCCATGCGCTCGGCAGGAGCAGGGCTGCGAGAGAGGCCAGTGACCACGCGATGGACATGCCACCGGCGACGGCCATGGACGTGGTGCGCTTCAGACCATTGGTGAGGCGCACAGCGACCGTTCCGCCGAGGGCGAACAGCCCGGTGAGCAGTGCCAGCGACGCGCCGGGAACCCAACCGGGTGTGTGGAGCTCTTCGAGCGCGTACACGGGAGCACCGACCAGGAAGAACTGGCCCGTCAGGGCAAACATCGACGTCACCACGATGAGAGCGACGAACGGAGGGTTCCTGAGCACACCCGGGCCGGCGCCGCCGTCTCGGCTGGCCGGTCGAGCCGCGTGCACTCGTGGCCGCACGAGGAGCGTCAGCATGACCGCCGCGAGGACGAGCGTCGTGGTGTTGACGCCGACGGCAACACGCAGTCCTGTGTCGCTGACCGTCGTGAGCAGGATCCCGGTCGTGAGCGAGCCCAGTCCGAATGCGGCCGAGCGAACCATGCTCACCACGGCGAAGGAGTGATCCTTCGGCCCTTCCTCGGCCACGTCAGCGATCAGGGAGAACAAGCCGCTGTAGAAGGTGCGTTGACCCCCACCTAGCAGCACGGCGCCCAACGCCATGCCCGGGACTCCGTCAGCCAGAAAATACGCCGCGGTGCCACCCGCCTGCATCAGCTGTGACGCGATCACCACTGCGCGAGGTCCGATGCGATCGACCAACGGCCCAGCCAACGGCGGAATGAGCAACCCGAACAGAGAGCTCACCGACACTACGACGCCGGCCACCGACAGCGGTACGCCGATGACGCGGGTTGCGTAGACGAGCGACAGCGGGAGGAACAGCCCTGAACCGAAGTTGTCGACGCCCAGGGCGACCAGCAGTGCGAGACGACTGCGGCGGAGTCGGGGTCCCACGGCGTCCATCACCGGGCCCATCATGCCCCGGTCCGTTGCGGATCATTGCCAAGGGTGCAGCGACATCTGCGCGCGACGCGCGGTCGTCGCGTCAGCAAACTCGCTTCGGTCAGTCCGTGATGGGTGCGGCCCAGCCTGGCCGCGGGATGAGGCAGAACGGGTGCCCCGCTGGGTCAGCGAACACGTCTTCGGAAAGCTGCGTGGCTCCAAGCCCCAGCACGTGCGGCGTCGCTTCGGCGACGCTCTCGACCATCACGTCGAGGTGCATCTGCTGCGGTATCGCTGATCTCGGCCAGGTCGGAGCCTGATGGTCAGGCGCGCGCTGAAAAGCCAGCCCCGACGTCCTGTCGTTGACGGAGACCACCACGAAGTCGTGGCTCTCATACGTGACCGGCAGGCCCAGGAGTGCGGCGTAGAAGCGCGCGAGTGCCGCGGGATCCGCGCAGTCGATGACCAGGTGATGGAGGCGCCCTCGCATGCCTCCATCGTGTCAGCCGAACCCGCGTCCCCATGCCGCCAATTCGGTGCGCGCTTCCTCTAGCGGAGGCCTGCCAGACTGCTTACGCTGCGTATGCACCCTCTGGACGAACTCTCGCTGTCGGGTGCGATTGCAGCCCCGACCTCGCTGCGCCGCAGGCGTTTTGGGGCTTTCCTCCTGCGGCTGATCAGGGGTGGGGACCTCATGTCACGACTTATGGGCCGCATGCTGGCGGCGACACTTGCGGCAGGACTCGCGTTGTCCGCGGGGGCGGCGGTCGCTGCACCGGTTGGGAAGCTGAAGCAGTTCAAGGTACCGACGGCGAACAGCCAGCCGCGGGACATCACCAACGGCTCGGACGGCAACCGCTGGTTCACCGAGGGGACCGAGTTCACCGGTGCACCGGCGAAGATCGGCCGCATCACCCCGGCCGGGGTGATCACCGAGTTCGCGCCCGACGTGGCTGACGGATGCAATTTCTGCATCCTGACCGACATCCAAGGCAGCCAGGGCAACATCGTCTACATCACGTCCAACAACGCTGAGCTGATGCGTTTCAACGTCGTGACCCAGTCCTTCGAGGCACCGGTAGCGATGCCCGACAGCGGTGCACTTGCCGGCCAGCTGGCCGTACACGGCGACCAGGTCTGGATCACCGACTTCAACAACGACGTGATCTGGCGCTACAACAGCACCACCGGAGCGTTCACCTCGTTCCCGGCGAGCAACCCCTCAGACATCGCCGTCGACGCGGCCGGCAACGCATGGTTCACCGAGACCCAGGCCAACGAGGACCTCAGCACCAACATCGCCCGCATCGACGCCGCCACCGGCACGGTCACCCGCACTGTCACCGCGACCGCGGCGCGTGCCATCACGGTCTCACCCAGCGACGGGAAGGTCTGGTTCGCCGCCCGGTTCCCGTCCGGATCGGCAGGCCAGGCGGTCGGCTTCCTCGACCCGGCCGACAACAACAACGTGACGGTGTTCCCCGTGGCCGACACCGGCCCCGCGGGCATCGCCGCCGCACCCGACGGCACCATCTGGTTCACCCAGGAGACCAAGGGCAACATCGCCAGCGTCACGAGCACCGGCGTCATCACCGAGGGCAAGACGGTCAAGGGCAGCCAGCCGGCCGGCATCACCGTGGCGGCCGACAGCGACCCCTGGTACGCCATGCCCGGCGCCAACAAGATCGCCACCCTGCAACTGCCGTAGGCACCATGGTCACTCTGGGCGGTCACGCGGGGCGGTCGCGCCACAGAGCCCGGCCGCCTCGCCAGACCTGGTGCACACCCCGCGGCCAGCTGCGGGGTGCGTCGTACGTCGCTGTGTCGGTCACGGTCGCGGGGTCGAACACCACCACGTCCGCGTACGCACCTGCGCGCAGCTCGCCCCGGTCGACCAGCCCGAAGCGCTGCGCGGGAAGGCTCGTCATCCGCCGGATCGCCTCCGGCATCGAGAGCACGCCCTTGTCGCGCGCGTAGCGCCCCAGGGCTCGCGGGAACGTGCCGTACAGCCGCGGATGCGGGCTCGCGACGTCGGTGGGCAGCCCGTCCGACCCGATCATGGTGTGCGGCCAGCGCAGCGCGGCCTCGAGGTCTGCCTCCAGCCCCTGGTGCTGGATGACACCGGGCCGGGCGCGTTCCTCGACCACGACGTCGACCAGCGTCTCCTCCGGGCTGGCGCCCCGCGCGGTGGCGATGCTCGACAGCGGCTGCCCGTCGAAGGCGCGGTTCCGCGGCTCCTGCAGCCCCACCAGCGTGATGCTGTCCGCGCCGCAGCCCAGCAGGTGGTTCTCCATGCGCTCCCACGGGCGACCGAGCGCCGTGACGACCGCGTTCCGCTCGCCGGGGTCGCCGAGTCGCACGAGCATCTCGTCGACGCCGCCGGCGAGCGCCCACTCTGGCAGCATGCCGCAGACCGTGGTCGAGCCGGCGGTGTAGGGATACACGTCGGTGGTGACGTCGATGCCTCTTCGGCGCCAGTCGTCGAGCGTGCCGACGACCTCGGGCATGCGGCCGTGGTTGGCTACGCCGGTGCACTTGAGGTGGCTGACGTGCAGCCTGACCCCGGTGACCTCCGCGACGTGCCGCATCTCCTCCAGCGACTCGGTGATCGCCCCACCTTCGCTGCGCAGGTGCACCGCCAGCACACCGCGGGCGGCGGCCACCAGCTCGGCGACTGCAACCAGCTCGGCCGTCGCCGCGAAGCACGCCGGCGCGTACATCAGGCCGAACGAGACTCCCGCGCCGCCGGCGTCGAGACCGGCACGGATCTCGTCGAGGATCCGCTTCTGCTCGGGTCCCGACGCGGGCCGTGCCTCGAACCCCATCACGGCGATCCGCGCGGCGCCATGGGGTACCAGCGGCAGGACCGTCAGCGGCGGCTCGGCTCGTCGAAGTGACGACAAGTAGTCGGCGAACGTACGCCAGGGCCAGTGCTCCGGTCCGCGTCCCAGCACCGGCGACGAGTACGACCGGACCTCGGGGGCGTGGTCGCCGACCGGTCCGGCCCCGTGACCGCAGTTGCCGACCACCGTGGTGGTGACTCCCTGCCTGACCTTGGGTTGCAGGCCGTCTGGGCCGAGGGCGGCGAGGTCGTCATGCGCGTGTACGTCGACGAAGCCGGGGCACACCGCGAGGCCCCCGCAGTCGACCTCCTGCCGGCCGCGCAGCGACAGGGCGCTGCCGACTGCGACGATCCGGCCTGCCTGCATCGCCACGTCGGCCACCGTCGGCTCGCCACCGCGTCCGTCGTACACCTGGCCGTCCCGCAGGACGGTGTCGACCTGGGCCGTCATGACGTGTCAGCCACCTCTCGACTCGGTCGCGACGGTGGTGCCCAGTACGTCGAGCTGGAGGCCCAGAGCCTCGAGCTGCTGGTCCAGGTCGATGCGCCCTCCGACAGGACCGTCGCCTCCGGGTGCGAGCCCTGCAGGCAGGCGCACGGGTTCCTCCTCCGTCTGGGGCATGTGGTCCGGCTCCTTGTACGCGTGTCCCGTGACGAGGACGACCACGTTCGCGCCGCGGGGCAGTGGGTGTGCACGCGCGTGCGCCACGACACCGGCGAGGGCAGCCGCTCCGGTGGGCTCGGCCAGCACACCGACCCGGCGCGCCAGCTGCTGCGCGCCCCAGGTGATGTGCTCGTCGTCGACGGCGACGGCGGCACCGCCACTGGACCGGACGAGTCCCAGCGTCGCGGTGCCGTCCTCGGCGTACCCACGCAGCGGGTCGTTGATCCCGCTGGCGACGCTTGTCGGCGTGTCCCAGGGCTCGACGTCGTCTTCCCCCGCGGCGAACGCTCGCGCGATGGGCGCGCAGCCGCTGGACTGCACGGCCAGCAGCGCGGGGCGGCCCGCTGCCAGCCCGCGTTCGCGTGTCTCGGCCCAGCCCCGGTCGACGCCGTAGACCAGCGGTCCCGAGCCGACCGGAGCGGCGACGAGGTCGGGTGTCGTCACACCGGCGGCGGTGAGCTGCTCCGCCAGCTCGTAGCCGACGGTCGCCAGCCCGGCGGTGCCGTAGGGGTTGAGGTAGGTGGTGGTGAGGTTGGGCCACTCGAAGCGTCGGGCCACCTCGTCGCAGATCCGGTAGCTGCTGCTGTAGTCGCCGGGCACGAGCACCACGCGCGCGCCGTACGCACGCGCCTGCCGTACCTTGGCCAGCGGAGTGTGCTCGGGCACGAACACCAACGCCGTCAGGCCGGCGCGCGCGGCGTAGGCGGCGGTCGCGGCGGCGGCGTTGCCGCTGGACGCGCACGTCACGATCTTCGCGCCGCCCTCGCATGCCCGGGTGACGCCGACACTGACCAGCCGGTCCTTGAACGAGCCGCTGGGGTTGCCGGTCTCGTCCTTGACCCAGACGCGGACCGAGCCGGGCACGAGGTCGTCGAGCGCCTCACACCGGTGCAGCGGGGTCAGCCCCTCGCCCAAGGACACCGGCCGCACGTCCGGACCCACCGGGAGCCGCGAACGGTAGCGCCACAACGAGTCGACGTGCCGCATGTCGAGCTGCTCCCAGGCCCGCGACGTCACGAGAGCCTCGAGGATTCCGCCGCACTGCACGCACCGGTACGACGTGTGCCCGGTGGCGGCCTCCTCCTGCGTGGCGCAGGACAGGCAACGCAGTCTGATCATGTCGTCCTCCGCCAGTGTCACAGGGCCCGGACGATGTCCTCCACGCGCTCTTTGGCATCGCCGAAGAGCATGGCCGTGTTGTCGCGGAAGAACAGCGGGTTCTGCACGCCTGCGTAACCCGAGGCCATGGACCGCTTGAACGCCACCACGTTGTCGGCCTCCCATACCCGCAGCACGGGCATGCCGGCGATCGGGCTGCTCGGGTCCTCGGCGGCCGCCGGATTGACGGTGTCGTTGGCGCCGATGACGAGTACGACCGAGCTGCCCTCGAAGTCGTCGTTGATCTCGTCCATCTCCAGCACGATGTCGTACGGCACCTTGGCCTCGGCCAGGAGGACGTTCATGTGGCCGGGGAGCCTGCCCGCGACGGGGTGGATCCCGAACCTGACGTCCACGCCCTTGTCCCGCAGCCGGCGGGTCAGCTCGGCCACGCCGTACTGCGCCTGCGCAACCGCCATGCCGTAGCCGGGCGTGATGATCACCGAGCTCGCC
>DATMEB010000245.1:0-48375 GCA_035557095.1 Nocardioidaceae bacterium | reverse complement strand
TGAGTGGAACTCCGCGACCGCGTCCCAGCGCCGGCCGAGTCCGACGGTCACCGCGCGCAGTCCTGCCCGGGAGAAGCCGGCGGCCGCGGCGTTGGCGCCGGTGAGGTCGTCGGCGACCAGGAGAACGCGGGCCATGGCCGCCACGATCTCACGGCTGACTTGCGCAGAGCAAGCAAGTCCGCTCGAAAACCTGCGGAGAATACGCAACTCGGCTGGTGGGAGGCCTCACGCCTTGGCGTGGCTCAGCGCCCGGGACAGCGCCGCGCGCACCGCCGCCGACTGTGCCTCCGACTCTGCCGCCGAATGGAAGACGTCGACGACTGCGGCCACGAACGCGTCGGGGCGCACCACCCAGGCCTCGCCCGGCCTTGCGCCGAGGGTCGTCGCCAGCGCGTCTGCCGCGTCCCAGTCCGCGACCAGCGACGACATCGCGTGAACCCGCACCGGCGGAGCGGCGTCCAAGCCGTCGCGGAGCGACAGCGGGTCCCCGCCGAGCCAGAGCGTGCCGCCGTCGGCGACCAGCACCGTCAGGCCGCACCGGCACAGGGTGCGCAGCCGCGTCGGTGCGCCCGTCTCGGGGTCGGCGACCGGGAGGTCGGGCAGCAGCACGCCCACGCCGGGCGGCGGAAGGTGACCACGCGGTGGCCGGCTCGCCGGCTCCCGGGTCGGGTCGGGCGTCGTCAGCGGGGAGTCGACGTACCAGTAGGGCTCGAACAGCCGACCGGAGTCGACGAGCGGCTGCACGGCGGAGTCGCGCACGGCGCGCTCCAGGGTCTCGCGCCGGTGTGCCCAGGCCGTGTCGCTCTGGGGCACCAGGAAGTCCATCGTCGCCGTGGTCACCGCGAGGTTCTCTCGCGCGGCCGCGAGCCGTTCGACGTCGTAGCTGTCGAGCAGCCGGTCGGGCGCCCAGCCGCGCAGCACGAACGCGAGCTTCCAGGCCGCGTTGTCGGCGTCGCCCACACCGGAGTTGAGCCCTCGGGCGCCGAACGGCGCCATCAGATGGGCGGCGTCGCCGGCCAGCAGCACGCGTCCGACACGCATCCGGTCGGCGGCGCGGGAGTGGAAGCGGTAGACCGACCGCCACAGGATCTCGTAGTCGGCGTCGCCGACGATCCGCCTGATCCGCTGCTCGAGCGCGCCGGTGCGCTCCTCCGCGGCCAGGTCGAACTCCGCGGGCACCTGCCAGTCGATCCTGTACGTCGAGTCCGGGCAGGGGTGGATCAGCACCTGCCGTCCGGGGTTCCACGCCGGGTCGAAGTAGAAGCGGCGCTCCTGCTCCCACCCGGGCAGCTCCGCCCTGATGTCGCAGATCAGGAAGTGGTCGTCGAACGACCGGCCGCCGAACGCCACGCCCAGGTCCGCACGCAGCTGTTCGCTGTGCCCGCCGGTGCAGAGGACGGCGTACGGCGCGCGCAGCGTCGACCCGCCCACCGGGGTGGTGACGTCTACCTCCACCCCGTCCGCGGTCTCGTGCACCCCGGTCACGGCGTGGCCCCAGTGCACGTCGACGAGGTCGGTGCCGGCGACCTGCTCGTCGAGCAGCTCCTCGGTCCGGCACTGCGAGATGTTGACGAACGGCGGGAACGCAGACCAGCCCCGGTCGGCGAGCTCGAGGCAGAACAGCTCTCGGTCGCGGTAGAAGGTGCGCGCGCGTGCCCACGTGGTCCCCTCGTCGGCGATCGCCCGGCCGGCTCCGACGGTGTCCCAGATGTCGAGGACGTCCCCGTGCTGGCAGATCGCCTTCGAGCCGACCAGGTCGCGCTCGGGCCGCCGGTCGAGCACGACCGAGCCGATGCCCCAACGGGCGAGCAGCAGGGCGAGCGTCTGCCCGACGGGCCCGTTGCCGACGATGACAACGGGGTCTCCGCCGTACGCCGGCAACCTCACCGCGTCGATGCCCATCGCCATCTCACCCCCCGCCCGGTCATTCCTACGCTGTCATTGCTGGAGGGCGGCCCAGACCTCCCGGTCGCGTTCCGCGGTCCAGATCCGCGGGCGCTCGATGCCGTCGAGCTCGTCCCACAGCCGCTGCACGTTGAACGGCAGGCAGTGCTCGAAGATCGGCCACGCGCCGAACTGCGGCGCGAGTGCGGCATGCGTGCGCTCGAAGGCCTCCTTCACCGTGCCGCGCGCGGCGTGCACCGACCCGACCTCCGTCCGCATCGCGGTGAGGAAACCGCGGGTCTGCTCGATCGCCGCGTCGACGGCGTCGCGGCCCGAGGCGACCGCGCCGCGTCCGCCGACGAGCGCCTCCGCACCGAGTGCCTTGACCGCGTCGAGCGTGCCCGTCGACCAGTCGGTGTGGAACGCGTCCCCGGTGTACAGCGCGGCCTGCGCCTCGACGAGGTCACCGGCGAACAGCACCCGCTGCTGCGGCAGCCACGCCACGATGTCGCCCTCGGTGTGCCCGCGTCCGCAGTACTGCAGCACCAGGTCGCCGCGGCCGGCGCCGAGGTGGATCGTCAGCCGGTCGTCGAACGTCAGCGTCGGCCAGGTGAGTCCCGGAATCGAGTCGGGGTCCTTGAACAGACGCGGCATCCGGCCGTACTCGGAGTCCCAGTCCTCCTGGCCGCGTTCGGCGACCAGCGCCCGGGTGTTCTCGTGCGCGATCACCGTGTCGGTCTCGAACGCGCTCGCGCCCAGGACCCGGACGGCGTGGTAGTGGCTGAGCACGAGGTAGCGCACCGGCTTCTCGGTGTGCTTACGCAGCCGGTCCAGCCACTCGCGCGCGGCCACCGGCGTCGCCCGCGCCTCGAACGCGACCACGAAGTCGTCGCCCTCCACGGCACCGACGTTCGGGTCGCCCTCCGCGGTCAACGCGTAGACCCCGTCGGCCAGCACCTCCAGGGTCTCGGTCTTCTCGGCCAGGTCGGCCGAGGAAGCGAACGGCTTGGCGTTCACGCGCTCCTCCTCTCGTCAGCACCGAACGCTGGCGAGGGTACGCCGGATCGACGGGGCCGGACCCCGACGACTCAGCACGCGTCGACGGGCGTGGCTTCGGTCAGCCGGTACTCCGAGCGCTCGTCGAGGAGCAGCGGGATCAGCGGCTGGTCGGGCTGGGCCATCGACACGAAGGCGCCATCGGCGTCGCTCGTCCACGAGATCCCGTGCACCCGCAGCGTCCGCCGAACCGAGTCGAGCTGCGACGCCGTCAGCTCGTAGCCGCACATCGGCGTCGGGTCGACCTCGTCCTCAGACTCCGGCACCATGTTGTCCTGTCCGGCGAAGTACACGACCCCGGACTGCGTCGCGCCCTTCTCGGTGGCCCGCTGCTCGGCCAGGGTGGTCTGCGTGGCGATGCGGGCTCGGTGCTCGGCGATCGTCTGTGCACTGCCGACCGCGCTGGTGTAGTTGACCTCGACACGCCGCCGGTTCAGCAGCGCCGGGTCGGCCTCCTCCTGCGGGTCCAGCGGCTCGTTCGCGGTCTCGCTCAGCATGCCGACGGTGTGCTGCAGCCCCGCGTAGTTGCGCAGGATCCGGCCCTGCTCGTCCCCTGCCACCTGCAGGAACGGCTCGCCGTCCTTGACGAGTAGGCCGTACTCGCCGGTCGTGTAGCCGCGACTGCGCACCAGCGGCGCGGAGTAGTCGTTGTTCATCGTCTTGCTCAGCTGGTAGACCGTGTCGTCGACCTGGCGGTTGCGCGGCCACAGGTGCAGCAGGTCGGTGTTGTAGTACTCGCTGGGGCCGTACTCGTGCAGGTCGTTGAGCACGTCCGGCTTCCAGTCGCGGATGGTCCGCAGAACCGCCCTGCCCTCGGGGGTCGCCGCCTCCATGAAGTCGCGGTTGACGTCGACGCCGGTGGCGTTCTCACGGGTGTCGGCGGCCCACCCGTCGGGGTTGGGGTTGACCAGCAGCACGGTCGTGTCCCGCAGCATCCGCGTGACCGCCGGGTCCTCCGATGCGGCCATGTCGCGGGCGAGCTGCATGCAGGCCTCCCGGCCCGAGGGTTCGTCGCCGTGCACGGAGCAGACGTACATCAGCACCGACCCGCGCGCGGCCTCGTCGACCGAGCGCGGCGCGGGGGCGCCGACCTGGACCAGCTGCAGTGGCCGGCCCTGGTTGCTCCGGCCGATCCGGTCGACGCTGACCCGCTCGGACTGGCGGTCGAGCCGGCGCCAGAACGTGTGCGACTCCGGCACGGTCGTCCAGTTCGCGCCGTTGCTGGCCTCGAACGGCGTCTGCAGGTTCGCGGGTGCGGACTGCAGGGCCGAGCGCATCCGGTCGCCGGAGTCGCCGGAGGCGGGCACGGCGCCGGTCGCGACCCCCGCCGCGATCAGGCCGGCGACTCCGCCGAGGGTCAGGACTCGGCGGGCCGGGGAACGGCCAAGCCAGGAAGAGTGTGAGGACGGTGACGTCAAGCGCATGGAGCGGCTCCTTCGCGTCGTGGCCGCAGCAATCCCCACCCCACGCAGACTCACTACGATTCGCAGCCAACCCATAACGGCGCGTGACAGCCTACGCGCACAACCCGGCCGAGCGACGCAGCCGCGCCCGCGCGGCACCTGCTCAGATTGCGGCTCTCAGACGGCTCTGCTCGGTCAGGCCGCTCAGCTGGGGCCGCTCAGAAGTTCGGAAACTGGCGGAGGCCGTCCACGTGCCAGCCGCCGATCCGGGCCACCGACTGCTCGCCGCGGTAGCGGGTCCGCTCGGTCGACTCCAGCTGCCAGCCGCCGTCGGTCCACACGTAGGTGCGGTCCCGGCCGGAGAACCGCGGGGCCAGGCCATCGCGCGCCGCGTCGCGGACCACCACGACGGCGCGGCCGTTGTCGACCCGGCGGGTGACGCCGGCGTGGAACGAGTACGCCCCGTCGATCATCCACTCATCCTCGGCGCCGGGCGCGGGGAGCACCTCCAGCCGGCCGGAGTCCATCGCCAGGGTGGTGAACCAGAGTGTGTGCGCGCCCATCGTCGTACCGACCACGAGCTCCGCACCGGGGCGCCCGTCGACCGGAGCGGCCCCGAAGAACTCGCCCCGCGGGAACCACATCGTGTCCAGCCCGCGGCCGGCGGTCTCGCCTGCCGCGGTGGTGACGCGTACGACGACCCGCTTCTTGGACTCCACGACGAAGCCGACCTCGTCCGGGCGCCCGTCGCCGTCCACGTCGGTGTTCGCGACCACGCGGCACTTCGGCACCCCGTCGCAGACGCCGGGAGCCGGCTCGGCGCGACCTATGGCACCGGGCGAGGGGTCGGAGGAGGCGCACCCCGCCAGCGGCAGCATCAGCAGGCCGGCGACGGCCGCCGCGAACAGACGAGCGCGCATTGCTTCCCCCTCGTGCCGGGCCTGGCCGCCAGCCGTCGACGGCTGGAGCCGGCTGCAGTTTCGCGGCAAGGATAAGACCGCATCCGGGTGCGCGCGGGTGCTTTGACCAAAGACCCCGGACAACTCCGCGAGGCCGGGGCGAGCAGGCGGCTACTCGCTCTGCACGCGACGACCTGAGTGGTCCTGCTCGCGGTGGTCTTCGCCGGCCGGGTGCTCCACCAGCGCCACCACCCGCGAGGCCATGAACCGGGCCGATCGGACCGTGGTGCCGCCGCGGGTGACCTCCGCGACCTCGACCAGCCCGCGGCCGGTCGTCACCTCGACCCGCCGCCCGGCCCGGGTCGCAGTGATGTCGTAGACGCGGATGTCGTCACCTGCGTCCACGACGATCTCGACCCGATCGCCTCGCACACTGCCGACGTTACCCCGTGGGGGCGGCGCGCAGCAGGCCATGCCGCCTACCAACACGCCCTAGGGTCACGGCATGACTTACACCAGTCAGCACCCGCCGTTCGCCGTGACCGTCGACATCGTGCTGCTCACGATCCGCGACGACCTGCTGTGCGCGCTGGTGGTGCGCCGGGGCTCGCCGCCGTACGAGGGCCGGCTGGCGCTCCCCGGCGGGTTCGTCGAGGTCGACGAGAACCTGGAGACCGCCGCGACCCGCGAGCTCGCCGAGGAGACGGCTGTGCAGGTGAAGGCGGTGCACCTGGAGCAGCTCGCGTCGTACGGCGAGCCGGACCGCGACCCGCGGATGCGCACGGTCAGCGTGGCCTGGCTGGCGATCGCGCCCGACCTGCCGGATCCGACCGCCGGAACCGATGCGGCGGAGGCGCAGTGGGTGCCGGTCGGGAACCTGCTCGACGACGGCGACGCGCTGGCGTTCGACCACCGGCAGATCCTCACCCACGGGGTCGAGCGCGCCCAGGCAAAGCTCGAGTACTCCACGGTCGGCACCGCGTTCTGTGGCGCGGAGTTCACCGTTGCCGAGCTGCGGCATGTCTACGAGGTGGTGTGGGGCCGCCGGCTCGACCCCGGCAACTTCCACCGCAAGGTCACCGGCGCCGAGGGCTTCGTGGTCGAGACCGGCGAGCGGGCAGGCGGGCGCAGCGGCCGACCCGCACAGCTCTACCGGCGCGGCCCGGCCGACCTGCTGCATCCTCCGCTGACCCGTACGTCGTTCCACGCGGTGGAGTGACGCACCCGTTTTCGTGCCGGGACGCAGGGGTAGCGCACCCATGAGGCGCCACAGCCAACAGGCCCAGAGCCAACAGACCCCAAAGCGCCAGGAGGGGAAGCCACATGGCCCAGAGCGCGGTCGACGACGAGCTGTGGGAGGAGTTCCACCGGGTGGTCAACATGACCTCGCGCGAGCTCGAGGAGTGGCTGCGGACCCGCTCGGCCGACGAGGGCACCGAGCCGCTTCCGGACCAGGCGGGCACCGAGACCGGCCGGCACGTCGTGCACATCCTGAGCAAGCGTCGTACCGACCTGACCGCCGACGACGCGCGGGTGATGCGCAACGTCGTGACCCGCGTGCTGGCCGAGCGACGCGACGACCTGGAGCCCACCGCCGGGGAGGCGCACTGGCGGCACCGGCTGATGACGCTCGGGCACGACCCGCTCAAGCCCGCCTGAGGCCGGCCGCAGCGAATGAGTCAGTGCAGATACTGCTCGACGTTGTCGCGGGTCACCAGCTCGACACCCACGGGCACACGCGGCGCCACGGAGCCGCCGTCGATGGCGGTGACCGCCTGCTCCACCGCGACCTGCCCCAGCTGCTGGGGGCGCTGCGCGACCGTGCCCTCCATCGTCCCCTCCTGGACGGACGCTAGAGCCGCCGGTGACCCGTCGTAGCCGAAGACCTTGACCTCGTCGCCGGCGCGGTCTCCCAGCGCGTCGATCGCACCGAGGGCCATCCGGTCGCTCTCGGCGAAGATCGCGTTGGCGTCCGGGTAGGCCCTCAGCAGCGCGGCCGTGACCCGGCGGGCCTCGGCGCGCTCGAAGTACGCCGGCTGCGCGGTGGCGATGTCGATCTCGTCGTACTGCTCGACGGCCTCCTCGAACCCCTCGCCGCGGTCGTCGCTGACCGAGACCTGGGGGTCGCCCTGGATGTGGATCACCTGCACGGGTCCGTCGATCGAGTAGGCGATCGCGTGCCCGACCTGCTGCCCTCCGTCGACGTTGTCCGAGGCGACGGTGCTCTCGACGGGGGCACCCGCCACCTCGCGGTCGACCGCGACGACGGGGATGTCGGCCCGCACCGCCGGCCGGACCGCCGACGCCGCGGCCTCCGGGTCGACCGGGTTGACCAGCACGGCCTCCGAGCCCTCCTCGATGGCGCGGTCGAGCTGCCGGGACTGCCGGGCAGACCGGTCGTCGGCCGCGACGACCTTCAGCCGAACACCGGCGGCCTCGGCCGCCGCCTCGGCCCCGACACGCATCTGCCGGAAGAACGGGTTGTGCAGCGACGACACCGCCAGCGTCACGCTCTCGGTGGGGGCGTTGTCCCGGGGTGCGCAGGCGGTGACCGAGACGACCAGTGCAGCTGCTCCGACGAGGGCCAGACGGCGACGGATGCGGCGCTCCACCGTTCTCCTTCGAGGCGTACGGGTACGTCAGCCGCGCATGCCCCGAGGCGCACGGCGGACGAGGGTGTTCAAGGGGGTTGGTCCCATCCTCGCATTCCGCCCGGCCGGATCCCTGCAAGGGCGCGGTGCTGCGCGGATGATCTGCGTCACCCGCTGAGCCGCACGCCGCGGCCGCCGGGTCAGCGCGCCTGCAGCGCGTCCAGTGCCACCGCCATCGCGGCGGCCAGCCGGAAGTCCAGTCGCTCGTCGGGTACGTCGACGACGTAGCGGTCGCGAAGCGTCATTCGGCGCTCGCTCGACATCACCGGCTGCCTGGTGTCGTCGTCGACGAAGTCGAAGTGGAAGACGAACGGCGCCCAGACCTCGCCGAGGTACGGCACGAACTCCCAGATCCGGCGCAGGATCGCGACCAGCTGGCTGCGCTCGGTGCCCGACGCGCTGAGCCCGGGACCGCCCAGCCGCCAGCTCGAGCGCAGCAGGCTCTTGCCGAACTCCTTGCGGAACTCGCCGAGCGGTCGCCCGGCCGGGTCGAACACGTCGTAGCCCGAGCCGAGGTCGAGCCGCTTGCGCGCCTTGAAGGAGAACACCGGCTCGGTCTTCGCCGCATCGGCGTAGAACGTGACCTGCTCCTTGAACGCCATCCGCTTCTGCTGGGCGAACGCGAGCAGCTGCCCATCGGTGCCGTCGGGATTGGCGGCCAGCAGCTCGTACTGGTTCACCATCATGGTGACCCGCTGCTTGACGAAGAACCGCGGGACGTACATGGGGTTCGGGTCGCTCGGCTGCGAGGTCGTCATGGGCCCAGTGTTCCATCCAGTGTTCCATCCCGGCTCCGCCAGGCACGCGGATAACGGGTAGCCGTGGGCCGGAGTCCGTGTCAGGGTGGGAGGACCGCTCCCTCGACGCTGGAGGTGCCCGTGACTTCTTCACCGGACGGCAAGGACGGTACCGACGACGTGCGGCGGAAGTTCCGGGAGGCCCTCGAACGCAAGAGCCAGCGCACGCACGCCACCGCCGAGTCCGCACGGCACGACGGCTCCAAGAAGTCCCACGGCGCGGACACGCCGACCAAGGGACCGGGCTTCCGGCGCAAGACCGGCTGACGCAGGCCCGAGTACCGGGCCGTCACCAGCAGTCGGGCCGCCGCTCCCGCCAGGGTGAGGCGGCCTCGACCTGGGCGGCCAGCGAGAGCAGCACATGCTCCTGCGCGGGCCGGCCCGCGAGCATGACGCCGACCGGGAGGCCGTCGTCGGTCCAGTGCAGCGGCAGCGATACCGCCGGCATCCCGGTGACGTTCCAGGCCGAGGTGTACGGCGTGAACCGCTTCTGGTTCTCGAAGTCGCGCGCGGGGTCGTCGTCGTCGCGGATCGCGCCGACCTCCGCCGGCAGGGCGGCCAGCGTCGGCGTGAGCACGACGTCGTAGGGCGCGAGGGCCTGCAGCGTGACTGCGGCGATCCGTCGCAGCTCACCGACCGCGAGCCCGAACTCCACCGCCGACACCTTCGCGGCGCGCTCCCCGAGCCACCGGGTCAGCGGCCGGACTCGGTCGATGCGCTCACCGGGTACGACCGACATCGCACTGAGGACGGCCCAGCAGGTCTCGAAGACCGGCACCGCCTCCGGCGTGAGCGGCTCGGCGATGTCCTCGACCTCGTGGCCGAGGTCGCCGAGCAGGCTGGAGGCCTGTTCGTAGGCCTGCAGGCACTTGGGCGCGACCTCGACGTCGGCGATCAGCGGTGTGCTGAACCGCGCCACCCGCAGCCGCCCCGGCGGACGCTCGCACGAGCCCAGGTAGCTGCCGTCGGTCGGCCCTGCCGGCGCCGGGTGCGGGTCGCCGACCGCGGGGCCGGCGAGCACGTCGAGCATCGCGGCGGCGTCGCGCACCGTGCGGGTCAGCGGCCCGGGCGTGGCCAGGCCGACCAGGTCGCCGTACATCGGGGCGGTGCTCACGCGGCCGCGGCTGAGCTTGAGCCCGACCAGGCCGCACACGCTGGCCGGGATCCGGACGGAGCCACCGCCGTCGGACCCCTGGGCCCACGGGACGAGCCCGGCCGCCACCGCCGAGCCCGCGCCCCCGCTCGACCCGCCCGCACTGCAGGAGAGGTCGTACGGCGTGCGGGCCGGGGGAGCGACGTCGGGCTCGGTGTAGCACGGGCTGCCGAACTCGGGGGTGTTCGTCTTGCCGAGGCTCACCAGCCCGGCCCGGCCCAGACGCAGCACGACCTCGTCGCTCACGTCCGGGACGTAGTCGTCGAACACCGCGGAGCCGAAGGTCGTGCGGATGCCCGCAGTGAGGTTGAGGTCCTTGATCGCCGTGGGCACACCGAGCAGCGGCGGCAGCGAGGACATCTCGTCACTACGACGACTGTGAGCGATGGCCTCGTCGGCCCGGCGCGCCGACGACAGCGCCTCCTCGGCGGTCACGGTGATGAACGCGCCGACCTGCTCGTCGAGACGCTCCACCCGAGCCAGGTAGTGCTCGGTGAGCTCGAGCGAGGAGACCTCGCCGGCACGCAGCGCTGCTGCCTGCTCCAGGGCGCTGAGGTCGTGCGGCTCGGTGCTCACGAGTGCAGGTGCTGCTCGAGGCGCTGCACCTTCCCGGTCAGCTCGCCGGTGTGCCCCGGACGGATGTCGGCCTTGAGCACCAGGCCCACCCGCGGCGACTGCGCGGCGACGACGTCGACGGCCTGCTTGACGACGGCCATCACCTCGTCCCACTCGCCCTCGATGTTGGTGAACATGGAGTTGGTCTCGCACGGCAGGCCGGAGCGGCGTACGACCTGGACGACCTCGGCGACGGCCTCGGACACCCCGCCGGTCTCGTCTGCCGTACCTGGACTGATGCTGAACGCGACGATCATGGGCCCAAGCGTGTCACCCCGCCCGGCGCCGTCGGACGTGGGTGTGCGGGTCGGACAGGATGGGGACGTGCAGCTCAGCAATTACCGCTTCCGCTCGGCCTGGCACGTCGACGTCGACGAACAGACGTTGTTCGACGTGCTGTCGGACATCGGGTCGTACCCGCAGTGGTGGCGGCAGGTGCGCTCGGTCGAGCGGATCGACGACGACAGCGCGTCCGTCGTGTGCCGGTCGGTGCTGCCGTACGACCTGCGGCTGCGCGCCGACCGGGCGCGCGAGGACCGCGAGGGCGGGACCCTGGAGGTGCGGTTGAGCGGCGACCTCGACGGCTGGTCGCGCTGGACGCTGCGCGCCGACGACACAGGCACCGCGCTGGTCTACGAGCAGGAGGTGGTCGTGCACAGCCGGCTGCTCTGCTGGGTCGGCCTGGTCGGGCGTCCGCTGCTGCGGCTCAACCACGCGTGGATGATGCACAACGGACGCGTGGGCCTACGGCGCTGGGTCGCCGCCCGCGTGGCCTGAGCCGCTTGGGTCGGCGTCCAGCCGGCCGCGGGCACACTCGGCGACCGCCGCCAGGTCGAGGCCGTACGTCGGGCCGCCGGTCGCGGCGTAGGCATCCAGGCGTGCGCAGCCGCGGTCGACCAGCCGGCCCGCGCCGACCCGGTTGCCGCGAAGCGCGTGCGTGAGCCCGACGCAGATCTGCGCGAGGCCCTGCCACAGGTCACCCTGCTCGTCCGGGCCCGCCTTCCAGCGCGCCTCCAGCACCTCGTGCGCCGAGAACGGCCGGCCCTCGTCGACCAGCTCGCGTGCGTACCGCAGCGTCTCGTCCGGTGGCAGCGGGTCCTCCGAGACCGGCTCGACCCCCTTGCTGCCGTAGGGCAGCGGCCGGCCCAGCTCGTCGCGCGGCCTGGCCTGCCGGGCGCGTCCCTCCGGGTCACGGTCACGGTCTCCTGCTGCGCTGGCCATGAGCCCATGCTAGGACGTGTCGGTAGACGGCATGGCCTGCTGCGCGCCGCCCCACGGGCGCCTCGCTGCGTTGCAGCCGCTCGACGTACAGCACCGGTATGTCTGCGCGCCTGCGCCTTGCGAGGCATCCCGTGGATGCCGCGCTCGCGACGGCCGACCGTCTACCAACACGCCCTTGCCTGATCAGGCAGGCGTCAGCCGCCTGCCGTTGCGCTGCCCGAGGAAGACGCCGGCCTCGGCGACGGTCTGGCCGGCCATCATGACCCACGCGATCCCGCTCGGCGTCTGCACGGGGTCCAGATAGTCGCAGTGGTCGGTGATCCGTCCGGCGTCGAACGCGACGAGGTCGGCGACGTAGCCCGGCTCGACCCGTCCCCGCTCGGGGATCCGGAAGATCTCGGCCGGCGTCGCCGTGAGACGGCGTACGGCATCGCCCAGCGGGAGCAGGTTCTGGTCGCGTACGTAGCGGCCCAGGTAGCGGGGGAAGGTGCCGAACATCCGCGGATGCGGCCGACCGCCGCGGCCCGGCGGCAGGCCGTCGGAGCCGATGACGGTGCGCTCATGGGCCAGGACGCGCACGACATCGTCCTCGCTGAGGCCGAAGGTCACCATCGATGCCTGCATCCGCTCCTCCACGAGGATGCGGATCAGCGCATCGACCGGCTCGACGTCGAGCTCTTGTGCGACCTGCTCGAGTGTGAGCCCTTCGTAGGCGTGCGACGCGGTCGTGGAGACGAGGATGCCACCCCAGCCGCAGTCCTGGACCATGTTGTGCCAGCCGGGGAGCCCGTGCTCGATCGCCTGGGCGATGCGGTCGCGCTGCGCAGGGTCACGCAGCCGCTCGAGCACCGCCTCGTCGCTGTCCACCAGCAGTGTCGGCGGGAGCAGGGCGGCCAGCATGGTCGACGCGGCGGTGTACGGGTACACGTCGTTGGTCACAGCCGTCCCGGCGTCGGCTGCGGCACCGATGCGCTCGATCGCCTCGGGTATGCGTCCCCAGTTGTGCCGCCCGAACCACTTCAGGTGGGAGATGTGCACCGGGCAGCCTGCCTGCTGTCCGATCAGCAGAGCCTCGTCGATCGAGTCGAGCAGGCCGTCAGACTCACCCCGCATGTGGGTGGCATACACCCGATCCGGTCCGAGGACGTCCGCGAGGCCGACGAGCTCGTCGGTCGTGCTGTAGACGCCGGGCGGGTAGATCAGCCCGGTCGACATCCCGAAGACACCCGCGTCGAGCGCGTCCTCCAGGCTGCGACGCATGAGCTTCGTCTCGTCGTCGTCCGGTGCACGGTCGACCATGCCGAACGCCGCGATGCGCAGGGTGCCGTGGCCGACCAGGGGCGCGTAGTTGGTGACGAACCCGTGGGCCTGCAGCCGTGCGTCCAGCTCGGGCCAGTCCCGCCACTCCAACGGCACCGGGGGGAAGATCCGCTGCAGCAGGCTGGTCAGGGTCTCCTGATGCTGCGGCGCGCACGGCGCCAGCGAGAACCCGCAGTTGCCGACGACCTCGGTGGTCACGCCCTGCAGGATCTTCGAGGTGTCGTGCTCGGTCAGCAGGGGCGCGTTGTCGGCGTGCGAGTGCACGTCGATGAAGCCCGGTGCGACCACCAGGCCGGTGGCGTCGAGGACGGGCCGATCCGTCGCCGGGATGCCGCCCGCGGGTTCGACCGCCACGATCCGCCCACCGCGAACCAGGACGTCGCGCTCGCGCGGCACCTCACCCGACCCGTCTGCGACCAGGCCGCCGCGGACCAGGACTTCCCCGTCGTGCACACCGATCTCCCTTGCCTGCTTGGCGTTTCGCGTAGTCATCCGCTGCCGTTGCGGATCTGCTCCAGGTAGTTGTACGTCGTGACCCGGGAGATGCCCAGGCGACGTGACACCCGGTCGACCGCACGCTTCACGGCGAAGGCTCCTCGGCCGTCGAGCACACGCAGCACGTCGACCCGGTCGGCTCTGCCCATCATCGAGACCGACTTGCCAGTGCTCGTCACCGCCTCCTCGATCATCTCGTCGAGCAGGTCGTTGATGTCGCTGGCGAAGATCTCCTCACGCTCGGGGGAGGCGGAGCGACCGACGTTCACCACCTCGTCGAGAGCGCCACGCGCGGCCAGGAACGGAGTCATGTCGACGTTGATGCACAGGGCCGCGATGACAGTGCCCTGGTCGTCGCGGTAGTAGACCGACGAGCAGTGCAGCTCGCGGCCGTCACGCGTGCGTGCCCGGTAGCCGAGCTCGTCGCCGACTCCCTGCTGCTCCTGCATGAGCTCGAGGCCGAGGTTGGTCGACGGCCCGCCGACCGAGCGCCCGGTGACGTGACCGTTCTCGATGGCGACGATGGTGCTCTCGAAGTCGCCGGCGCTGAGGTCGTGCAGGACGACCTCGCAGTGCCGGCCCACGGCGCTAGCGATCCCGCGCATCAGCGGAGTGAGCAGGGTCCTGAGCTCGGCGACGTCCTGCGTACGGGTCGCGCTCCTCCGGGCCATGAGAAATCTTGTTCAGTCCCTTGACAGATTGTCAACCTGTTCCCGAGACTCGCGTTCTACTCGCCCCGCTTCCGTCGGTGCGAAGGCCACCGTCGGCGGCAGTGCGCACCCCGTCGCCGCGCGAGTGGCATTGAAGGATGCTGGCTGTCAGCCCCGCGCGACGGCTCCGCGTCCTACTGACCGGGGTCGCATGAGGAGTGATGCAACGTGTCTTCGGACCACGCCACGGCCGAGGAGCAGTGGAGCGAGGACCCCCGCTACCGGGTCTCCAACCGGGAGTCCGTGATCACCGCGGTCTACTTCGCCAGCTACATCGTCCTGACCATCGGTTCGGCCTGGATGATCGGCGGCAACAAGAGCATCGACGAGATCTCGCTGGTGCTGGGGTTCCCCGACTGGCTGTTCTGGTCGACGTTCGCACTCGGCGGAGTCTTCTGCGTCGTGCCGTACTTCCTCATCAAGCATCTGTTCACGGACATGTCACTCGAGGCCGACGGCGACCTGCCCGACAGCCGGTACGGCGAGCGCGGCGGGGCCACGTCCTCGGGCCCGGCTCTCGCGGACGAGGGGAGATAGCCCATGCAGTGGGACGTCATCATGCCGCTCGCGGTCTACCTCCTGCTCATGATCGGGGTGGCGTACTGGGCCTTCACCAAGCGGCACTCCGCGGCCGCGGGCGGCATGTCCGCGCAGTACTACATCGGCGGCCGCAGCCTGGGCTGGGTCGTGCTGGTGTTCACGCTGCTCGCCTCGGGCGCCAGCGCCGGCACGTTCATCGGAGCCCCCGGCCTCGTGTACGACCAGGGCTACGGCTGGGTGATCGCGATCATGGGCCAGGCACCGGTCGCGTTCCTGGTCCTGGGCCTGCTGGGCAAGAGGTTCGCGATCCTCGCGCGCAAGCTGGGCATCGTGACCGTGGTCGACGTGCTGCGGCAGCGTTACGAGAGCGGCGTCGTCGTCGGTCTGGCCGCGATCGGGATCGTCGTGTTCCTCACGTCGTACATGGTGGCCCAGTTCACCGGTGGCGCGCGGGTGATCCAGGCTCTCACCGGCGTCCCGTACCTGTGGGTCGTCATCATCTCCGCGGGAGTGGTGACCCTATACACGGCCCTCGGCGGCTTCCTCGCCGACGCGGTCAGCGACACGGTCCAGGGCCTGATCATGCTCGTCGGCGGTGTCGTGCTGTGGGTCGCGATCCTCACGGCGGTCGGAGGGATGCCCTCGGTCACCGAGCGTGTCGCCCGGCAGGACCCCGAGCTGCTGCTGCTTCCCGGGGCGGGTGAGTTCACCACCTCCCTGCTGTTCTCCTACTTCGTCGTGTTCGGCCTCATGGCCGTCGCCCTCCCTCACCTGACGGTCAGGGCGATGAGCTACCGGGACACCGACGCCATGCACAAGGCCATGTTCATGGGCCCGATCATCATGACCGTCTTCACGCTCGGGTTCGCCACGATGGGCGTCGTGGCGCGGGTGCTGATGCCCAACATCGAGACCGGCGACCTCGCCGTACCCGAGCTCATCATCGACATGCTGCCCGGCCCGCTGGCGGGCGCGTTGCTGACTGCCCCACTGGCGGCGATCATGTCCACAGTCGACTCGATGCTGCTCATCGTCAGCGCGACGATAGTGCGCGACCTCTACGTCACCTACATCAAGCCGTCCACGTCCGACCGAAGGGCGAGCACGATGGGGTCGACGGTCAGTGCCCTGTGCGGGCTCGTGGTGCTGCTGCTCGCGCTGCGTCCCCCGGAGTACCTCGAGTACCTCGTGATCTTCTCCATCGGCGGGCTGGGGTCCATGTTCTTCGTGCCGCTGCTCGGCGGGCTGTACTGGCGGCGCGCCAACACCACCGCCGCGATCTTGAGCATGCTCGGCGGCCTCACCACGTTCGTGGTCACCACCCAGTGGCTGCCCGAGGCGGCGCTGGGCTTCGACCCGAACGTCGTGGCCGTGTTCGTCTCGATGGTGCTGTTCGTCGTGGGCGCGTACGCCGGTCCCCCGCCGAGCCAGAACGTCCTGATCAAGTTCTGGGGCACCAACCGTGATGTCCAGCGCGTACTCGCACGTGAGCGCGGTGAGTCGGCGCCGGCTCAGGCGAACTGACCCAGCGGGAGAGGAGCAGCCTGCGCATGCCCGTTCGTCGTCTCGCCGAGCTGACCAAGGACCAGATGGCCGCGTGCACCGGCGACGTGCTCGTCCTGCCGCTCGGCTCGACCGAGCAGCACGGGCCCCACCTGGCGATGGGCACCGACACCCTGCTCGCCGCCGAGGTGGCCGAGTCGGCGACGGCCGAGCTCGACGAAGGTCTCGGCGTCGTGCTCGCGCCGAGCCTGCCCTACGGCGTCTCCGGACACCACGTGTTCGCCGGGGCGGCGTCGGTGCGCGCCGAGACCTACCAGCGCTGGGTCATGGACCTGCTGCAGTCGCTGGCCGACTCCGGGTTCTCGCGGTTCTTCCTGCTCAACGGCCATGGCGGCAACCACGACAGCCTCGGCGTCGTGGCCAAGAGCGCACCGCTCGACCTCGGAGTCAGCGTCGCGGTCTGCTCGTACTGGAACACCGTCGTCGGGCAGCTGGACGACCTGGGCGGCCTCGACGTCCCCGGGCACGCGGGGCTGTTCGAGACCAGCCTCGTGCTCGCCGTACGCCCCGACCTCGTGGACATGTCCCGGGCGCCGAGCACGACTGCCGACCCGCCTGCTGTGTGGGCCAGCCCGCCGCACCCCGGACTGGACGTGCAGCTTCCCGGCGAGTGGCCGCGGGTCGGTGGCTACTCCGACGCCTCGGCTGCGGCCGATGCCGCCATCGGCGCTGACATCCGTACCCGTGTCTGCAGCCAGGTCGCCCAGGCGATGGAGCGCTTCGTGCGGCTGTGCGACGGCCGCAGCACCAGTGGCGGGGCCCACGACTGACACCACCCCGCGGCGTTGTAGAGCTCCTCAGCTCACAGGTCGCCACTCCGGCCGATAGTCCTCGTGGTCGGAGTAGACCAGTGCGAGGTGCGTCATCGCGTGCCAGAGGCCGTCGACCTCTCCACCACGTCGAGCCTGGTCGAGGTGCTGTCGGCCCACGTGTGGCTCGGTCACCCGCGTCTCGAGCCAGTGCTTGCGGATCGCCAGGAACCGTTCGACGATCCTGCGCTTCTCCTCGCACTCGACCTGCGCGCGCGTCCGGTGCGGTGCGACCTGCCGAGACCGGCCTGCGGCGTGCTCCAAGCCCCTATGTGCCGCTGCAGCGTCCTCGGCGAACCTGTCCAACAGGAACGTCGCCAGCTCCGTCATCGTGCGGGACCACTCGACGTACGCACACGCCCTCCTCTCGACCAGCCGCCACGTTATCGCCCGAACAGCCGCATTGTCCATTTATCGTGGACAGCGAGAGATTGCCTCCGGGTTCGCTTCCGGCGGCCTGCCGGTCGTGCTGGCGTAGCCTGCTGCCAGGGTCGCTGGGCGACTCTCGCCGAGGCACCGGGCGACTGGAAGGCGGGCGCCATGGTCAGCGCACTGCAGCGGCTCATCAGCGAGCGCAAGGCAGAGATGCGGTGGTCGTACGGCGACATCGCACGCCGTGGCGGCATGAGCAGGTCCACGGTGCACAAGCTGGCGACCTCCCCGTACGAGGGGCTGCCTCGCTACGAGACCATGAAGCTGCTCGCCCGAGGGCTCGGACTCCCCCTGTCCACCGTGCGCGAGGCCGCGCTGCAGTCGGTTCGGACGCGAACGACCCGCACGCGGACCAGCCAGGGCCGCGAGATACTGCTCGGCCACGCCGCCGAGCTGACCGACGAACAGGTCGAGCACGTCAACCGCTACATCGACATGATGTTCGGCAGTGACCGGTAACCCGCGCCCACCCCGGTCATGGCTGGTGGTTCAGACTCTGGCAGGAGGTGTCCCGTGCGCGTGCAGCGACTGGATGTAGGCGTCGACGTCGTGGTGGTTCCCGAACAGGACCTCGTCATCCTGCACCCGGACCTCTCGTTCGGCCAGGCTGTCGGGGCCATCCAGGCGACCCTTCCCGACATGCACCCCGACGCCGTGCTCAGCCTCGTCGCCCAGGTCACCCAACGGCCCAGAAGGCGGCGACTGCGTAGGTCCCTGTCCACTGTGGGCGTTCTCGCACTCGTCCTGGTCTCGGTCGGGGCGTTCGCGCTTCTCGTGAGGCCCGACCCGTACGACCATCGGTGGGACAGCGTCGTCGCAGAGATGCAGATGGACTGCGCCGACGCCGGCGAAGGCCCCGTGTGCGTCGACCGGCAGGGAGCGCGCTACGAGGTGACCGCCTACACCCGCAGCGACAGCGCGCTGTACGTCATGCGGTCCGACGGCCGGCGTCGCTACGTCCGGTCGTTCGAGCACGACATCCCGCGGGCCTTCCTGGAGAAGAACCCCTCCGCGGTCGTCCTCGGCCGGACGATCGTTGAGTGGGAGTGAGCGAGTCGCCTGGCCCCGTGGACTGACCGGGACGTGAGGGGATTCTCATGTTCGTCTCATGCTGCCCTCTCCGGGGCGCTGCACGATGAGGTCAGGGATCGACGATCACGCTTGACCGCAGTGGGGAGCCGAAGAGAGGGCTTCATGGTGACTCGCTACTTTGAGCCGGCAGTGCCGGTGCTCTACCGGACCGAGTCCGGATGGCGCGGCGTGCTGGCCCTCGGCGTCAGGCGCTTCGACGACACGTACACGGTGCTCATCACGTGCCCGCACCGCGGCGCCCGCACGACCTCGTGGGTTCCGCGCTCACAGGTCCGCGCGAAGGATCCCGGCAGTACGCCCGGCCGGTCCCGCACTCGCTGACCCGGCCACCACGCTCGGCCGCCCTCCTCGCGCCGAGATTGCGCGAATGGCCCACCGACGTCGCAAGCCGCTGCCTGAACACCGCTGAACCTCGACGGGGTGTCCCGTGACCGCGGGCGCCCCGGTGTGCGTCCGCCCTGAAATGCGGACCCATCCCCGCCCCTGGCGGCTCCGAACCCCTCGAGTAAGGGAGCCCGAGGGCAGGGAGAGCACGTGCGACACCCAGGATCGGCACACGTCCGGTGGTGCGTGCGCGGGCTCAGCACCCTCGTCGGCGGGGCCCTGACGATCTCGGCCGCGTCCTCGGTCGGGGTCGTCCTGGCCGGCCAGGAGGCTGAAGGAGGCGCAGCAGGGTTCTCCGTCGCGCGACTCGGGCAGCCGCCCAAAGGGCCGCTGGCCACCGAGCCGGCGTACGAGAAGGCCGAACCGCTCTCGCTGCTGCAGATGAACCTGTGTCTGTCCGGAGTGGCCGGCTGCTTCGGCGACACGAACTACCCCAGGGTGGTCGAAGAGGCGATCGGTGTGATCACCGCCCGCACGCCGGACGCGGTGACGTTCAACGAGGCCTGCAGCGGCGACATCGCCCGCATCGCGCACGAGACCGGGTACCACGTGCGGTTCGCGCCCGTGCTGCTCCCGGACCGTCCGTTGCGGTGCGTCGACCCAGACGGCCGGGGTGTGTTCGGCAACGCGGTGATGACCCAGTGGCCCATCCACGGCTCTGCCGGTCAGGCCTTCGACGCCCAGACAGGCAGCGAGGAGCGCCGCTGGATCTGCGTCGAGACGGTCCCGCCGGTCGACGTCTGCACGACCCACCTGAGCACGCGCGACTCCCCCATGACCCGCGCCGCCAACGACGCGCAGTGCGCTGAGTTCGCGGCCGTGCTGGTCTCGCGGGGCGAGCAAGACCCCCTGCTCGCCGCCGGTGACTTCAACCGGCGCGACAGCTGCGCACCGACCCCGACATCGGTCCCGGTGTCGGCGCGATCCGATGCCGGTGCCGAGCAGCTACCGGGTCGACAGCACGGCTACAGCAAGGCCGAGGAGCTCACGCCGCTGCGTGGCCGCACCCTGCCGGCGTCCTACACCGACCACGACTTCCTGCTCGTCCAGACGTTGGTCGTACGGTCACGTTCGCTCACCGACCCTCTGCAAGCGCAGCGAGCCGGTCGACCGAGGCCTGGAGCTTGTCCGCCGTGGTCGCCCGAGCACGGCGAACCCGGTTCTGGTCGGTCAGCTGGGTCCAGTCGTACGTGTGCGTGACCCGCGTACTCGACGAGTCGATCGGCTCGAGCTCCCAGCGCCAGAGGTGCCCCGGCGTCGCCTTGCCCTGCTCGGAGGGTCGCCAGGCGATGCGGTCGCCCTCGACGAACTCGACCACGTGGTTCTCGCGGACCTGGCCTCCCGTGAGGGTCATGGTGAACACGTCGCCGACGGCGCGGACCCGCTGCCCGGAAGGGGCCTCCGACAGGTTGTCGTTGCCGTCCCAGCGGGGCTGTTGCGCCGGGTCGGCGATGAGCTCGAAGATCTCCACCCCCGGGGCCGAGATCTCACGGGTGGCGCTGACGACGCGCGATTCCTCATCGTGACTGGTCATCGAGTTATCGAAGCACACGGGTCATCGGAGCACACGGGGAGACCGCCTCCCGCCACGGTCACCCGCGGCGGTCCACGACGTCGAGCGCTGCGAGCATCCGGGTCAGGACACGCAGGGTGGCGTCGATCTCCTCGTCCGTCAGGTTCCCGCCGACCTGCCGCAGCATCTCGTGCTCGCGGTGTGCGACCGCGCCGATCGCCCTCGCCCCCGCCCTGGTGAGGTGTACGAGGGACGACCGACGGTGGGCGGGGTTGTCGACCAGCTCGACCCATCCGGCGCCGCGGGCGTCGTTCACCATGCGCTGTACGAACTGGCGGCTGAGGTCCTGGTCACGTGCCATCTGGGGCACGGTCAGATCGCCGCCGCGGCGCAGCTGGTCGAGTACGGCACGGACGCCGACCGACATCCCCATCACCGGCTGGGCATGCTCGACGACACGGGAGACCTTGCGGTAGAGCGGGCCGACGACGAGGTACACCTCGGCCAGGCGGTCGGCGAGAGCGTCGGGCGGCAGCGGCGTCGCGGTCATCCCGGCATTATGACACCTGAGTTGTCAACTTGTTAGGCGATATGACAACCTGGGTGTCATGACCCCGACGCTGCCCTCGCTCGGCTCGCTTCCCTCCCTTCGGTACCTGGGCCTCGACTCCATGGAGGTGGCCTTCGTCGACCACGACCCCACGGCGCCCGGGCCGCCGATCGTGCTGCTCCACGGGGGTGCTGTCGACCACCGGATGTGGGCCGCCCAGCTCGGCACCTTCCCCGGCCGCCGGGTGCTCGTGCCGGACGCTCGCGGGCACGGCTGGTCGCGCTCTCCCGACACGGGCTACCGGTTCTGTGACGACGTCGTGGCCCTGCTCGACGCCCTGGGGATCGCCGAGGCGGTGCTGGTGGGGCTCTCGATGGGTGGGGGCACGGCGGTCGACGTCGCCCTCGAGTACCCCGACAGGGTCACCGGCATCGTCGTGAGCGGCACCGGGACCAGCGAGCCCGATTTCCGCGACCCCTGGGTGCTCGACCTCCTGGCGACATGGCAGCGCACCCAGGAGGCCGGCGACGCCGAAGGCTGGATCGAGGCCTTCATGAGGTTCGTTCCCGGGCCGCGCCGTCGGCTCGACGACGTGGATGCCGAGGTCGCCGGGCAGGTGGAGCAGATGGTGCGCGACACCCTGGCCCACCACCTCGTCCTCGACGAGTCGGGAATGCCGGTACCGCCCGCCCCGCCCACGCCGGTCGCCGACACCTGGGCACGGCTACCGGAGATCGGCGTTCCCGTGCTCGCCGTCGTCGGCGGCCTCGACGGCGACGACCACCAGCGGATGGGGCGCACCCTCGCCGAGTCCGTGCAGCATGGACGGCTGGTCACCATCGACGGCACCGCGCACTACCCCAACATGGAGCGCCCCGACGCGTTCAACGCGGCCGTGGCCGAGCATCTCGCGACGTCGAAGCTCTGAGACCGGTCAGAGCGACACCTCTTGGCGGGTGTCGATCCCGGTGCCGTACTTCGGGTCCCTGCCGGGGACGTGTATCTCATGGCGGTCGGCATGTGCGCGGTAGAGCCGCACGTCGGCGTCGCCGCTGAGGTCGTGCGGCTGGAAGCGCTTGGCGTCCGGATCGACCGAGGCGAAGGCTTCGGCGCAGCGCTGCGGCAGCTCCTCGTCAGGGACGAGCCACGCGCGCGCGGAGACGTAGACCGCGCGGCCCTCGCCGATCGGTGAGGTGGAGTCGAAGACCACGATCGCGATCCCCGGTCGCGCGGCGACGTTCAGAGAATGGCGGGCTGCGGGCGAGGACACCCAGAAGAAGTCTCGGTAGTCGACATGGGTGAAGTAGACCGGCGACAACCGCGGGCCCTGGTCCGGCTCGGTCGTGCCTAGGGTGAGGTACCGGTTCGTGTCGAGGACGCGCCGCGCTCGCTCCTCCAGGTCGTCGACGTGGTCATCAGGTCGGTTCATGTGTCCTCCCGGCCGGGATCGCTGCGCTGCCATCGTGTGACTCTTCCGCGACGGCCTGACGCTGCTCTGACCGTGCCGGCGGCCGGAACTCATCGACCGGGAACCCGCAGACCCGCCCGGGCCCGATCGAGGCTCCGGCCGGAGCCTGGCGTCGGCTACTCTCCACCACCGTGGCTGGACTCGTGCTCCCGATCGAGACCGAGCGTCTGCGCCTGCGCCTGCACCGTCCCGACGACCTGGACGCACTGCTGGGCTACTACTCCGACCCGGAGGTCGCCCGCTACACGCCCTTCGTGGCGTGGTCCCGCGCGGACGCCGAGAAGGCCCTCGAGAAGCGGCTGCGACGCACCGGCGTCAACGGGCCGGACTCCGCGCTGGGCCTGGTGATCGAGCGGAGCCAGCGGGTCATCGGCGACGTCATCCTGTGGCCGGCCGACGAGACACTCGCACGGGGCGAGATGGGCTGGGCTCTCCATCCGGCTGCCCACGGACACGGGTACGCCGCCGAGGCGGTTCGGGCGCTGATCGGCATCGCCTTCGGGACATACGGGATGCGTCGCGTCATCGCCCAGCTCGACCCGCGCAACGCACCCTCGGCCAGGCTGTGCGAACGGGTCGGCATGCGACGGGAGGCCCATCTCCGCCAGGACTACTGGACCAAGGGAGAGTGGGCCGACACGCTCATCTACGGGCTGCTCGCGAGTGAGTGGCCGGACCGCCCGCCAGCTGCCGCCGGCCCGTAGGACGGTCGGCATCGTGGCGTAGCGTGCGCACGTGCCGCTCGCGATCTCGGTGGTGCTGCTGGTGGCAGTGCTCGCGTTCGCCGTGGTGCGCCCACGCGGGTTGGCCGAGGGCGTGTTCGCGGTGCCGGTCGCCGTCGTCGCGGTCGCGTCCGGTTCGGTGCCGTGGGACGCGGCCCGGGCCGAGCTGGTCGCGCTGGCTCCCGTCGTCGCCTTCCTCGCCGCGGTCCTCGCTCTCGCGTTCGCCGCCGGGGAGTGGGGGTGTTCGGCTACCTCGGCTCGATCGCGGCCAGGCTCAGTGGCGCGTCGCCGAGCCGACTACTGCTCGCCGTCGTCGTGGTGGCCTCGGGCGTGACGGCGACGCTGACCCTGGACGCCACCGTGACCCTGCTGACCCCGGTCATCCTGGCCACCACCCTGCGCATGCACGTTCGCCCGCACCCGCATCTCTACGCGTGCACCCACCTCGCCAACTCCGCGTCCCTCCTGCTGCCCATCTCCAACCTCACCAACCTGCTCGCGTTCACGTCGTCCGGGCTGAGCTTCGGCACGTTCGCGGCGCTGATGGCGCTGCCCTGGTTGTGCGTCATCGTCGTGGAGTACGCCGTCCTGTCGCGGTCCTTCCGTGGCGACCTGCGCATCCCGGGGCGAGCGGCTCCGCAGGGCGACACAGCTCCCCCGCGGTTCGCGCTGGTGACACTGGGAATCACCCTGGCCGCAATGGCGCTGTCCGAGCCGTTCGGAGTGCACCCGGCGTGGGCCGCCGCTGCCGGTGCCGTGACGCTCGCCGTGCCACGGGGCGGCCGCCGACCGGCGCAGTGGGGACGCATGCTCGCCGCGACCAACCCCGGGTTCTGCGCGTTCGTGCTCGCCCTCGGCGTCGTGGTGCTCGGCGTACGCCGCAACGGCCTGGGCGCGTACCTGGCCGCGATCACCCCGGACCACCACGACACTCGCGGGCCTGCTGGCGGCCGCGGCCCTGGCCGCCGTCCTGGCGAACCTGCTGAACAACCTGCCGGCGACGCTGCTCCTGCTGCCGAGCGTCGCCTTCTCCCCCGGCCTGGTCCTGGCCGTGCTGATCGGCGTCAACCTCGGACCCAACCTGACCTACACAGGTTCCCTCGCCACGCTGCTGTGGCGCCGGGTGCTGCACGCCCACGACACCAGACCCTCGGTCGCGGAGTTCACGCGTCTCGGCGTGGTCAGCGTCCCGCTCACCCTCCTGGCCGGCGTCATCGCGCTCTGGGCCGCCCTGTCCGTCGCCGGGCTGTGACGGGGACCGGCAGCGGGGCTCAGTACAGCTGGACGCGAGCCGACCGGACGTGGGCCGTCACCACCGACGAGGCCCAGCTGGGATCACCCGCACGGAACGCGTCGACCAGCTCACGGTGGTGCGACATGCACCACGGCCCACCCGACCGTCAACACCGGTAGCGCCCGGGTGCTCAGCCTCTCCTCGACCCGTGGGATGGCCTCGAACAGCTGGCACACCGACGTGACGTTCGTCGACCGCGTCCCGGCCTTCAGCGTGCTCCGGGCTGTGCGGATCCCGCCGTGCGGCGGCAACACGAACTGGGCGAACGCCGCCGCGGCGTACGACGCGCTGCCCGAGGCACTGCAGGCCATCGTCGACCGGCTGTGGGCGGTCCACACCAACGACTACGACTACGCCGCCTGCTCCGACAAGTCCCAGGAGAAGGCGGACGCCGACGAGGTCTTCCCGCACGCGCAGTTCAGGAGCGAGGTGTTCGAGACCGAGCACCCGGTCGTACGGGTGCACCCGGGACCGACGAGCGGGCGCTGGTGCTGGGCCACTTCGTGAAGAAGTTCGTGGGCCTGAGCAGCACGGAGTCCAGCGTGCTGTTCCGCCTCCTGCAGGACCGCGTCACCAAGCTCGAGAACACCATCCGGTGGACGTGGCGCGAGGGCGACGTCGCCATGTGGGACAACCGGGCCACGCAGCACTACGCCATCGCCGACTTCGGCGAGCAGCCGCGCGAGGTCCGCCGGGTGACCGTCGCCGGTGACGTCCCGATCGGTGTCGACGGGCGAGTCAGCGTGCCGCGTCGCGGGAGCGCGAGTGGGTACTCCAACCTGGACGCACTGATCAGCTGACCCGCCGCATCCGGCGAAGCTCTCGCGAGGAGGGGACGTCCCACGTACCCGATCACCTTCCTGTGGACCGTGCCGAGGTCGGTCTCCACGTCCTTCGAGCGGATGATGAGTGCCCGCGGGGACCACACGGTGTTCGACGAGCCGTTCTCACGGCACTACTACTACGGACCGAACCGACGGTCGCCGCGCTACGTCGAGGAGCTCCCCGGCAGCACGCCGGCGGAGCTCCTCGACGAGATCGAGAGGGCGGCCCGCGACCGACCCGTCTTCGTCAAGGACATGGCCTACCAGGCCGTCGACGTACTGGACGCGGACCTGCTGGGGCGATTCCGCAACTGCTTCCTCGTCCGTGACCCCGCGGCGGCGCTGCGTTCGCTGGCCGAGCACTGGCCGGACTTCACCGACGAGGAGACCGGCTGGGATGCCCTCGCGCACGCCGCCGACCTCGTGACCGGACTCGGCCGGCCACTGGTCGTCGTCGAGGCGGGTGAGCTGTGTCGCGACGCACCGACCGTCGTCTCGGCCTGGTGCAAGGCGATGGACCTGCCCTTCCTGGAGGAGGCCCTGAGCTGGGAGCCGGGGATGCGCGGTGAGTGGGACCTGTGGAAGGAGTGGCACTCCTCCACCGCACGCGCGACGGGCTTTCGCGACCTCGGTGAGCCGCCCCCGGCTCCGACACCGGACGATCCGCGCGTGTACGACGCCTACCAGCAGGCGCTTCCGGTCTACGAACGTCTCGCCGGCCAGGCCATCCGCGCTGCGGGGTAGCCGTCCGGAGCAGGAGCCGCCACGGGGCCGGCACACCGGCCGCCTTGTCGATCACGTTGCCGGCCGCCGGGCCTCGTGTGATCGTGGTCCGATGGCCGCGACGTACCACCTGTCCCCGCAGCAGACGCTCACGGTCACGAAGTCGGGTGCCGACACCGGGGGCGCTCTGCTCGAGGTCGAGGCGACGTGGACCGGCGGCGGCTCGCTGCCGCGCGAGCACTTCCACCCCGCCCAGAACGAGCGCTTCGAGGTGACGGACGGCCGACTACGCGTGGTCCTCGATGGCGCGGAGCGCGTCCTGGAGCCCGGTGACGTCCTCCAAGTCCCACCGGGCACCGTGCACGCCATGACCGCCGGGGACCAGGGGGCGCGCGCGATCTGGCAGATCCGTCCCGCGCTGCGCACGCAGGAGCTCTTCGCCGCCCTGAGCGATGCGCACGGCCGCGGCGGATCGCTCCTCGACTTCGTGCCCGTGGCCCGTGCGCACCGCGCGGAGATCCGCTTCACCAAGCCGCCGCCGCTGGTCCAGGGTCCAGTCTTCGCCGCCCTCTCCCTGGTCGCGAAGGTCGTGCGCCGCTGACGTCACCGGTCGCGCGTCATCGATCGCGCAGGCCGGCCATGCCCTGGCTGAAGTAGCGACGCTGGATGCGCCCCATGCGCCGGCGCACAGGGTCGCTCAGGAACTGACCACACAGCACGCCCGCACCGAGGGCCAGCGCCGTGGCGAGGGCGGCCGACAGCGAGGACAGCCCGCCGACGACGTCATCGGTGACCAGGCTGACGAACCCGCGGTAGGTGGTCAGTCCTGGCACCAGCGGGATGATCCCGGCCATGGCCACGATCAGCGGCGGCAGCGTGAACCGGCGCGACAGGATGGCGCCGGCGAGCCCGATCAGCGTCGCGGCCACGAACGAGCTGGAGACCAGACCGAAGCCGGCGTAGCTGAGCAGCAGCAGGACCGCCGACCCTCCGGCACCGGCGACTCCGGCCGCGACGATGCCGCGCAGCGGCGCGTAGCTGGCCAGGGCGACGGAGGCGGCCACCACGCCACCGGCGGCCACCCGGACCGGGACGCTGAGGACGCCCGGTGCCGAGATGTCGGGGGTGAGGCCCACGTTGAGACCGATGGCCAGGGCGATCTGGAGCGCGATCGTGACCCCGACCAGCAGGCCCACGGAGAACAGCGCGATCTCGACTCCACGCGCCACCGCGGTGAGGTAGTAGCCGGTCAGCGTGTCCTGCACGGCTCCGACCACCGCCGTACCGGAGAGCAGCACCACGATGCTCGCGGCGGCGACGAGCGACGGGTTCGAGTCGCCGACCAGGTTCACCGCGGTCAGCAGCACGGTCACCGAGGTCGCCACGGCCGCGCCGACGATCTGCTGGAAGAACAGCAACACCCCGTGGCGGTTCAGCAGCCGCCCGATCCGGTCGATCGCGGCCGTCGATACGGCGGCCACGAGCGCGACGATGACTCCGCCGCCCAGCAGCACCGCCATCCCGGCCCCGACCGCGGCCAGTGCGGCCGTGGCGACCCAGCGGGGATACGGGTGCGGCGCGCGCACGATCTGGTCGAGCTCGACGTTGGCTTCGCTGCGGTCGATCGCACCGTCCGCGATCCGCTGGATCAGCCGGTCGAGGGCCTGCAGCCGGGTGTAGTCCAGCGACCGCGACTGCACGCGATGCATCGCGGTCAGGGGGTCGGCGCCGACCCAGGCCCGGTACGACACCGTGATCCGGTCGTACGTCACGTCGACCTGGCAGCGGCGTACGCCGTAGACCTCCATCACCCCGCGCATCGTGGACATCACGTCCACTGCTCCGACGCCACAGGCGAGCTGAGCCGCGCCGATTCCCAGCGCGAGGTCCAGCACCCGCTGGACCTCCAGCCGGTCCGTCGAGGACAGCTCAGGGGTGTCCGGCGACGGCGCGCTGACGACCGGCAGCTGCATCGTGTCCGGATCGTTGCGCGAAGGTCGCCTCGACCACGGCCCCTTGTAGACCATCACCCCACTGTGCCGCACCCCCAAAACCACGCGGCAACCGAGGACGGTCTGTGCGCTCAGCGACCGTTCAGCCGCGGCCGAGGTAGGGCATACCGGTCGCCATGATCGTCATGAACGGCACGTTGACATCCAGGGGGAGGCGCGCCATGCGGAGCACCGCCTCGGCCACGTGCACCGGGTCGAAGGTCGGCTCGGGTCGGGTCGAACCGTCCGCCTGCGTGGCACCGTGTGCGATTCCGGCGGTCATCTCGGTCGCCGCGTTGCCGATGTCGACCTGGCCGCAGGCGATGTCGTACGGCCGGCCGTCGAGCTCCAGCGATCGGGTCAGTCCGGTCATCGCGTGCTTGGTGGCCGAGTAGGCAGCGCTCCTCGGCCGCGGCGCGTGCGCCGCGATCGAACCGTTGTTGATGATCCGCCCGCCCCGGGGGTCCTGGGATCTCATGACCCGGAACGCCTGGCGTGCGCACAGGAACGCACCGGTGAGGTTCACGTCCACCGTTCGTCGCCACTCGTCGACGTCCACCTCGTCGAGGTCTCCCGCGGGACCGAAGACACCGGCGTTGTTGACGAGCACGTCGACGCGGCCCCAGGCGGCCACGACCGTGTCGAAGGCGGCGGCGACCTGGTGCTCATCGGCCACGTCGGTGGGTACGACCAGGGCCAGCGCGGAGGCCGCCTCGGCGGTCTCCTCCAGGCGGGAGCGACGTCGTCCCAGCAGCGCCACCCGGAAGCCGTCCGTCAGCAGCGCACTCGCGATGGAGCGGCCGAGGCCGGACCCGGCACCGGTCACGACGGCCACCTGGGGGTCGGCGAGGGCAGAGTTCATGCCCGCAGTCTGCCTGAGCCGGCGAGCCGGTCGGCCAGCCTGTCGCGCCGAGATTGCACGAACGCCCCCGCACACTCGGCGGCCACAGGCCCGCTCACCGGGCCATTCGTGCAATCTCGGCGCAAAGAACGTCCATGGGGAAGCGCGAGGTCGCGACCGTGAACCGTCAGACGTAATCGCGTTGCGGGTCACCCTGGCCCTGACTAGCGTGCGTCGCCGTGATCACCTTCGCCGACCAGGTGGTGCTCGTGACCGGTGCCGGCCGCGGACTCGGCGCCTCCTATGCCCGCCTGCTCGCGGCCCGCGGAGCGACGGTTGTCGTCCACGACGCCGGCGTCGAACGCGACGGCTCTGGTCAGGATCCGGGCCCCGCAGGCGCGGTGGCCGAGTCGATCCTGGCCGACGGCGGCCAGGCGGAAGCGGAGACCCAGAACCTCGCCGACCGAAAGGGCTGCACGGACCTCGTCTCCTCGGTACTGCAGCGGCATGGCCGGATCGACGCCCTGATCCACAGCGCCGGCATCGTGCGCTACCACGGCATCGCGGAGACCACTGACCGCGACTGGCAGCGGATGTTGGACGTCAACGTCAGTGCGGCCTGGTGGCTGTGTCAGGCGGTCTGGCCGGGGATGGTCGCCAGGAGGTACGGCCGCATCGTCCTCACGACGTCGGGTTTCGCGCTGCGGGTCGTTCCCGGAGCCGACGTGACCGGCTACAGCGTGGGCAAGGCCGCGCAGTTCGGCCTGATGAACGCCCTGGCCTCCGAAGGAGAGCCGTCCGGGATCCTCGTCAACGCCCTCGCCCCGGTCGCGGCCACGCGCATCTTCCGTCGTGCGGTCGGCTCCGACGAGATGTCGCCGGACGCAGTGGCTCCGCGGCCGCCGTGCTCGCCTCCCGCGAGTGCGGGTGGAACGGCCAGGTCCTGGTCGCCCAGGATGGCGAGTTCGCCCTCGACTCGATGGCGAGAACGCCGGTGCGCAACCTGGGACGCAGCGCGCAACCCGAGGACCTCCTCCGTCTCGCCGACGACAACGCCGGGTGACGGGGCGGTCAGCGCATGACGAACGGGTTCCCCACCGGAGCTCCGGTGTTGATCCACACGGTCTTGTCCTCCAGGTACGCGTTGACGGCGGCGATGCCGTTCTCGCGGCCGAGCCCGGAGTCCTTCACTCCCCCGAACGGCGCCATGTAGCTCACGGCGCGGTAGGTGTTCACCCAGACGGTGCCCGAGCGGATCCGCGCCGACATGCGGAACGCACGGCCGATGTCGCTGGTCCACACGCCGGCGCCCAGACCAAACCGGACGTCGTTGGCGATCGCGACCGCCTCGTGCTCGTCACGGAACGGGATCACGGCGAGCACGGGCCCGAAGACCTCCTCCTGGGCGATGCGCATGCTGTTGTCCACGCCGGTGAAGACCGTGGGCTCGACGAACCAGCCGTCACCGCACTCGGGACGGGAGGCCGCCGCTCCTCCGAGGACGACCTCGGCCCCTTCGCCCTGGGCGATGCCGATGTAGTCCAGCACCTTGGCGTACTGGGCGGGGGTGGTGACGGGCCCGACCTGCGTGCCCTCGTCCATGGGGTCGCCCATCCGTGCGGAGCCCGCCAGCTCGACCACCCGACGCACGACCTCGTCGTGCACGTCCTCCTGCACCAGCAGCCGGGACCCGGCGATACAGGTCTGGCCCGTGGCGGCGAAGATGCCCGAGACCACACCGTTGACGGCCGCGTCGAGGTCGGCGTCGGCGAACACGACGTTGGGTGACTTGCCGCCCAGCTCCAGGGTCACGTGCTTGAGGTCGCGGGCAGCCGCCTCGTTGATGGTCCGGCCGACCGTGTCGGACCCGGTGAAGGCGATCTTGCGTACGAGGGGATGCTCAACCAGGGCGGAGCCCACCTCTTGCCCGAACCCGGTCACTACGTTGACCACGCCCGGCGGCAGTCCGGCCTCGTCGAACAGCCGGACCAGCTCCAGCGTGGAGGCGGAGGTGAACTCCGACGGCTTGATGACGACCGTGCAGCCGGCCGCCAGGGCCGGGGCGAGCTTCCAGCCCAGCAGCAGAAGCGGAGAGTTCCACGGTGTGATGAGGCCGACGACACCCACCGGCTCCTTCTGCGTGTAGGTGAAGTAGCCCTTCTTGTCCAGGGGAATGACCGAGCCCTCCACCTTGTCGGCGAGCCCGCCGTAGTAGTAGAACCACTCAGGCAGATAGCGCAGCTGCCCGTACATCTCGGTGAACAGCTTGCCGTTGTCGCGGACCTCGATCTCGGCCAGGCGGCGGGCGTTCGCGGCGATGGTGTCCCCGAGCCGCCGCAGCAGCGCCCCGCGCGCACTCGCGGTGAGCTCCGGCCACGAGCCGGAGTCCAGCGCTCGCTGCGCGGCGTCCACGGCGTCTGCGACGTCGTCCGCGCCACCGCGTGCGACCTGCGCCCACGGCGTCCCTGTGAAGGGATTGTCGGTGTCGAACCACTCGCCTCCGGCAGGCTCACGGTTCTTGCCGTCGACGAACATCTCGTAACGCTGCACAGTGACCTCGGTTCCTCGTGCGTGGTCGGGCCGATCTCAGAACGTAGCGAAGCCCAGGGAGGCGCGGAAGGCGTTCTTGTTCGCGACGCCGTCACGCGGCGGCAGCGCACGCGGCGGCTCGTCGGAGGCGACGAGAGCCTGCACGTACGTCGTGCCGGCACGTGCGCGGATGCGCGTCCTCACCTCGTCGACCTGATCGGTCTCTCTGACCTGCATGGCCGCGGTGATCCCGAAGCCGTTGGCGACCGCGACGAGGTCGGTACCCAGGCTGGTGTGGCTCTGCTGCATCCCGGTCTCACCGAAGTGACCGTTGTCGAGCACGACGATGGTCAGGTTCGGCGGCGAGACCGCCGCGACGGTCGCCAGGGCACCGATTCCCATCAGGTGCTCACCGTCACCGGTGACCGCGACGACCGAACGCGCCGGCTGTGCCAAGGCGATGCCGAGCGCGACGGGGACGGCGGCACCCATCGCCCCCCAGAGGTAGAACGTCTCCGCCGGAGCGTCGGCGGCGTACACGTCGTAGCTCGGGGAGCCCAGACCGGTGACGACCAGGGCGTCGGGCAGGTCGACGAGGAGGTCGCGCACGAAGCGACGCCGGTCCATGCGGGCAGAAGCCTCGAGGGTCGCCATCAGTCGCTCTCCCACTTCTTGCGTCCGATCAGCTTCTGCCCGAGGAGGACGGCGACGCGCTCGTTGGCCTCGAACGCGGAGTCGAGCGAAGCCGCGACGACGTCCTCGACGTCCTCCGGGGCATCGACCCGGTGGACGGTGATGCCCATGATCTCCAGCGCCTGCTGCGTCGCCCGTCCCATGGGCCGCTGCCAGGGGTTGAACTCGGCGTACTCGCCCCGCATGGTCACCAGGGTGAGGAAGGGGAACTGGCACGACTGCAGCAGCGAGAACATGTTGACGCAGTTGCCGACTCCGCTGCTCTGCATCAGCAGGGCCGCGCGCTGCCCGCCGAGCCAGGCACCACTGACGACACCGACGCCTTCCTCCTCGGACGTAAGCACCACGTCACGGATGGCCGGGTCACGCCGGGCCTCGCTGATCACGTGGGAGTGGCCGGCATCCGGCACGTAGGCGATCTGCGCGACCCCGCCCTTCTTCAACGCCCGGAACACGCCGTCCTGCCAGCTCCGGGCATCGTGAGGTGCAGACATCGGTACCAGCTCCGTGCAGATCGTCAGTGCGTACCACTGCATCATGCTTGATGACGCCGGCCGTTGAACAACGGGCGCCCGCCCTGCGCTGGAACGAGGACGCGACCCCCGTCTAAAGGATCTTGGACAGGAACGCCTGGGTGCGCTCCTGCTGGGGGTTGTCGAAGATCTGGGCGGGGTCGCCCTCCTCGACGATGACGCCGTGGTCCATGAAGATCACCCGGTCGGCCACCTCGCGCGCGAAGCCCATCTCGTGCGTGACCACGACCATCGTCATCTCCTCGCGGGCGAGGTCCTTCATCACGGCCAGCACCTCACCGACGGTCTCCGGGTCGAGGGCCGAGGTGGGCTCGTCGAA
Organism: Nocardioidaceae bacterium; assembly: GCA_035557095.1. Classification (GTDB taxonomy): domain Bacteria; phylum Actinomycetota; class Actinomycetes; order Propionibacteriales; family Nocardioidaceae; genus JALZDI01. Next base: position 15,351 of record DATMEB010000245.1, on the reverse strand, counting down.
CAGCATCACCTTGGGCTGCATCGCAAGCGCTCGGGCGATCGCCACGCGCTGCTGCTGCCCACCGGAGAGCTTGGAGGGGTAGACGTCGGCCTTGTCGGTCAGCCCGACCTTCTCCAGCAGCGCCCACGCCCGCTCCCGCACCTCGTCCGGCGGATGCTTGGACACCTTGATCGGCGCCAACGTGACGTTGTCGAGCACCTTCATGTGCGGGAACACGTTGAACTGCTGGAACACCATGCCGACGTCCTGGCGCACCCGGTTGAGGTCGGGCCTGGGCTCGGTGAGCTTGTGCCCGTTGACCACCACGGTTCCGGCGGTGATCGACTCCAGCAGGTTCAGGCAGCGCAGGAAGGTGCTCTTGCCGGACCCGGACGGACCGATGACGCAGACGACCTCGTTGGTCTCGACCTCGCAGTCGATGCCGCGCAGCACCTCGAGCTTGCCGAAGTTCTTCCGCAGCCCTTCGACGGAGACGATCGGGTTCACACCAACCTCCGTTCGTACCACCGACCGAACAGTGCGATGGGGTAGGACAGGGCGAAGTACAGGGCGGCGACGACGAGGAAGGTCACCAGCGGCTCCTGGTTCAGGTTGCTGACGATGGCCCCGGCCTTGGTCAGCTCGACGTAGTTGATCACCGACACCAGCGAGGACGCCTTGACCAGGGAGATGAGGAACCCGATGCTCGGCGGCACCGCGACCTTCATCGCCTGCGGCAGCACGACGTAGCGGTACCGCAGCAGGTAACCCATGCCCAGCGCCGACGCGGCCTCGCCCTGACCCCGGGGGACCGACTCGATCGCGCCGCGCACGATCTCGGCGATGTAGGCGCCGGCGTACACCGACAGCCCGATGATCGCGGTCGGGCCGCGCGCGAACGTGGCCGAGGGCACCATCAGCGGGATGGCGTAGTACAGGAACAGCAGGATGATCAGCACCGGCTGCCCGCGGATGAAGTTGACGTAGGTCGCGGCCACCCACCGCACCGGTGCGAACGGTGCGACCCGGGCCATCCCGAACACCAGCCCGATGATGGTGCCGAAGAACCCGGACATCGCGACCAGGTACAGGGTCAGGATCGCGCCGTCGAGCAGCGGCCGCAGGTTGGCCACTCCGAACTCAGCGAACAACGCGCTCACCTACCACCGGAAGGCCACCTTCTCGGTCACCCGTGACCCGGCGGCGATCAGAGCAGACGTCGCGTAGTACAGGCAGGCGCCGTACGTGAACACCTCCAGCGTCCGCAACGTCTCCGAGTTCAGGTCCTCCAGGGCCGAGGTCAGCTCGTTGAGCGAGATGATCGAGGCGGCCGAGGAGTACAGGAACAGGATGATGAACTGGTTGGTCAGGGCGGGCAGCGCCGCGCGCAGGCCCGGCTTGAGCACCACGTAGCGGAACGTCTGCACCGAGCTCATGCCCAGCGCCGAGCCGGCCTCCCGCAGCCCGGCCGGCACCGCGGCGAACCCGCCGCGGAAGATCTCGGCGGTGTAGGCGGAGTTGTTCAGCGTCATGCCGATGAGCGCCGACCAGAGCGGGTTGAAGTTCAGCCCGACCTGGCCCAGCCCGAAGTAGATCAGGTACAGCTGCACCAGCAACGGGGTGTTGCGCATCACCTCGATGTACGTCGAGGACACGGTGCGCAGCAGCCGCGAAGGACCGGCCTTCGCCAACGCCAGCGGCACTCCGATGATGCTGCCGGCGACGAACGCGGCCACGGTCACGTAGATGCTGACCCACAGCGCCTTCAGGAGTATCGGCAGGTACGGGAGTATGTCGCCGAAGTAGAAGGTCATGCGGTGGGCGAGTACGGGACCAGTTCTGACAGCGGGACCCCGAACCACTTGCGGTGCAGCTGGTCGTTGGTGCCCGAGGAGTTCAGGTTGCGGATGAAGTTGTTCAGGTAGTTCATCCACCGCTGGTCATCGGGCAGCACGCCCATCGAGATCAGCGCCGGCTTCAGCGGCGGGGCGTCGATCTTCTCCAGCTCGGGGCTCCGCTCGGCCTCCGCGGCGACGGTGGCCTCACCCTCGACGGTGGCGTCGACCTTCCCGGACTCCAGGGCCGCCACCGCATCGGCGATCGTCTCGAACCGCACGACCTCGGTCTGCGGGAAGTCCTCGGTCATGATCGTGTCGTTGGTGGACCCGCGGGCCACCGCCACACGCTTGCCGGCCAGCTGGTCGTAGGAGCTGATCGGGCTGTCGGTCGGGTAGAGCACGCTGGCGCCGGCCGCTGCGTAGGGGATGGTGTAGCCGACCGCGAGCGCCCGCTCGTCGGTGGCGGTCCAGGCGGAGATGTTCACGTCGACGCGGTCGGCCTCCATCAGGGGCAACCGGCTGGTGCCGTCGGTGGTGACCAGCGAGAGCTCCACGCCCATCGCCTCGGCCAGCGCCTTGGCGATGTCGATCTCGTAGCCCTCGAGGTCGCCCGAGGCGTTCTGCACGCCCCACGGCGGGAAGTCCGGCAGCACCGCCACTCGCAGAGTGCCGCGCTCGATGACCTCGTCCAGCTGGCTGGTGCCGTCGCTGGAGGACCCGCCGGCCGAGCCCGCGCCGTCCTCGGACGTGCATCCTGCCACCGCCAGCACCAGTGCCAGCACAGGGAACAGCAACAGTCTGGCGGTTCGTGCGGTCATCGTCCGGGCCTCCTCCAGGCAACTCCTCGCCTCCCAATAGTTGGGAGCAACTCCTAGAACGCTGGAGTCTGCATGGCGGATAGCCAGGGAGTCAACCCGAGGCTTGCTGATTTGCCACGAATCGGACCCGAATCGCGGTCGATACTTGGGAACTGCTCCCATTGAATGGGAGACTCCGCCCATGAGCGCTGCCGCCCGCCCGACCGATGTGGTCGGCAAGGCCCTGTCCCTGCTGACGCGCCTCGGTGACTTCCCCGACGGCGCGGCTGCGTCGGAGCTGGCCCGGCTGTCGGGGCTGCCGCTGAGCACCGCGCACCGGCTGCTGGGCATGCTGGTGCGCGAGGACTACGCCAAGTTCAACCCGGCCTCCCGGCGCTACACCCTGGGCCTGCGCGTGTTCCAGCTGGCGCAGAGCGTGGCCCAGGCGCACGGCTTCAGTGGCATGGCCCGCGCGACGCTGGAGCAGGTGTCGCTGACGACCCGGGAGGCGACGCTGCTTGCCGTGCTGGACGCCGACCGCTTGCTGTACGTGTACTCGATCGAGGGTCCGCAGCAGGTGCGCGTGGTGGGCACACCGGGGCGGCACGGCCCGTTGCACTGCACGTCACTGGGCAAGGTCCTCATCGCGTACGCCGCGGCGAACGTCCGCGAGCACCTCGCGCACACGGTCTCGTTGGACGTGCGCGGGCCGAACACGATCACCGACCGCGAGCGGTTCATCGCCGAGATCGCCAAGGTGCGCGCCCACGGGTACGCGCTGGCCGACGAGGAGCACGAGGAGGGAATCCGGGCTGTCTCGGTGCCGGTGTTCGGAGCCGGCGGCGGGGTCGCGGCGCTGTCGACCGCCGCGCCGGCGTACCGCATGAGCGTGCAGCATCTCGAGGAGCTGGTGCCCACCCTGAACGAGGCGGCCAAGTCACTGGCCGCGGTGATGCCGTTGAGCTAGGGCGTCACGACCGCGGTCCCGCAGTCGGCCAGCACGCGCGCCAGCTCGTCGACGTCGCCTTCGTCGTTGTACACGTGCAGCCCGACCCGGACTCGTCCGCGCCTGGCCGCAACGCGCACCCCGGCACTGCGCAGCCGGGACGTCACCAGGTCGGGGTCGGAGACCGCGAACGTGACGATCGGGGAACGCAGGTCGGTCTGCTGCGGGGCCAGCCGCAGCTCGTGCAGGTGGTCGCGCACCCGGTCGGTCAGGGCGAGCACCCTCCGCTCGCGCTCGCCGGTCGGCTGGTCCACCAGCTCGGCGAGCGCCGGCTGCGCTCCCACCCAGGCCAGCCATGCCGGGGACTGGTCGAGCCCTGCCGCAGCCGGCCTCGGCTCCCACGGAGGGCCGTACGTTCCGTTGCGGTCCGCGTCGGCTACGCCATAGGGACTGGGCGCCCCGAAGTGCTCGACCAGGTGCTGGCGTGCGACCGCGTACGCGGTTCCGCGCGGGGCACGAAGCCCCTTGTACCCGGCGACGACGTACAGCCCCAGGCGAGCCAGGTCGACATCAGGCACGGCGATGCCGGTCGCCTGGGTGCCGTCGACGAGCAGGTCCGCGTCGACGGCGTCGCAGGCATCGGCCAGCCGGCTCAGCGCCGGGCGGGCGCCGTCGTGGGAGGAGACCGCGCTGACCAGAACCGCGTCGGTGCTCTCGTCGACGGCTGCCAGGAAGGTGTCGGCGAGGTAGGGCCCGTCGACCCAGCGCATCCGCTGGTCGTCGACCTGGGCGAGGACCGGCAGCAGCAACGAACGGAACTCCGCACGGTGGGCGACGACGGTTCCGGTTCCTCGGGCGACTGTGGCGCCCGCCGCACCCACCGCCGGAACCACCGAGCCCAACAGCCCGACGGTGCCGGCGGGCACGCCGACGAGCCTGCCGAACAGCTCCCGGCAGGACTGCATGCTCTGCTCCCAGACGGCGTAGTCGCCACGGCCGGCGGCCCACTCGTCCAGGGCCGACCGCATCGCGTCGACGGTCGCCGGTGACGGCAGACCCATGCTGGGGGTGTCCAGGTAACCGCGCGCGGGGTCGTCGCTCATGTCGCCCAGTCTGCAGGCCCCTCGGGACGCGCGGTCACGGGCATCGCCAACGACACCCGCTGCCGAGGTCCGCACCCGACTGCATAGCATGTCGGCGCATGGATGCCGACGTACTCGAGCTCACACGGACGCTGGTGGCGGCCGACTCGCAGAACCCGGGCGTCGGCGAGGCGAAGATCGCCGACCTCATCGAGCACGACCTGTGCCCCGCGGCGGGGTTCGACGTCACCCGCGTCGAGCACGTGCCGGGGCGCCCGAACCTGATCGTGAGCGTGGACACCGGGCCGGGTCCGCATCTCGCGCTGAGCGGCCACCTCGACACCAAGCCCGTGGGTGACGCGCTGGACCAGTGGCGCACCGACCCGCTGCAGCTGACCGTGGTCGACGGGCTGGCCTACGGGCTGGGTGCGTCGGACATGAAGGGCGCGGTCGCGGCGATGCTGCTGGCGCTGCGCCGGCACGCCGAGTCCGGCCCGCCGGGACGGGTCAGCCTGGTGCTGACCGCCGACGAGGAGCAGGGTTCCAACGCCGGCGCCAAGAGCCTGGCAGAGACGCCACCGCCCGGGCTGGACGGCGTGGACGCGATGGTCATCGGCGAACCCTGCGGCATCGACGACCCGTGGGAGATGCTGGCGCTGGTCTCGCGCGGGATCTGCTGCTTCGAGGTGGACGTGCGTACCGCACAGGGCCACAGCGGCCTTTCGGGCCGGCTGGGACGCAACGCGGTGCTGGTGGCCGCAGACGTGCTGCAGGCGCTGGAGAAGCTCGTTCCGCCGGTGGCGAACCCGGGGCGCGTGGACGCGAGCATCACGGTCAACGCGGGCATGTCCGCACGTGGTGGCGTCTGCTTCGGCACCTGGCCGGGCGAGTGCACCGTCGGCGCCGAGCTGCGGCTGGTGCCGGGCATGGACGTCGACCAGGTGCGGGACGCGGTGCACGCCACCGTGGCCGCGGCCGTCGGTGGGCAGGGCAGCTTCGAGATCCGGTACGCCGAGGGCTCGCTGGGGTGGATGCCGGCGGTCGAGCTCGACCCGGAGGCCGCGGTGGTGTCCGCCGCCCAGCAGGCCTGTGCGGAGGTACTCGGCAAGCGGCTGCCGGTCGCCGCCTACCCCGGCGGGACCGACGCGACCTGGTTCATGGCGCACGCGGGGATCCCCACCGTCGCGGCGCTGGGCCCGGGATGGCTCAGCGTGGCGCACGGGCCGAACGAGAAGGTCGCGGTGGCGGACCTGGTCACCGCGGTGGACTTGTACGAGACGCTGATGCGCCTGTTCCTGCGCGGAGGAACGCCGCAGCAGCAGGTTCACAGCTGAAGAGACACAGACCCAAGAGAGCTCGCAGTCGACGATCGAGAGGATGCGCCATGGCCAAGACCGCAGTGACGAGTGACAAGCTGCCGGCCCCCCGCGGCCCGTACAACCACGTGGTGGAGGTGAACGGGACCGTGTTCACCGCCGGGTTCGGTCCACAGGACCCGGCGACCGGAGAGGTTCCGGACAGCGTCGCCGAGCAGACCGAGCAGGTCATCTCCAACGTGGAGACCGCGCTGGCCGAGGTCGGCCTGGGACTGGCCGATGTCGCCAAGGCGACCGTGCACCTGCAGCACCTGCACCGCGACTTCGCCGAGTTCAACGAGGTGTACCGGAGCCGGTTCCCGGAGCCGTACCCGGTGCGCACCACGGTCGGGAGCGAGCTGGCCAACATCCTGGTCGAGATCGACGTGGTGGCCCTCCGCTCCTGACCGCGACAGGCCACTGCAACGGCCGGCAGCCGCCACAGGCAGGCGGGTTTGGATCTCCGTCGCGCGACCGAGGCCGGACCACACGACACGTACGATGAGGGGCGTCGGCGAAGTCTCGGGCAGCCTCGTTCGCGCGACCGTCCGATCCGCCTGACCTTTCCTCACCGAAGGCTGCTGTGCCGACCGTTGCCAGACTTCTCACCGCGGCGACCATCGCGCTGATGCTGGTGGCGTGCCAGGCAGGCGCACCGTCCCAGCCCGACTCCGAGGCGCAGCCCCGCCCCTCGAGCAGTCGCGCACCCGCGACCGACCCGACCCCCTCGGCGACGCACCGCAAGACAGCCGCGCCGGAGGAGACGGGCGCCGGCCGCGGACCCTTGTCAGCGGTGGACACGGACGCGCTGAACGCGCGCCTCATCGCCGCGGCCTGGGACGACGACGTCGAGCGGGCTCGGCGCCTGATCGAGGCGGGTGCCGACGTCAACGCCAAGGACGACACCGAGCAGAGCGCCTACCTCATCTCGACCAGCGAGGGTTACCTGCGCCTGCTGAACCTGACTCTGCGCCACGGCGCCGACGTGGACAGCAAGGACAGCTACAACGGCACCGGGCTGATACGCGCCGCCGAACGCGGCCACGCCGATGTCGTCGGACGCCTCCTGCAGACCGACGTCGAGGTCGACCACGTCAACCGTCTCGGCTGGACCGCCCTGCACGAGGCGATCATCCTCGGCGAGGACACCCCGGAATACCACGACACCGTACGGCTGCTGGCCGCCGCCGGTGCAGACATGTCGCTGCCCTCGCGCACGGACGGAGTGCTGCCGCTGCAGCATGCCCGCAGCCGCGGCTTCGACGTGGCAGCCGGCACGCTGCGACGCGCCACCCGGGCCCGAGGGCTGACCCGTGCGCAGGCGCGGGTTCGGCTGCTGCACGCCGCCCGGCAGGGCCGAGCCGATACCGTCGTCGTCGCGCTGCGCGCGGGCGCACCACTCGAAGCACGAGACGACAACCGCCGTACCGGTTTGCTGCTGGCCGCCATCCACGACCGGGTGCACGTGGCCCGGCTGCTCGTGGCTCTCGGTGCCGACCCCGACAGGCAGGACTTCCGCGACGACAGCGCCTGGCTGGTGACCGGGGTGACCGGCAGCGTCGCGATGCTGGAGACACTGCTGCCGGCACACCCCGACCTGCGTCTCGAGAACAGGTACGGCGGCACATCGCTCATCCCGGCCAGCGAACGCGGGCACGTCGGCTACGTGCGCCGCGTCGTACGCACGGAGATCGACGTCGACCACGTGAACGACCTGGGATGGACGGCCCTGCTGGAGGCGGTGATCCTCGGTGACGGCTCGCGGCGATACCAGAGGATCGTGCGGATCCTGCTGCGCGCGGGAGCCGATCCCACGATCGCCGACGACGACGGAGTGACGGCACTCGAGCATGCTCGAGCGCGAGGACTTGCGGCCGTGGCGCGCATCCTGCGACCGACCGCCGGCTGACCTCCGTGACCGCCGCACGGGCACGCGACGGGTTTCGGTGAACCCCGGCTGATCCGACTGCGGGTCGATAGGGTGCCGGAGACACCATCGGCCTGCTGCGGCCATGGGTCGGGAGGGGTGATGGCGGTGGCGCTAGCACATCGTCGTCGGGTGGAGCCGTGAGCGCCGGAGCGCGCATCCGCCACTACTACGACGCGAACACCTGGAAGTTCCTGGTCACCGGCAGCCAGCGGACCATCCACCGGGAGCTGTGGGGACCCGGGGTCACCACCCGCGGCGCGGCAGCGCACTACGCACACGCGTTGGTTCTCGACGAGCTCGCAACAGAAGACCGGCGCGTGCTCGACCTGGGCTGCGGCGTCGGCACCGCCGCGTCGTACCTCGCGCAGCGGCGGCCGGTCGACGTGGTGGGCGTTTCGATCAGCGACGCGCAGATCCGTCTGGCGGAGCGGTTCGCCAGGCACGGTGAGCCGCTGCGGGGAAGCGCCACGTTCGTCCTGGCCGACTTCACCGCACTCCCGGAGTACCTCACCGGGTTCGACCTGGCATACGCGATCGAGTCGTTCGTGCACACCGACCCGGCCTCGGCGTTCTTCCGCAACGCCGCCCAGGCCCTGCGGCCGGGAGGCGCGCTCGTGGTGATCGACGACGTCCTGGCCGGGGACCCGGCCGACTCCCGGCTCGACGACTTCCGCAGAGGCTGGCACGTCGCAGCTCTGCTGCCCGTCGCCGAGCTCGCCACGATGGCCGCCGACGCGGGACTGGACCTCGTCGCCTCCCGGGACCTCTCGCCGTTGCAGCGCTTGGGCCGCCCACGCGACCGGTTCGTCCGCGCCGTCCAGCCGGTGCTTCGCCGAGTCCGCGACCGCTCCGTGTGGGCCGAGTCGATGGTCGGTGGCGACGCCCTGCAGCGCTGTCACCGCGCCGGACTACTCGAGTACCGCCTGCTGCGCTTCGTGCGGCGCGACTGATCGTCATAACGACGACAAGTCGTCAGCGAACCAGGCAGGGCCGCTTCGGGTCGAAGGTCCATCCGGGTACGAGGTACTGCATCGCCGCCGCGTCGTCTCGTGCGCCGAGGCCGTGCTCGACGTAGAGCGCATGGGCCGCTGCGAGCCGGTCGCGGTCGAGCTCGATCCCCAGACCTCCGGACGTCGGGACGGCGACCTCACCGTCACGGATCAGCAGCGGGTCACGGGTGAGCCCCTGGCCGTCCTGCCAGATCCAGTGCGTGTCGAGTGCCGTGATCTCCCCAGGCGCCGCCGCGCCGACGTGGGTGAACATGGCGAGCGAGACGTCGAAGTGGTTGTTCGAGTGCGAACCCCACGTGAGCCCGAAGTCGTGGCACAGCTGCGCGACACGCACCGAGCCCGCCATGGTCCAGAAGTGCGGGTCGGCCAGCGGGATGTCGACCGCGTTCGACCGTACGGCATGCGCGAGCTGTCGCCAGTCGGTGGCGATCATGTTGGTGGCCGTCCGCAGACCGGTGGCGCGGCGGAACTCCGCCATCACCTCGCGGCCGGAGAGCCCACCCTCCGCACCGCACGGGTCCTCCGCGTAGGCCAGCACGCCGCCGAGCCCCTGGCACAGCTCGATCGCCTCGGAGAGCAGCCAGCCGCCGTTGGGGTCGAGTGTGATGCGGGCGTCGGGGAAGCGCCGGGAGAGTGCGGTGACCGCGTCGACCTCGGCGGCGCCCTCGAGGACACCACCCTTGAGCTTGAAGTCGGAGAAGCCGTAGCGCTCCTGCGCCGCCTCGGCGAGTCTGACCACGCCGGCCGGGGTGAGCGCCTCCTCGCGCCGGACCCTCTCCCACCCGGTGCCTTCGGGCTCACGGAGATACGGAAGGTCCGTCCGGTCGGGGTCGCCGACGTAGAACAGGTAGCCCAGCATGGGAACCCGGTCGCGCTGCTGGCCGTCGCCGAGCAGCTCGGCGACCGGCACACCCTGGTTCTGGCCGTGGACGTCGAGAAGCGCTGACTCGAGCGCGGTGACCGCGTGCACGGCGGTGCGCAGGTCGAAGGTCTGCAGCCCTCGCCCGCCGGCGTCGCGGTCGGCGAAGCGAGCGGCGACCTCGCGCAACAACGAGCGGTACCGCGCGACGGGGCGGCCGACCAGCAGCTCGCCCGCCTCCACGATGGTCCGGCGGATGGCCTCGCCACCGGGAACCTCGCCGAGGCCGGTGCGTCCCTCGGAGTCGGTCAGGATCACGATGTTGCGGGTGAAGTACGGCCCGTGGGCACCGGAGAGGTTGAGCAGCATCGAGTCGTGTCCGGCCACGGGCACGACCTCGACCCCGGCGATCGTCGTCATAGCCACCGCTCCAGGGTCCGCAGTGCACTGTCGACAGCGGCGGGCACCGTCACGCGGGGACGCCTCCGATCCGCTTGACCAGATCGTTGAGGTTGGCGAGCTCGAGCTCTGTCAGGTCGGTGAGCGGTGGCCGGACCGGGCCGGCCGGTCGGCCGACCACCCGCATGCCGGCCTTGACGATGGACACCGCGTAGCCCTGCTCGCGGTCACGCAGCTGCGTGTAGGGAAGCACGAACTCGTTGAGCATCGCGTACACCCGGGTCTGGTCCTGGGCACGGACGGCGGCGTAGAAGTCCAGCGCGAACTGTGGCACGAAGTTGAAGATCGCCGAGGAGTACGTCGTCACGCCGAGCTGCAGCAGCGGCAACGCGAACACCTCGGCCGTGGGCAGGCCGCCCACGTAGACCAGCCGGTCGCCCATCCGTGCGTAGGTCCGGGTCATCTGCTCGATCCGGCCGACGCCGTCCTTGAACCCGACCAGGGTCGGGTTGCGGTCGCATGCCTGCTCCAGCGCGTCCACCAGAAGCACCGCGTTGGCCCGGCTGTAGAACACGACGCCCAGCGAGGTGGCCGAGCAGACCGCGGAGATGTGCTCGACCAGGCCGGCCTGACCCGCCTCGGTGAGGTACGGCGGCATGAGCAGGATGCCGTCGGCGCCGGCCTCCTCGGCAGCGCGCGCCTGCGCGACGGCGTTGCGCGTCGAGCCGGTGGCCGGGGCGAGCACCGGCACCGCGCCGGCCACGGCCTGCACGGCGGCGCGAACCACACGGTCGGTCTCCTCCCCGGTGAGGGAGAAGCCCTCACCGGTGCCACCCGCGGCGAACAGGCCGGCCACCTCGTACCCGCTGAGCCACTCCAGGTGCTCGCGGTAGGCCGGCTCGTCGAACTCGAGCCCGTCGGTGAAATGGGTGACGGGGAACGACAACAGCCCGCCACCGAGGGTGCGGGCGAGCTCGACGGGGGTCACATGTGCCACGTTGTGGTCCTCTCGCGCGGGTGACGGATCTCGTCACGCATGCCTCCACGCTACGAACCGCCGGCGATGCCGGTCCAACACTCGTTCGGCATCTCCTCATGCACTCAAGGCATCATACGCTCAGGATCATCATGCGCTCAGGGCGTCATCGAAGTCCTGCGCCGAACGCTGCACCAGATGCAGGACCTGGCGCAGCATCGGACTGAGCCCGCCGCGGGCCCAGATCGCGTGCAGCTCGACCGGGCGCGCCGGGTCGCTGTCCGGATGCCCGCCCCCGAAGTCCACGAGCGGCTTGAACACGACCCCCGGCACGCCGAGCAGTGCGGCGCTCGCCGGCACGAACGCGACACCCTTCCCGGCAGCGACGAGGAGCACCGCGGTGAGGATCTGCTGCACGTGCTGCTCGATGCGAGAGTGCCCGTTGAGCAGGAAGTTGACCGTCATCTCGTGGAAGTACCGTGCCTGCACCGGGTGGTAGCTGATCACGGCCAGGTTGTCGAACTCCTCCGGACCCAGCGGCCCGCGCGCGCCCGCAAGCCGATGGTTGTGGGGCACCACCGCCAACAGCGGCTCGCGTGCCACCACACGTGAGGAGAGCACGCTGGTGTCGAACGGAGGCCGCGCCAGCCCGAGGTCGATCTCGCCGCGCCTGATCCCGTCGACCTGCGCCCCGGTCACCCGCTCATGCAGAGTGACCTCGACCTCGGGGAGCTCGGTGTCGAGCAGCCGGAGCAGCGGACCGAGGATCCCGATGGCCGAGACGGCGGTGAACCCGAGGTGCAGCGTGCCCGCGGACCCGCCCTCCACCCGTCGCGCGTGCGCCACCGCACCGTCCATGGTGTTGAGCAGCCGGTAGCAGTCCTCCAGGAACGCGACGCCCGCCGCGGTCAGCTGCACGCGACGGTTGTCGCGCTCGAGCAGCTGTGCACCCACCGTCCGCTCGAGCTTCTGGATCTGCCGCGACAGCGGCGGCTGGGTCATCGCCAGCCGCTCGGCCGCCCGGCCGAAGTGCAGCTCCTCACCCACCGCGACGAAGCACCGCACCTGATCGAGAGTCATGCCCATGCACGGACGGTATCAAGTCATGCCGGATGCCACTTGGACAAGCATCACTGGGCACTCGTACCGTCAGTGACGCCGACCACAGCGGCCTCGGCCCAGTATCGGCGACCAGTATCCGCGACCAGTATCCGCGACCAGCGTCCGCGACCCGTGTCGCGGGCAGACGACGTTCAGGAGTGATACCCATGGCGAAGTTCGGTGCATCCGCCCGCATCGGCGGGGTGGTGGCGGCAGCCGCCCTCGTGCTCGCCGGATGCGGTGGCGTGGAGACCTCCGCCGGAGCCGACGGAGATGGTGGCGACTACCCCTCCGGGACCGTGGAGATGTACGTGGGCGCCTCGGCCGGCGGGTCGAGTGACCTCATCAGCCGTGCCGTCTCCAAGGGACTCAGCGACGACCTCGGTGCGTCCTTCCCCGTCATCAACCGTGACGGCGCCAACGGGGCGCTCGCCGCGGCCGAGGTGGCGTCGGCCAGTCCCGACGGGTCGACGATCGCGATCCAGAACGCCTCTCTGTTCGCGATCACGCCGCTGGCGGTCAGCGCGGACGAGGTCACCGACATCAACGACTTCGAGGTGCTGTACGGCGTCTCCCGCGACGACTACGTCCTGGTGACCAACGCGGAGAGCGAGTACCAGTCGCTCGATGACCTGGAGAACGCATCCAGCCCCATCCGCTACGGCACGACCGGTGTCGGTACCGGCTCCCAGCTGTCCCAGGCCCTGCTGTTCAGCGAGTTCGGTGTGAACGCCACGGACGTGCCGTTCGACGGCGGCGCCCCGGCACTGACCGCCCTCCTCGGCGACCAGGTCGACGTGGCCGCCCTGCAGATCGGCGAGGCGATCGAGAACATCCAGTCCGGCAAGCTGACCCCGCTCACGGTCTTCGGACCGGAGCGCGTCGAGTACCTTCCGGACGTGCCGACCGCGCAGGAGCAGGGCCTGGACGTCACGGTGGCGCAGTACCGGTTCATGACCGTGCCCAAGGGCACACCGGACGAGGTCTCGAACACGCTCATCGAGGGTATGAAGGCAACCTTCAAGACCAAGGCGTACCAGGACTTCAACAAGCAGAACAGCCTCACCCCGATGGAGATCCCAGGAGACGAGGTGCTCGCCCAGCTCGAGCAGGACAGGAAGCGCTACGCCGCGCTGATCGACGAGTACGGCATCGACCTCGGCGAGGCCTGAGCGAGCGCGGTCGCGTCGACGCGCGAGGAGCAGCACCATGACCGAGGAACGCGACAGCCGGGCCGCACCCGCGGCCGGGGCGGACATCCTGGCCGAGCTCGAGGCCGAGGTGGCCCACGACCTGGAGGAGGACCGCCCGCCCGCCGGCGGGCCCGCCTACCAGGTCGTCGGGGCGGCGGTCGCGCTGGTCATCGGCATCGGCGGCGCGGTGCTCGCGTACGGCTACGGGCTGGGCTCGCTGCGCGAGCCCGGCCCCGGCCTGTGGCCCTTCGTCATCAGCGTGGTCATCGCTGTGCTCTCGGTCGTCCTGCTCGGGATCGGCCGCCGTCTCACCGACTCGGAGAGGTTCACCCGCTCCAGCCTGCAGCCCGCGATCGGGATCGTCACCTTCGTCGTGCTGGCGCTGCTGATGCCGCGGATCGGCTTCGAGATCCCGTCGGTGGCCCTGTGCATCGTCTGGCTGAGGTTCCTCGGCGGCGAGACCTGGCGCAGCACGATCGTGACCAGCCTGGTGACCACGGCCGTCTTCTACGCGCTGTTCCTCTACGGGCTGCGCATCCCGCTGCCCCACCTGTTCTGAGGCTGACCGGAGACCACCATGGACCTCAACGCGTTTCTCGAGGGCTTCGGCCTCGTCGTCCAGCCCGGCAACCTGATCTACTGCCTGGTCGGCGTCCTGGTCGGCATGCTCATCGGCGTCCTGCCCGGGCTGGGGCCGGCCGCGACGATCGCGATCCTGCTCCCGATCACCTACAACATCGACCCGGTGTCGGCCATCATCATGCTGGCCGGCATCTACTACGGCGCCCAGTACGGCGGCACCATCACGTCCGTCCTGCTGCGACTGCCCGGCGAGGCGTCGACCGTCGTGACCGTCTTCGATGGCTTCGCCCTGGCCAAGCAGGGGAAGGCGGGGACCGCACTCGGCATCGCCGCGATCGGCTCCTTCGTCGGCGCGACCGTGTCGATCATCGGCCTCACGCTGGTCGCCCCGGTGGTCGCGAGCTTCGCACTCGACTTCGGTCCCCCGGAGTACGCCGCCCTCGCCCTGCTCGGCGTCCTGCTCGTCGCCACGGTGGGCAACGGCCACCTGCTCAAGGCTCTGGTGGCCGCGTGCATCGGCCTCCTCCTCGCGACCGTCGGCCGAGACGACTTCACCGGTGCCAGCCGCTTCACCTTCGACAGCCTCCAGCTGGCCGACGGCATCGACTTCGTCGTCGTCGCGATGGGCCTGTTCGGTGTCGCGGAGATCCTGTACAACCTCGAGCTGCGACACGGGAAGCCGCACGTTCCCGCCCACGTCGCGAACGTGTGGCCCTCGCGCAAGGACCTGCGGCAGTCGTCCGGAGCCATCGGTCGCGGCTCGGTGATCGGCTTCGGCCTGGGCGTGCTGCCCGGCGGCGGCGCGGTCCTGTCCTCGCTCGTCGCGTACGCCGTCGAGAAGCGCCGGTCCAAGACGCCCGAGCGGTTCGGCCGCGGCGCCGTCGAGGGCGTCGCCGCCCCGGAGACCGCGAACAACGCGGCCGCGACGTCGTCGTTCATCCCGCTGCTCACCCTCGGCATTCCGGCCAACGCCACCATCGCCGTGATCTACGGCGCCCTGCTGATCCAGGGCATCACCCCCGGTCCGCAGCTGGTCGAAGAGCACCCCGAACTGTTCTGGGGCGTGGTCAACTCCATGTACATCGGCAACATCCTGCTGCTGATCATGAGTATCCCGCTGATCGGGGTGTTCGTCCGGATCCTGTCGGTGCGGGCCTCGATCCTGGCCCCGATCACCGTATTGATCACGCTGATTGGTGTCTACACCGTGGCCAACAACGTCACCGACATTCTGCTGGTGTGCGTGTTCGGCGCTTTTGGTTATCTGATGAAGAAGTTCGGCTTCGAACCCGGGCCCCTGGTCC
>DATMEB010000244.1:0-13454 GCA_035557095.1 Nocardioidaceae bacterium | reverse complement strand
TGCGCACCCTGTGCCGGCACGGCCTGACGGTGCTGGTCGCCGACGGCGGCACGCTGTCGCTCGATGGGGACTCGCTGTCGCTCCGCGACGGCGCGGACGCCCCTCCGGTGCGGGTGCACGCGATGTCGGCGCTGGTCGCGGATCGGGACGTGGCAGATGCACTGGCGACGACGCTGGGCGCGAGGCCGGGCGAGGCCTGGGTGGTGCGCCCCGACGCGTTCGTGGCCGCGGTCGTCGACGTCTTCGACCCAGCGGCGTTGCAGGCCGCGCTCTCCCGGGCGTTGAGCCACGCCGAGGCGTGACACCTCCCCCGACCGCCGAGTTGCGCATTCTTCGCATGTCTTCGCGCGGACTTGCTTGCTCTGCGCAAGTCAGTCGTGGGATCGTGACGGCCATGGCCCGCGTTCTCCTGGTCGCCGACGACCTCACCGGCGCCAACGCCGCGGCCGCCGGCTTCTCCCGGGCAGGACTGCGCGCGGTGACCGTCGGACTCGGCCGGCGCTGGGACGCGGTCGCGGAGTTCCACTCACGTTTCGATGTCGTCGTCGTGACGACCGGAACCCGGCATGCCTCGCCGGCCGAGGTCGTCGACGCGGTCACCCGTTGCACGCGCGCCGGCTGGCCGGTCGACCTGGTGAGCTGCCGTATCGACACCACGCTGCGCGGCAACATCGGCGTCGCGGCCGAGTCGGTGCTGCGCACCGTGCGCGAGCTGTCCGGCCGCCGGACGGTCGGGCTGTGCGCGCCCGCGCACCCCACTGCCGGACGGTGCACTGTCGACGGCTACCAGCTGCTGTACGGCACCCGGCTCGAGGACACCGAGCTGGCCCGTGACCCGCGCACGCCCGTACGCACCTCATCGGTGTCCGAGCTCCTGCAGGACGGGACGTCATTGTCCACCGCGCACGTGCCCCTGTCCGCGGTGACCGGCGACGCCGACGCGCTGTGCACGAGCCTGCGCGAGGCCGTTCGCAGTGGGGCCGACGTGGTGGTCGCCGACGCGCTGACCGAGGACCATCTCGTCCGTCTCGTCGAGAGCGCGGCCACGGTCGCCCGCGAGGACGACCTCGACTGGGTCGGAGTCGACCCCGGCCCGGCCTCCACCGAGCTCGCTCGCGCGCTCGGCATCCACGGCCACGGCCAGGGCGGGCCGCTGCTCGCGATCTCCGGGTCGGCGACCGAGCTCACCCGCACCCAGCTGCAGACGCTGGCCCACGACCGCACCGTGCACGTCGTCCGCCCGACACCGCTCGGCGACAGCCCGATCCCCGACGTCGACGCGACCGCAGCGGAGCTCGCGCGCACCGTCAAGTCCGCGAACCCGGGCGAGGTCGTGCTGCTCGCAACCGCGCTCAGCGCCGACGACGTGGTGGCGCTCCAGGGTGACGACGGCGCCGCTCTGCCGCATGCCCTGGGTCGCGTGACGCGTCTGGTGCTGCAGGAGTGCGTGACCGACGGGCTGTACACCACCGGCGGCGACGTCACCGCGGCCGTGCTCGACGAGCTCGGTGCCCGCGGGCTCGACGTGGAGGACGAGGTCGTGCCGCTCGCCGTCGCCGGCGAGATCGTCGACGGCCCGTGGTCGGGCCTGCCGATCGTCACCAAGGGCGGACTCATCGGCACCGCCGACACCGCGGTCGCCTGCATCGACCGGCTGGCGCGCGCCGCCGCGGCGCGGACCCGCCGGGTGCACACCGCCGTGCCCCGCTCCCCCGCATAGCCCGCACACCCGCACCGAGCAGCAACAGAAGGAGCCCTGCATGAACCGCCCGGTTCTCGCCGTCACCCTCGGAGACCCCGTGGGCATCGGCCCGGAGATCACCGCGATGACGCTCGCGGAGTACGCCGGCGACGACACCCACCACGGCATCGCGGTCGGCGACGCCGCCGCTGTCCGCCGAGCCGTCGAGGCGTGCAAGCTCGACGTCGAGGTGCGCGAGGTGAGCGACTTCGACGTACAGCCCGCTGGTGAGGGCGTCATCGACGTGTTCGACACCGGCGTGCTCGGTGACGACGTCCCTGCCTGGGGTGGGGTCGACGCCCGCGCCGGCCGAGCCGCCGTGGTCGCGATCGAGGTCGCCACCAAGGCAGCCATGGACGGTCAGGTCAGCGGCATCGTGACCGGGCCGATCAACAAGGAGGCCATCTGGGCCGCCGGCAGCAAGCACCTCGGGCACACCGAGATGCTGGGCGAGCTGACCGGGGTGACCCGCCAGGACACGATGTTCGTGGTCCGCAACACCGAGAAGGCCGGTCACCACCTCAAGGTCTTCTTCGCCACCCGGCACGTGTCGCTGCGCAAGGCGCTCGACCAGATCACCCGCGAGCGCGTCGGCCAGTCGATCCGCGGCGCACTGACCGCTCTGCAGGTGTTCGGCACGCCGTCGCCGCGGCTGGCGGTGGCGGCCGTCAACCCGCACGGCGGCGAGAACGGTGCGTTCGGCGACGAGGAGATCGAGCACGTCGGCCCGGCGTGCGACGACGCCCGGGCGGCGGGCCTCGAGGTCGCCGGGCCGATCCCGGCAGACTCGGTGTTCCACCAGGGGCTGGTCGGCCGCTACGACGGTGTGCTCTCGCAGTACCACGACCAGGGCCACATCGCGGCCAAGACCTACGACTTCGACGGCACGATCTCGGTGACCGTGGGGCTGCCGATCCTGCGCACGTCGGTCGACCACGGGACGGCGTTCGACATCGCCGGCACCGGCAAGGCGGACCCGGGCACGATGCGCTCGGCGTACCTCGCCGCGGTCGAGTACAGCCCGTTCGTGCCGGCGATCCGCGCCGAGTACGGCAACGGCTGACGCCGGCCGTGGCGGGATGGGCGGCGGTGGCGGCATCGTGACGACCGACCTGCGCAGCAACACCAGACGCCGGCACGAACGGCTCATGACGCTGTTGCGATCGGGCACCACGCACGTCGACGAGCTGTCGTCGGCGCTCGGGGTGTCACCGTCGACCGTGCGACGCGACCTCGGCCGGCTCGGCGACGAGGGCGTGGTCACCCGCACCTACGGCGGCGCGGTCACGACCGGCCCGTTCCGCGAGCGCGAGCTCAGCGAACGGCTTCGGCTGGAGCAGTCCGCCAAGGCCGCGATCGGCGCCCGCGCCGCCGAGCTGGTCACCGACGGCGCCACCGTCTTCGTCGACGCGGGTTCGACGTGTGCGCAGCTCGCGGAGCATCTGCGGGACCGTTCGCTGACCGTGGTGACCCGCGGGCTGGAGATCGCGATCATGCTGGCCGCGTTCCCGCATGTCGAGGTCGTGGTCCCCGGCGGCGTGGTCGCGCCGAAGAGCCACGGACTGGTCGGACCGCTCACCGACCTCGCGCTCGACCGGCTGGTCGTCGACGTGGCGTTCCTGGGCGTCGACGCGGTCGACCCCGTGAACGGCGTCGGCGAGCCGACACTGGCCGAGGCCCAGGTCAAGGAGCGCGTCGCCCGCGAGGCCGGCCGGGTCGTGGTGCTCGCCGACGCGACCAAGCTCAGCCGTGGTTCGGTGCCCGCGTGGGCGCCGCTCCCCGACGGGTGGACGCTGGTCACCAACGAGACCCGTGCGGAGGTTCTCGGCCGGTTCGAGAGCGCCGGGGTCGACCTGGTCGTCGCCGACTGACCTCGTCTCGCTCACGGTGGGTGTGGACGAGACCGCTCAGCGGCCGACGGCGTACCCCTGCATGCTGCGCGGGTCGGCACCGGCCTTGAGCAGGCCGTCGGGCTGACGGGCCACCGCGCACAGCCGGCCGAGCGACCAGTCGCCCTCCACCAGCACGTCGTGCCCCCGCGCACGCAGCGCGTCGACCACCTCACGCGGCAGCCGGCCCTCGACCACGATCTGCCCGGGCGTGCTCACACGCGGGTAGAACGAGCTGGGGAAGTGCGTGGTGTGGAAGGTCGGGGCGTCGATCGCGGCCTGCAGGTCCAGGCCGAAGTGCACATGCGCGAGGAAGCACAGCAGCGACCACTGGTCCTGGCCGTCGCCGCCGGGCGTGCCGAACGCGAGGTACGGCTCGCCGTCGCGGAAGGCCATCGACGGCGAGAGCGTGGTGCGCGGACGCTTGCCGCCGGCCAGCGAGTTGGCCAGCCCGTCCTCGAGCCAGAACATCTGTGCGCGGGTGCCCAGGCAGAAGCCCAGGCCGGGCACGACCGGCGAGCTCTGCAGCCAGCCACCGCTCGGCGTGGCCGAGACCATGTTGCCGTCGCGGTCAACCACGTCGACGTGGCACGTGTCGCCGTCGATCGGCCCGGTGCTCTGCGGGACCGTCGGCTCGCCGGCACCGAGCCCCGCAACGGCCTGTGCCTGCGCCAGGCCGGCCAGGTTCGGCAGCCGTGCCTCGCGGCCGTTCACGTCACCCGGCTGCAGCTCGCGCGACGCCTTGTCCTCGACCAGGGCGCGGCGCTTGTCGGCGTACTCACGGGCGAGCAGCCCGGACATGGGTACGTCGAAATGGCCGGGGTCGCCGTACCACGCCTCCCGGTCGGCGAACGCGAGCTTGGCGCACTCGACGACGGTGTGCACGAAGTCGGGGCTGTTGTGGCCCATCGACTCCAGGTCGAACCCGGAGAGCAGCGCAAGCTGCTGCAGGAACACCGGGCCCTGCCCCCACGGCCCGGTCTTGAACACGGTGTAGTCGTGGTAGTCCAGGCTCGCCGGCCCCTCGACGACGGCCTCGTAGCGCGCCATGTCGGAACCGGTCAGCAGGCCGGTGTGGCGCCGGCCCGAGGTGTCCATGACCGGGGTGCTGCCGACGTACTCCTCGATGGTCTCGGCGACGAAGCCGCGGTACCACGCGTCGCGAGCCGCACGGATCTGGCCGTCGCGGTCACCGGTGGCGGCCTCCGCCTCGTCGACGATCCGCTGGTAGGTGCGGGCGAGGTCGGGGTTGCGGAACCGCGTGCCGGGAGCGGGGACGCCCGAGTCGCCGAGGTAGATCCGCGCGGACTCCTGCCACTCGTCGCGGAACAGCTGCTCGACCTCCGTGATGGTGGCGTTCATCCGCGGGACCACCGGATAGCCGTCTCCGGCGTACCCGATCGCGTACGCCAGCACCTCACCCACCCGCATGGTGCCGTGTTCCTCGAGCATCCGCATCCAGGCGTCGAAGGCACCGGGGACGCACGCGGCCAGCAGGCCGGTGCCCGGCACGAGATCGAGACCGAGGTCGGCGTAGTGCGCGGCGTTCGCCGCCTCCGGCGACGGCCCCTGACCGTTGACGACCTGCACCTCCCCGCGGTCGGCGGAGTACAACAGCACCGGGACCTCTCCCCCGGGCCCGTTCAGGTGCGGCTCGACCACCTGCAGCACGAACCCGGCAGCCACGGCCGCGTCGAACGCGTTGCCACCGCGTTCGAGCACTGCCATGCCGGTGCCGGAGGCCAGCCAGTGGGTGGACGCCACCATGCCGTAGGTGCCACGGAGCTCAGGTCGGGTCGTGATCATGCGGTTCCTCACTCGTCGCCTGCAGGATGTCGGGTGCTCGCCCGTCGTCGTCGACCAGATGGCAGCGCACCCAGTGCTCGGCATGGCCGACGCGGCGCAGCTGCGGCTCCTCGACCTTGTTCTGCGGTTCGACCACGGGACAACGGGTGTGGAAACTACACCCAGATGGCGGGGCCAGCGGGCTGGGGATGTCGCCAGGCAGGACCACGCGCTGCCGTTCGCGCTGCGCGCGCGGGTCGGGGGCGAGTACGGCGGACAGCAGCGCTTGCGTGTACGGGTGCTTCGGCGACGCGAACAGCTCCTCGCGCGGCGCCTCCTCGACGATCTTGCCGAGGTACATCACCGCGACCCGGTCGGCGATGAACTCCACCGCGGACAGCGCGTGGGTGATGAACAGGCACGAGAACCCCATGTCCTGCTGCAGGTCCATCAGCAGGTTGATGATCGACGCCTGCACCGACACGTCGAGCGCCGAGACGGGCTCGTCGGCGATGATCAGGCTGGGCTGCAGCACCAGTGCGCGGGCGAGTCCGATCCGCTGGCGCTGCCCGCCGGAGAGCTCATGGGGATAGCGGAACCGCATCTGCGCGCCGAGACCGACCTTCTCGAACAGGTCGGAGACCCGGTCCTCGGCCTCGGACCCGCGGGCGACGCCGTGCAGCCGCAGCGGCTCCTCGACGATCTGGCCCGCGGTCATGCGCGGGTTCAGCGAGGAGTACGGGTCCTGGAAGACCATGTGCATCTCGCGACGCAGCGGCCGCATCTGCCGACGCGACAGGCCGGTGACGTCGACGCCGTTGAGGCGGACCGTCCCCGACGTGGGCTCCAGCAGGCGCATGATGCAGCGTCCGACCGTCGACTTGCCGCTTCCCGACTCGCCGACCAGGCCGAGGACCTCACCACGACCGATGGACAGGGAGACACCGTCGACGGCGTACACGAGGCCGCCGCCACCGCCGATCCCCTGCGAGGCGCGGAAGTGCTTCTTTAGGTCGGTGACCTCGAGCACCGTGCCGGCGCCCTCACGTGCGGTCGACACCGCGCTGCTCGTCGTCGCCGTCATCGGTCCGCCTCCGCGTCGTCCCGGCCGGGGTGGAAGCAGGCCACGAGGTGTCCGGGCCGTTCCTCCTGCAAGGGCGGTACGTGCGAACGGCTGCGGTCGTCGGCACGGCTACACCGCGGAGCGAAGGCGCAGTGGTCGGCGGGCGCGTGCAGGATCGGCACCCGGCCCTTGATCTCGGCCAGCCGACGGTGCTCGCCGACCGCGGGGATGTTTCCGGGGTGCGGCACCGCCCCGAGCAGGCCCATCGTGTACGGGTGCTGTGTGTGCTCGAAGATGTCGTCGATCGAGGCCTCCTCGACCTTGCGGCCGGCGTACATCACCATCGCCCGGTCGGCCATGTCTGCGACCACGCCGAGGTCGTGCGTGATCAGGATGATCGCGGTGCCGAGCCGGTCGCGCACCTCGCGCATAAGGTCGAGGATCCCGGCCTGGATCGTGACGTCGAGCGCCGTCGTCGGCTCGTCGGCGATCAGCACCTTGGGGTTGCAGGCCAGCGCCATCGCGATCATCACGCGCTGGCGCATGCCGCCGGACATCTGGTGCGCGTAGTCGTCGATACGACGCTCGGGCGCCGGGATGCCGACCAGTGTCAGCAGCTCGATGGCCCGGGAGCGAGCCGCCCCGCGCGAGAGGCCCTCGTGCCGGCGCAGCACCTCGGTGATCTGCCGGCCGATCCGCAGCACCGGGTTGAGCGAGGTCATCGGCTCCTGGAACACCATCGAGATGTCCTTGCCGCGCACGTCGCGCAGCTGCGTCGGGCTCAGGTCGGCCAGGTCCACACCGGCGAAGTGCACACTGCCCGACACCACCTCCCCCGCCGGTGGCAGCAGCCCGAGCACGGACAGCGCGGTGACGCTCTTGCCGCAACCGGACTCCCCGACGATCGCGAGGATCTCGCGCTCGTGCAGCGTGAACGACAGACTGTCGACAGCCTGTACCGGCTCCTCGTCGGTGCGGAACCGCACCGAGAGGTCGGTGACCTCGAGCAGCTTGTCGCTCATCGTCTCGCCACCAGCGTCACCTGTCTCACCTCAGTGCCTTCGGGTCGAGTACGTCGCGCAGCCCGTCGCCGAACAGGTTGAACGCCAGCGTCGCCACGAAGATCGCGAGCCCGGGGTACAGCGCCGGCCACCACGCCTGGTCGATGTAGGCCTGCGCCGAGGACAGCATCACGCCCCACGACGGCGTCGGCGGCTGCACCCCCAGGCCCAGGAACGACAGCAGCGACTCCGCGATGATCGCCTGCGGGATCAGCACGGTGCCCTGCACCATCAAGGTGTTCATGACGTTGGGCAGGATGTGGCGCCGCAGGATCACGACGTCGTTGGCGCCGTTGGCGACCGCGCCCTCGACATAGTCCTCCTCGCGCAGCGCCATGACCTCACCACGGGTGACCCGCACCACGTTGGGTACGTAGGACAGCCCGATGGCGAGCGCGGCGTTGACCAGCGACGGTCCGAGGATCGCCGCCAGCCCGACGGCCAGGATGAGGAACGGGAAGGCCAGCAGCGCGTCGTTGACCCGCATGATCACCATGTCGACCGAGCCGCGGTAGTAGCCGGCGACGAGGCCGATCGGGACCGCGATGACCATCGCCACGACGGTCGCCAGCACGCCTGCCGCGATGGACGCCCGCGCGCCGAAGATCACCCGGGAGAAGATGTCGCGTCCGAGCTCGTCGGTGCCGAACGGGTGCGGCGGCGACGGCGAGATCAGCACCTCCTGGAAGTCGCTCGCCGTCGGGCTGTACGGCGCGAGCCACGGCGCGAA
Organism: Nocardioidaceae bacterium; assembly: GCA_035557095.1. Lineage (GTDB taxonomy): Bacteria > Actinomycetota > Actinomycetes > Propionibacteriales > Nocardioidaceae > JALZDI01. Next base: position 5,185 of record DATMEB010000244.1, on the reverse strand, counting down.
GACCGCCACCAGGACGAACAACAGGGAGAACACACCGCCCACGACCGCGATCCTGCGATGCATGAACCGGCGGATCATCCGGCGCCTGCGGCGGGCGCGGGGGCTGGTGACCTGCTCCGCGGGCGGGGGTGCCTGCTGCGTGGGTGTGGTGGGCGTCGCCGTCATGCCGCGTCTCCTGCGATGCGGATACGCGGGTTGAGCAGCGAGTAGGAGATGTCGACGAGCAGGTTGATGATGATGTAGCCCGCAGCGGCGACCAGCACCGCGCCCTGGATCATCGGAAGGTCACGCTGGAACACCGCGGCGACGATGAGGTTGCCGAACCCGGGGATCACGAAGATCTGCTCGGTCACCACCGCTCCGGAGATGAGCAGGCCGAGCTGCAGACCGATGACGGTCACCACGGTGATCAGGCTGTTGCGCAGGGCGTGTGTGCCGACCACGGAGCGTTCGCTGAGCCCCTTCGCGCGCGCCGTACGCACGTAGTCGGTGTCCAGCGCCTCCAGCATCGACGAGCGCATCTGCCGCATGATCACCGCCGCGAGCCCGCTGCCGAGCACGAATGCGGGCAGGAGCATGTGGTAGACGTTGCCGATCGGGTCCTCCAGGAACGGCACGTACCCCGAGGCAGGGAAGATCTGCACCCTGATCGCGAGGAACAGGATCAGCACCAGCCCGAGCCAGAAGTTCGGGATCGACAGCCCCGCCAGCCCGATGGCGTTGCTGGCGTAGTCGGTGAACCCGCCCCTGCGCGCCGCCGCGAAGACCCCGGCGGGGATGCCGATCAGCACCCCGACGAGCACACTGAGCACCGCGAGCTCCAGCGTGATCGGGATCTTGTCGATGATCGTCTGGGTGACGTCGAGGCCGGTGCGCACCGACTCGCCGAGGTCGCCGCGCACCGCCAGCGACGCCCACTTCACGTACTGCACCGGCACCGGCTCGTCGAGGCCGTACTTGTCGCGGATCTCGGCCAGCGCCTCCGGGCTGCGTTCCTCCCCGGCGAGCGCCAGCGCGGCGTCGCCGGGCAGCGCGCGTACTCCCGCGAAGACGATCACGCTGGCGAGCCAGAGCGCGACCAGTGCAGCGCCGATGCGCTTGAGCAGGTACCGCTTCATCTGGTGCTCGTCGTCTCCGGTTCCGGTCCGTCAGCCCTGGGCCAACCCGGCGGTCTTCAGCCGGAGCAGCCCGTCGCCGTAGTACTCGAGACCGACGATGTCGGAGCTCGCGCCGGTGTACAGGTTCTCGTGGTAGAGGTAGATGATCCCCAGCTCGTCCTGGAGACGCTCGACGATGTCGGCGTACATCTCCTTGCGCTGGGTCGGGTCGGTGCTGCTGCGCGCCTCCTCCAGCATCTCGTCGAGTTCGGCGTCGTGGTAGCCGGCGTAGTTGTTGGCGCCCGTGCTGTGGTGGAAGTCGTAGATGTTGCCGTCGGGATCGACGCGGCCGGACCAGCCGATCTGGAACGTGTCGAACTGCCCCTTCTCGGCCAGCTCCAGGGAGCTGACGAACTCGGTCGGCCGCACCTTCACGGCGAAGCCGGCCTCCTTGGCCATCTGCTGGACGACCTGGCCCATGCGCACGGCCTGGGGGTCGGTGTTGAGCATGAGCTCGACCTGGACCGGGGTCTGCACGCCGGCCTCCTGCAGCAGCTGCTTCGCCCGGGCGACGTCGCGCTCGCTGCAGGTGATCTCGGTGGACATCGGGTTGTTCGGCGCGATGGGGCTGCAGTCGGGGTCGTACCTGCCGTTGAAGGCCACCCGGTTGATGGTGTCCCGGTCCAGCGACAGCTCGAACGCCTCGCGCACCCGCGGGTCCTCCGCGATCGGCACCGTCCGCTGGCCGAAGGGTCGCTCCACGCCGCCGGTGTTGCCGACGTTGATCGTGATGCCCTGGTAGCCGATCGACCCGGCCTCGTACATCCGCAAGCTGCCATCGGCCTCGACCTGCTCCAACGTCGTGGTGTCGAGGCGCTCGGCGATGTCGACCTCACCCGAACGCAGGTTGGCCGCACGCACCGGGCCCGTCTCGATGATCCGGAACGTCACCTGGTCGAGGTGCACCTTGTCGGCGTCGTAGTAGTCGTCGGACCTCTGCAGCGTGATCGACTCGCCGGCGCGACGCTCGACGAAGTCGAACGGGCCGACGCACACCGGGTCGTCGCCGAAGTCCGCACCCAGCCGGTCCATCTGCCTCGGCGACATGACCATGCCGGAGCGGTCGGCCAGCACCGACGTCAGCGGTGCGAACGGCTCAGTCAGGTTGAGCCGCACCGTGAGCGGGTCGACGACGTCGACGCTCTGCACGGAGGAGAGCTCGGCGGTACGCGATGACCCGGGGATGTCCTGGTGCCGCTCGATGGACTGCTTGACCGCATCGGCCGTCAGCGGTGTGCCGTCGTTGAACTTCAGTCCCTCGCGCAGCGGGATCGTGACGGTCAGGCCGTCCTCGGAGATGTCGGGCATGTCGGCGGCGAGCTGCGGCACCACCTGCAGCTCCGAGTTGGTGTCGTAGAGCTTCTCGCACATGTTCGCGAAGACGATGCGGCCGACGAAGGTCCCGGCCAGCGACGGGTCGAGGGCGTCCGGCTCCTCGGCGAGCGCGATCGTGACCTGGCCGCCGTCACGGGCCGGTCGGTCGTCGGCGAAGCTCTGCTGGCCCTGCACGTCGGACGACGGGGCGGTCGCGGGCTCGCCGGTGCAGGCCGCGACGGCGATCAGGGGCCATGTGACGGCGAGCGCAACGAGGCTGCGGCCGCGGGGGCGTCTGGGCGCCATGACTGCGCTTCCTTTCCTGAGAGGCGGACCCTCCCTGACCGCACCGCCTCGTTCACCAGTCGATGTACCCCCTGCGTTCATTCTGTATACAGTTTCACGCGCGGTGTTGTCGAGGCACCCGTCCGTAATCTCCCGAGTCGCCCACCGCCACGGCCGTCCCATCAGCCACACCGCGAGTCCGCACCGCGAGTCAGCAGACAGCGAAGCGCCCGGTCCAGCACGGACCGGGCGCCTCGTACGGGGTGCTGGCGACTGGCGTCGTCAGCGGATGGGATCGTCAGCGCCGGCTGTAGTCGGGCTGGCTCTGCGGGTTGAGCACGTCGTACCGGTGCCGTGCGGCGGAGGCAACCGCCGGGTGGCTGATCCGGAGCACGTCGAAGCCCTTCTGGATGTCGTTGGAGTACACGTAGCCGTTGTAGTAGTACGCCGACCACGAGCCGCCGAGCACCAGCTCCTCGTCCGAAACCGGGCCGCGGTCGAACCACGCCAGCTCGCGCGGGTTGGCGGAGTCGGTGAAGTCGTAGACCGAGATGCCGCCCTGGTACCAGGCCTGCACCATGATGTCGCGGCCCTTCACCGGGAGCAGCGAGCCGTTGTGCGCCACGCAGTTCTCGTTGTTGGTCTGCGTACGCGGCATCTTGTAGTAGCTCTTGAAGACGAGCTGCCCGTCATCGATGTTGTAGATGCCGTTGGCGCCGCGGGTGCTGCCCACGGTCGGGTTGCAGGTGGGCGCGCCACCGCCGCCGAGCTCGTCGGTGAACACGACCTTCGTGCCGGCGTTGTTGAACGTCGCGGAGTGCCAGAACGCGAAGTTCGTCGTGTCGCGCACGGTCTCGGTCACCACCGGGGCCTCCCGGTCGGAGATGTCGAGGAGCACACCGTCACCCATGCAGGCACCGGCCGCGATGTCCTTGCTCGGGTAGGCCGTGATGTCGTGGCATCCGCTCGTCGTCGACGAGCCGTTGCCGCCCGGGTTGCCGCCGTCGGGGAACAGTACCGGTGTGGCGGCGAGAGTCGCGTCGTCCGGCGAGTTGGCCGGGATCTTCACCACGCTGAGCTGGTCGTGCGGCGGCTGACAGTCGGGGAAGGTGGCGTCAGGGCTGTACGACGACACGTAGGCGTACACCGTCCGGCCGTTGTGCGTCGGCGCCAGCGAGTGCGTGTGCGATCCACACGCCGTCTCGACTGCTGCGACGTACTGCGGCAACCGCGGGTTGCTGATGTCGAAGACCTTGACACCCTCCCAGGAGCTCTTCTCCGAGGCCGACTGCGTCGTGCTCGCACACGAGTCGTCGCTGCGGCTGGAGTCGGTCGAGAGCACGAGGATGTCGCCGCTGACGGAGACGTCGTTCTGCGAGCCGGGGCAGACGACCTGGCTGACCAGTCGCGGATGGCGCGCGTTCTTGATGTCGTAGACGTTGAAGCCGTTGTAGTTGCCCGCGTACGCGTAGCGGCCCTGGAACGCCAGGTCGCTGTTGAACGCGTCCTCGCCGGCGAACGCGCCGGTCTTGGGGAGGTTGCGCAGCAGACGCATGTTGTGCGACGCGACGTCGCCGGACTCGAGCGTGGCGCGGCTGTCGTTGAGGCGGGCGATGTCCTCACCGGGCAGGCAGCCCTGCGCGAACCGGTCTGCCGCCTGGCGCAGGTCCTGCTGGCGTGGAGCGCAGGTGGGGTCGTTCTGCTCGGCGACCGCCCGGTCGGCGGCCCGGTCGTGGGCGGCCGCGTGCTGCCCGGACGCGTCGTCGGCGACCACGGGCGGGGCGAGGGCTGTCAGCCCGAGTGCAAGGGCGCCGACTGCGACCAGGCCGAGACGTCCTGGTCGAAGCGCGCGCCGCATGGCTGATCGACGTGCCATTTCTGGAATCCTCCTGTCGAATGCGCCGGTCGGGCACCATTCAGGGGCGATACAGGGCGGTTGCCCAGACTGATCCTGACGTAGGGTGACCGAACACGCAAGGTCATTGCGGGACTACTTTTTGTGATGGAGGCAGGGTGAGCCGGAACGCAGGTACGGCGGCTCTGGAGCGGGCGCGCCCGCGGGTCCTCGCGGCGGCGCTGGGCCTGGCGCTGGCCGTGGTGACCGGGGGTGGCCTGGCGGCGTGCTCGGGTCAGGACCAGCCCGCTGCGGGCGGCTCCGACAGCCGGGCCGAGCGCTCTGCAGCCGCTCGCGAGGCCGGGTCCGGCGGTGCTTCCGGCGGGGGTTCCGGCGGGGGTTCCGGCGGGGAGGGGACCATCCTGCAGCCCGGCCGGCCCGGCGAGCCCGCGAAGACGCTGCCGCCGGGGACGACCCTGCCGGCCGACCGCTTCAACCGGGCCGACTCTCAGTTCGTGCAGTCGATGGTCGTGCACCACGCGCAGGCGCTGAAGATGGGGCGGCTGGCACGCACCCGGGCCGAGGACCCGAAGGT